>JANOQS010000402.1:0-3416 GCA_031414975.1 Methylibium sp. | reverse complement strand
CCGGCGACGATCTTGTCGAGCACGTCTTGCCGGATCGACTTGACCATGTCGGTCGCGATATAGCCCGGGCTCACGGTGTTGACGGTGACGCCCTTGTTGGCCACTTCCTGGGCCAGCGCCATCGTGAAGCCGTGCATGCCGGCCTTGGCGGCCGAGTAGTTGGTCTGGCCGAACTGGCCCTTTTCGCCGTTCACCGAACTGATGTTGATGATGCGGCCCCAGCCGCGGTCGGTCATGTCGTCGATGACCTGCTTGGTCACATTGAACAGGCTGGTCAGGTTGGTCTCGATCACCGCGTCCCAGTCGGCGCGCGACATCTTGCGGAACATGCCGTCACGCGTGATGCCGGCGTTGTTGACCAGCACGTCGATCGGGCCGTGTTCGGCCTTCGACTTCTGGAACGCGGCAACCGTGGAGTCCCAATCGCCCACATTGCCGACCGAGGCGAAAAACGAATAACCGAGCGCCTTCTGCTCACCCAGCCATTTGTCGAAATCGCGGCTCGGGCCGCAGCCGGCGATGACGATGAACCCGTCCCGGTGCAGGCGCTGGCACATGGTCGTTCCGATGCCACCCATGCCGCCGGTGACGTACGCTACTTTTTTGCTCATGTTTTCTCTCTCCTTTGGGATGATTGAAAGGCGTTACAGGACGTGCGGGCGCTCAGGCTTTCTGCTTGACGTAGCGGCCCGGCGCGGCCTCGATGGGTTTGTACTTGCGGTTGCCCGCCGCCTTGGGCGCCGCGACCTGCTTGCCGGCGTGGCCCTTGAGCCACTGTGACCAGTCGGTCCACCAGCTGCCCGGGTGCTCTTTGGCCTTGTCGAACCAGTCCTGCGCCTTGGCCGGCAGGCTGGTGCCGCTGCCGACCCAGTGGCTGCGCTTGCCCTTGGCCGGCGGGTTGATCACGCCGGCAATGTGGCCAGAGGCACCGAGCATGAAGCGTACCGGGCCTTTCAGCGCCCGGGTGTTGGCGTAGGCGCCGTCCCACGGAACGATGTGGTCCTCGCGCGAGGCGTACACGTAGCTGGGCAGGTTCACCGCGCCCAGATCGATCTTCTCGCCGCACACCGTCACCTTGCCCGGCGTGACCAGGTTGTTCTCGAGGTAGGTGTTGCGCAGGTACCAGCAGTACATCGGCCCCGGAAGGTTGGTGCTGTCGCTGTTCCAGTACAGCAGGTCGAACGGCGGCGGCGTTTCGCCTTTCAGGTAGTTGCCGACCAGGTAGTTCCAGACCAGGTCGTTCGGGCGCAGGAAGCTGAAGGTCGTGGCCAGTTCCTGCCCCTTCAGCAGCCCGCCGCCGTTCGGGCTGTCCGGGCCGATGCTCATCTCGCGCATCTGCACCATCGACTCGTCGATGAACAGGTCGAGCACGCCGGTGTTGCTGAAGTCGAGCAAGGTGGTCAGCAAGGTCATGCTGGCGGCGGGGCGTTCACCACGCGCGGCCAGCACGGCCAGCGCGGTGGTCAGGATCGTGCCACCGACGCAGAAGCCCAGCGTGTTGATCTTGGCCGAGCCCGAGATCTCCTGCACCAGGCCGATCGCGCGGATGGCTGCGTCCTCGATGTACTGGTCCCAGGTGAACTCGGCCATGCTGTCGTCGGCATTGCGCCAGCTCAGCACGAACAGCCGATGGCCCTGCTCGACCGTGTAGCGGATCAGCGAGTTCTCCGGCTGCAGATCCATGATGTAGTACTTGTTGATGCACGGCGGCACGAACAGCACCGGCCGTTCGTACACCTTGGCCGTGAGCGGCTTGTACTCGATCAACTGGAACAGGTCGTTCTCGAACACCACGCTGCCTTCGGTGGTGGCCACGTTGCGGCCGACCTCGAAGACGCTCTCGTCAGTCTGCGACATGTGGCCCTGCTGCACGTCATGCCACAGGTGCTGCAGGCCCTGCACGATGCTTTCGCCCTGGGTTTCGAGCGCCTTGCGCTGGGCTTCGGGGTTGAGCGCCAGGTAGTTGCTGGGCGACGTCGCATCGACCCACTGCTGCACCGCAAAGCGCACGCGCTGGCGGGTTTTTTCGTCGCCCTGCACTTCGTCGGCCATCTGCATCAAGGTGCGGGCGTTCAGCAGGTACATCTGCGCGGTGTAGGCGGCGGCCGGGTTGCTGGCCCAGTCTTGTGCCGAAAAGCGCCGGTCGGTGGGCTTGGGCACTGCGTTGGGTGCGCCGGCGCCAGGGGTCAGCGCATGGAGCGACTGGTTCCACAGGTCGGTGGCCTGCTTCAGATAGTCGCCCTGCATCTGGGTCAGCGCCGTCAGCGGCAGGTTCAGGCTGGACAGCGCCTTCATGGCCTCGCTGGCGTTGTGCGCAAAGGCTTCGGCAGCATCGGGGGCTGAAACCTTGCCGGACAATGATTTTTTCATGGGGTTCCTCACGCGTCGCCTTGGGCAGGAATTGTGTAATCAAGTTGATCCGGGTCAGAAGTGGGCTTACCCGGGCGCCCGGAGTCGGCGAATGTTTTTTCGCATTGTAGTTTTCAGCTTTTGGGATGTGGCATGCCTGTTGTGATTCTCGTGGCCATCGGGTGGATGTACGTGGCGGTGATGATGACGGTCGCCGAGGCCACCAGCAGTGACGGTTCCTTGCTGGGCGCGCTGGTCACCTTCGTGCTGTACGGCGTGCTGCCACTGGCGATCGTGCTGTACCTGTTGAGCACACCGGCGCGGCGAAAAGCCCGGCTGGCCCGGCAGGCCGCTCAGCGCGCCCTGCCCGCAGCGGCGTCAGCCGATCGGGCGGTCGAGCCAGACCAGCGCGGCCATGCGCCCGGTGGCGCGGTCGCGCCGGTACGAGAAAAACCGTGATGGCGCCTCGACGGTGCACCACTCGCCACCGCTGATGCGCGACACGCCGGCGGCCTGAAGACGGTCGCGCGCCAGGCCCGGCAGGTCGGCCAGCCACTTGCCCGTGGTGCGGGGCACGAATCGTGACGGCCCGGCGGCATCGGGCGACGCGCCGAAGGCCTGCAACACATCGGCACCCACCTCGAACTGGCGCGGGCCGATGCACGCGCCCAGCCAGGCCTGCAGTTGCGCCGGATCACAGCCCGCCGCTTCGCACAGTGCCTCGACCGTGTTCTCCAACACGCCGTGTGCGAGCCCGCGCCAGCCGGCGTGTGCCGCGCCCACACCGCGGCCCTGCGGAGCGGCGAACAACACGGGCAGACAGTCGGCCACCTGAACGGCGCAGGCGATGCCGGGCTCGGTGGTGACGCTCGCGTCGGCTTCTTCGACAAGCCGCCCCACTGGAACATCGGCCGCGGTCAAACGCTTCACGCGGGTTCCATGCACCTGGTTCAACCACACCGGCGTGACGCCGACAGCCTGCGCCAGCCTGGCAAGGTTGGCCGCCACGGCAGACTCGTCGTCACCCAGCCCGTCACGCAGGTTCATGCTCTCGAAAGGCCCACCGC
>JANOQS010000401.1:0-4017 GCA_031414975.1 Methylibium sp. | reverse complement strand
CGTGTTGTCGATCGCACTCACCTTGTGGGTGTCATGGCAGCTCGAAGGTGGCGCCGCGGCCGTGAACGAGGCCGGGCGCATGCGCATGCAGGCTTATCGCCTGGCGCTGTCGCTGGCCACCGCCGATACCGCCGCCGTGCCAGCCCAGGCGCGCGAGTTCGAGGCCAGCCTTGTGCTGCTGCGCCAAGGCGACGCCGAACGCCCGCTGTTCATGCCCTGGGACGACGAGGTGCGGCGCCGCTTCGCCGAGGTCGAACACGACTGGCTCGCCTTTGGAAAGCGCTGGGTCACGGCCACTGTCGATCCGATGGCCGGGGCGGCGGCGCTGCGCACCGATGCCGCCGCGTTCACGCGCCACATCGACGCCCTCGTGGCCGGCATCGAAACCCACATGTCGCGCTGGACGGCGCTGCTGCACCTGTTGCAGCTGGCCGTGATGATGCTGGCCGTGGCCGGCGCAGCAACGCTGGTCTACACCGGCTACCGGTTCGTGCTCGAGCCGGTGGGCCAGTTGAAGGCGGCCATCGAGCGCATTCAGGGGGGCGACTTCAGCGCCCGCGTGCCCAGCGTCAGCAGCGACGAGTTCGGCACGCTCGCGGCGGGCTTCAACGAACTCACCGGGCACCTTCAGTCCATGTACCGCAACCTCGAAGCCAAGGTGGCCGAGAAGACCGCCGAGCTGCACGAGAAGCGCGAGCGGCTGGAGGCGCTCTACGACGTGACCACCCTGGTGACCCGGGCCGACACGCTGGACGAACTGGCCGCCGGCTTCAGCGAGCGGGTGGCCCGGGTGGTGCATGCCGACGGTGTGGCATTGCGCTGGACCGACCAGGCCAACCAGCGCTACCTGATGCTGGCCAGCCGGGGCCTGCCCGGCGGCATGGTCGAAGGCGAACAGTGCCTGGACGCGGGCGCGTGCCACTGTGGCGCCAGCGACCCGTCCGTGGGCACGCGGGTCATTCCGATCCACCCCGCGGGCCCGCCGCTGCCGTATTGCGAGCTGGCAGGGTTCCGCACGGTCGTGTCCATCCCGGTCCGCCTGCACGAGCGCACGCTGGGTGAGGTGGATCTGTTCTTCCACGCCGACATCGCGCTGTCGGGCGCCGAACGGTCGCTGCTCGACGCGTTGGCGGCCCACCTCGCCACGGCGATGGAGAACCTGCGCCTGGACGGGCTGGCCAAGGAAGCGGCGGTGTCACAGGAGCGCAACCTGCTGGCGCGCGAGCTGCACGACTCGATTGCACAGTCGCTCGCCTTCCTGAAGATCCAGGTGCAACTGATGCACGATGCGCTGGGCAGCGGCGACCTGCCGCGCGTGGACCAGGTGCTGGCCGAAATCGACGCCGGCGTGCGCGAGAGTTATGGCGACGTGCGCGAACTGCTGGTGCACTTCCGGACCCGCGCCAACGCCGAGGACATCGAGCCCGCGCTGCAGACCACCTTGCGCAAATTCGAGCACCAGAGCGGGCTGAAGGCCAGCTTGCAGATGCAGGGCCATGGCCTGCCGCTGGCGCCCGACCGTCAGGTGCAGGTGCTGCACATCGTGCAGGAAGCCTTGTCGAACGTGCGCAAGCACGCCTGCGCCACGCAGGTGTGGGTGAACGTGGAGCAGCAGCCGGTCTGGCGCTTCGAGGTGCGCGACGATGGTTTCGGCTTCGACCCGGAACAGGGTGCGCCCGACGAGACGCATGTCGGCATTCGCATCATGAGGGAGCGTGCCGAGCGGATCGGCGCCGGGATCGAGATGAACTCGGGTTGTGGCCGCGGCACGTCCGTCGTGCTGTCGTTGCGGCCATCGCCATCGGCCGGGGCGGTGGCGCGCCCGGGGGCGCACGCCCCTGCCGAAGCCGCTGCCGCATTCGAATCGGTGGGCTGACCACACCCTTCACACGATGAACGACACCGCCATCATCCGGATCCTCGTGGTCGACGACCACACGCTGTTCAGGCGCGGCCTGTCGGCGTTGCTGTCGCGTGACCCGCAGTTCCTGATCGTCGGCGACGCAGCCGACGCCGGCCAGGCGCTGCGCCGCGCGCAGGAGCTGCAGCCGGACGTGATCCTGCTCGACAACCACCTGCCCGGGGTGAACGGCGTCGACGCGCTGCCTTCGCTGCAGCAGGCGGTGCCAGGCGTGAAGGTGCTGATGCTCACCGTCAGCGAGGACGAACAGGACCTCGCCGCCGCACTGCGCGGCGGCGCCTGCGGCTACCTGCTCAAGACCATCGAAGGCGACGCGCTGGCCCACGCGATCCGGCGCGCGGTGCGCGGCGAGAGCGTGGTGGCCGAGGAGATGACGGGCAAGCTCGTCAGCGCGTTCCGCGGCACTGTCGCCGTGGCGCCGCGGGGCGAAGCGCCGCAGCCCGCGCCGTCGGTGCTGTCGGGCCTGTCGCCGCGCGAGCACGACATCCTGCGCGGCATTGCGCGCGGCGAGAGCAACAAGGAGATCGCGCGCACCTTGGGCATTGCCGAGACCACGGTCAAGATCCACGTGCAGCACGTGCTGCGCAAGCTGTCCATCAGCTCGCGCGTGCAGGCGGCGGTGCTGGCCACCGAACACGGGCTGGCTTGAGCCGGTTCGCCGCTCCATAGTTCTTGATGACGATGCGCCCACCCGGGCGCATCGTTCTTCTGCCTCGGCCCGACCCTGCCACCGAAGGATGCCGCCCGCGCGCACGCCTGCCTAGAGTGGGCGCATGAACAACAGCAGGGCGCTGGCATGAGCAACCCCACCATGAGCCGGCAGGCATTGTCGGTGCTGATCGTCAGCACGCTCGCATTCACCGTGTGCTTCATGGTGTGGATGATGTTCGGCGTGATCGGCATCCCGATCAAGAAGACACTGGGGCTGAACGCCACCGAGTTCGGCCTGCTCACCGCCACGCCGGTGCTCACCGGCTCACTGATCCGCGTGCCGCTGGGTATCTGGACCGACAAGTACGGCGGCCGCATCGTGATGACCGTTCTGATGGCGATCACCGTGCCGGCCATCTGGCTGATGAGCTACGCCACGCTGTACTGGCACTTCCTCGTCATCGGCCTGTTCGTCGGGCTGGCGGGCGGCTCGTTTTCGGTCGGCACGCCGTACGTGGCGCGCTGGTTCCCGAAGAACCGGCAAGGCTTCGCGATGGGCGTCTACGGCGCCGGCAACTCCGGCGCGGCGGTCAACAAGTTCGTCGCGCCGGCACTGGTGGTGGCCTTCGGCTGGGCGATGGTGCCGCAGGTCTATGCGGCCGTGATGCTGGGCACGGTGCTGCTGTTCTGGTTCTTCAGCCACAGCGACCCGGCGCACCTGGTGCCGTCGAACACCAGGTTCAGCGACCAGTTGAAGATGCTGAAGGACCCGAAGGTGCTGAAGTACTGCCAGTACTACTCCATCGTGTTCGGCGGCTACGTTGCGCTGAGCCTGTGGATGGTGCAGTACTACGTTGGCGAGTTCGGGCTCGACATCCGCGCCGCGGCGCTGCTGGCGGCCTGCTTCTCGCTGCCCGGCGGCGTGCTGCGCGCGGTGGGCGGCTGGCTGAGCGACAAGTACGGCGCGCACAGCGTGACCTGGTGGGTGCTGTGGGTGAGCTGGATCTGCCTGTTCCTGCTGAGCTACCCGCAGACCGACTTCACGGTGCTGACCGTCGACGGCCCGAAGACCTTCCACATCGGCTTGAACGTCTACACCTTCACCGGCCTGATGTTCCTGCTCGGCATCGCCTGGGCCTTCGGCAAGGCGAGCGTGTTCAAGTACATCAGCGACGACTACCCCAGCAACATCGGCACCGTCAGCGGCATCGTCGGCCTGGCCGGCGGGCTCGGCGGCTTCGTGCTGCCGATCCTGTTCGGCGCGCTGATGGACCTGACCGGTGTGCGCTCCAGCGCCTTCATGTTGATGTACGGCGTGGTCTGGGTCTCGCTGATCTGGATGTACTGGACCGAAGTGCGCCGCACCGAACTGATGGGCAGGAACGCCCCGGCCTTCAGCCTGAACGGCTGAGACCGAACCCCTCCGTTGCAAGGAATCAAATGAA
>JANOQS010000400.1:0-3256 GCA_031414975.1 Methylibium sp. | reverse complement strand
GTTCCGCGCCAAGAACACGCTGAAGAACGGGACCAAAGGGATCGAACTCGACATCGGCGGCACGATGGTCGCCATTCCGTTGATCCAGGCCGGCCAACTGACCGGCGCCAACGCCGTGCGCAACTCGCCCGTGCTGAACCTGAACGAGAGCTTCACCGTCGACATCGTGCGCGGCGACCGCCGCACCGGAGCGAAGGCCGCGCTGAAAGTGGCCGCCACGTCGGCCAACGGCACGGTGGGCTCGACCAGCTTCGACAAACCGGTCGACAACATCGGCGTGAAGACCATTCCCGACTACGCGGGCTACGCCGGCAAGCACCTCTACACGGTGGACATTCCCGGCTGCAGCGTGCCGGCCAAGCTGTTCGTGGGCCAGCGCAAGGACCCGTTTGCCGTCAACCTGGGCACGATCTTCGACCTGGTGAACGCACCGCCGGCGGTCATCACCAACCCGGCCAACATCGGCGCGGCCGGCGTGGGCGACCTCGACGGAGCGAACGTCACGACCTTCGCGCTCGAAGTGGCGAAAGACTGCCTGACCGCCAAGCCGTCGACTGACACAAGCTACGACCCGGTGATCGGCGGCTGGACCACCGCCAGCCTGCGCCAGGGCAGCCTGCTGAACCCGGTGCCGAAGAAGGGCCACCAGACCAGCGCGATCAGCGGCGGTGCGTGGACGCAGGTCTCGCGCCTGGGCAACCCGCTGGTCAACGAAGTGGTGATCGGCCTGCCCGACAAGGACCGCTTCAACGGCTCCAAACCGAAGGACGACCTGCAGTTCGCCACCTACGTGACGAACCCGACTCTGCCGGCACTGCTGGGCATTGCGCTGGCGTCGGACCCGGCCTTCCTGGCGCCGACCAACCTGCCGCGCACCGATTTGCTGAACGTGTTCCTGACCGGCATCGGCGGCGTCAACAAGCCCAAGGGCACCGTCACGCCGGCCGAGATGCTGCGCCTGAACACCGCCATTGCAGCCGTGCCGTTCGCACAGCAGAATCGGCTCGGCGTGGCCGGTGAGGTGCTGAGAGTCGGCGGCGCCGGCAACCTGGCACAGGCCACCGACCTGGCGGGGTTTCCGAACGGCCGGCGCCCGAAGGATGACGTGGTCGACATCGCGCTCGTGGCGGTGGCCGGCGGTCTGTGCGTGATCAACAGCAATGCGTCGATCGCGGCCATCCAGCCGGCCGACAACAACAACGTGCTGGGCTTGAACAGCTTCACGATTCCCGGCGCCACGCCGACCACGCTGAGCTCGGAGTGCCGCGTCGGCAAGGTGCCGCTGGGCGCCACGTCGGCTGCCCTGCACGACGCGGTGGACCAGGCGGCGGTGACGTTTGCCGAGACCTTCCCGTACCTGAACACGCCCATCGGCGGCACCCGTTGAGGACCACGCCATGAACCTGAAAGTGCTTGTGATCCTGGCCTGCGCTTCGGCGCTGACGGCGGCATGCGGCGGACGCAGCGATGCGGTGGTGGTGGTTCCGGCCGTCACAGAGGCGGTGCCGGCCGAGGCGTCAACGTCGGCCAGCGCGGCGACGCAGTACGTGGCCGCGCTGAGCGCCGTGCCGACTGAGCAGACTGACACGCTGGAGCCCGTGAACCCGGTGCCGGACAACCTGGCCACCGACGACACGGCGGAGCCCCGGCCGCTGGAGTAGTTGGAGGAAGAGCAGCGCCCGCCCCGATGCCCGTCAAAGGCACGATGGCGGGCGCACCCCCGCGGCCACCCATTCAAACCGTAAGATCGATCCCATGTTGCGAATCCCGCTGAAAGCGACTTGCGTCGTCCTGTGCGCGTTGTTGCTCGGGCCCCTCGCGCGCGCCGAGGTGCTTCGACCGCAGAGCGATGCCGAGGTGATCGAGACCCTGCCCGGCGTGGTGGGCAGCCGTGCCGACGAGCGCAAGCTGCGCCAGCAGTGGGCCGCGAACCCGCGCGACCCGGTGCTGGCCGCGGCGCTGGCGCGCCGCTACCTCGACCAGGCGCGCGACCAGGGCGAGCCGCGTTTTGCCGGCCGCGCGCTGGCGGTACTGCAGGCCTGGCCCGACGTGGCCACCGCGCCCGACGACGTGGTGTTGATGATGGCCACGGTGCAGCAGTTCCTGCACGACTTCGACGGTGCCGCCGCGAACCTGGAGAGACTCGTCGCCCGCCAGCCCGGCCACTCGCAAGCCTGGTTGACCCTGGCAACGATCCGCCGCGTGCAGGGGCGTTATTCCCATTCCGACCAGGCCTGCCGTGCGCTGGCGTCGATCGCGACCGCGGCGCTTTACGCGCAAGCCTGCGAGGCCGAGAACCTGGGCCTGCGCGGCGAGTTTGCCAAGGCGCGGGCGGCGATCCGCCAGCTGCTCGCCACGCCGCAGTTGCAGGCGGGTACGCAGGTCTGGCTGCTGACCACCCTCGCCGAAACCGAAGCCCGCGCCGGCCGCAGTGCCGAAGCCGAAAAGACCTACCGCGCCGCGCTGAGCCTGCGCTTCGACGACTACACCGCGCTGTCGTTCGCCGACTTCCTGATGGAGGCCGGCCGTCACGCGGATGCGCTGGCGGTGCTCAAGCGTTTGGCGCGCACCGACGCGGTGGTGCTGCGCCTGGCGATGGCCGGCACGCGCCTGAAGACCGCCGACGCCGCGCGCGACGCGCAGGAGATGCGCGACCGCGTCGCCCAGGCCAACCTGCGCCCACAGGCGCAGACCTTGCACGCGCGCGAGCAGGCGATGTTCGCGCTGGTGGTCGAGAACCAGCCCGAACGCGCGCTCGAACTGGCACGCAGCAACGTCATGCTGCAACGCGAACCGATCGACGTGCTGCTGCTGGCGCAGGCCGCGCGTGCCGCCGGCCAGCCGCAAGCCGTGCGCGAAGCCGGGCGCATGCGCGATGAGATGGGTCTCAAAGATGCTCGCCTCGATGCGCTGCTTTGAAGGCGTTGGCCGCGCCGTGCTGGCGGGGCTGGCCGCGCTGGTGCTGCTGTTCGCCGCATCGGCCGCGCAAGCCCACAAGGCCAGCGACGCCTATGTGCAACTGACCGGGAGCGCGACGGGAACGACAGTCCGCGTGGACATTGCGCTGCGCGACCTGGACGCGGTGCTCGACATCGACGCCGACGGCAACGGCCAACTCACCTGGGGCGAGGTGCGCGCGGCCTGGCCGGCCATCGACGGCTACGTCGCCTCGCACCTGCAGGTCGAAGGTTGTGCGCTCACGGCGCCGACGCACGCGCTGGAGCGCCGCGCCGACGGTGTGTATGCCGCGCTGAGC
>JANOQS010000399.1:0-3426 GCA_031414975.1 Methylibium sp. | reverse complement strand
CCCTGGTCGGCGGGCTGTCTGGCTTGCAGGGCATGCTGGCGGGCAGCACTGGCTCCGCCGCTGTTGGCAACGTGAGCATGGGCAACGTGGCGATGGACCAGTTTCAGCTGGCACCGAACCGCACGTCGGCGTTCATGAGCTCGTGGCAGAACGACCTGACGGGCAACACGGTTTCGGCAAACACACTGACCGGTCGGACGGCGGTGAGCCTGCTGCGCAACCAGGGCTATGCATCACGGGTTGTTTCGATGCGCGTGAGCGAGCAGGATGTGAGCGAGGCGAGCAGACAGGCGGATGCCGCGCGCAGTGAATCGGTAGCCGCGAGCACCGAACGCTCGGCCGTGCTTGCCGACACGTTCAATCGTGGACTTGCGAAGCTCCGGTCGATCCGCTCCAGCGGCGGCACGACCTCAAGCAGCTTCGAACAGATCGGCGAGAACCTCACTCGTCTTGACCAGATCACCAAGAGCGTGGCCGACCGAACCGGCTTGACACAGTCGCAGGTTGCACAGATCGCCTTTGGAGCGGCCGCGCGTGTCGGCGTGTCCACCCCGATCGCCGGGGCCGACGCACGAGCAAGTGCTGGGAAGAACTACCAATCAAGCCTGTCTGCCGAGCAGCAGAAGGTCCTCGGCTCCTTGACAAGCGATCAGATTGCTGAGTTCAAGCAGTTCGGAGATCGCGTGTCGCGAGACACGAGCCTGATCGAAGCTGTGGCATCCGACTCACGAGAGTCGACGGACTTGTCCTCACGTTTGGCGACAGCGACGGCCCGCTCGACACGCGCGGAGGCCAGCGTCAGCGAGCGAACCGCTATGGCGGAGCGTCTCTCGGCTGCACGTGAGCGCGGCGAGACGATCTCCATCGACACCGCGCAAGACCCCTACAACCTGGCCATGTTCATGCGATTCGCTGAGCAGTACGGCGGCAACAGCGCGTCAGCTATGGCCTTGTTCGAGGCCGAACTCGCCCGGCAAGGCCTCCCGCCGAATCGCACGTTCTCGGATGGCACCGCGCTGCCCGCCTCGTTCGGTGACCTTCGCCCGTTGTACGACCGCGCCTCGGCCGACACCAACCTTGACCCTGACATCGCGGCACGGGCTAGATCAAATCGAGGCTCTGTGTCGGCGGCCGATGTGAGGCCATCGTTGACCACCGAACGGCCAGCGGCCACTGCTTTGCGCGCTGAGGTTCAAGAGTCGGGTGTTGATATCCGGCAGCAGGTCAGGTCCGACTCAGCAGCAGTGGACGCGAGGTCTGATGTCGTGCGCGCACCGGACGGCACACTGCAATCGCGCAAGTCACTTCTGAAACAGGCCGGCAAGCAGGTTGCCGGCGATGCCAGCGCATCCCTTGACAACGCTGGCGACCTCGTCAAGGACTTGATCCGCAAGAAGTAGCGAGCTCAGCTACAGTTTGTCGGGGTCGAACTGGTGTCGCCCGTGCTCAGGTTCGAGCGCACTGACCAACGGCGGGCGCCCTTTGTCGCGCCAGTAGTTGTCCATCAGGTCATCCGGTTGCATGCCAAGGCCAGTCGCTACTTCGACTTCACGGCTCAGCCGCTTCCTGCCGTTGGCCGCGATGCCCGACACCGCACCTCCGATCGCAGCGCCTGCGACGGCACCGACGGCCAGCATGACAATCTTCACACCCCAATCATCACCTGTCGCCGAAACCAGGCCGACCGCCGCTCCGATCACGACAAGTGTGAGAAAGACAGCTTTTCGCACAGCACACAAAGCCTCCGTTGTGCAGCCTACTCGAGGGCTCGCTGTTTGCAAACCCTGACAAAGCCGCGCACTCAAAATTCGCAGCAATCGCCACCAGCATACGGCGTAGCGGCGTAGCGGCGTAGACGATCCGATACTGAAGCTCATGCGAACGCCCACACCTACCTCGCACCCAGGTCGCTGAGCGGCTGAGCGTACGCATTGGCTCGGCCGATGGAGAGATCGACTCGTGCGACCGGACGTCAAGAACGCCCCCGGCACTGCGGCAGAGATAATGGCTGCGCGGGCGGAGCGAGCAGATTCAGGAGCGCGTCCCAGCACGCCCGGGTTGGGTAGCCAGATGGGTAGCTAAGCAGTAAAACGACTGATCAGCATCAGAAAATACATATAAAAATCAACTGCCTATAGACATCCATGAAACTCGCCACCTGGAACGTCAACTCACTGGCCGTGCGCCTGCCTCAACTTCTGGACTGGCTCACCGCCAACCCGGTGGATGCGATGGTGCTGCAGGAAACCAAGCTGACCGACGACAAGTTTCCGCACGCCGCCATTGAAGCTGCGGGTTACCAGGTGCAGTGGTTCGGCCAGAAGACCTACAACGGCGTGGCACTGCTCAGCCGCATGCCCGCCAGCGCCGTGGTGAAAAACATTCCCGGCCTGGCCGACGAGCAGGCCCGCGTGATTGCCGGCACGGTGAACGGCGTGCGCGTGATCGGCACCTACTTTCCCAACGGCCAGGCGCCGGACAGCGACAAGTTCCAGTACAAGCTGCAGTGGATGACGGCGCTGCGCGACTGGGTGCGTGGGCGCCTGGCGCTCTACCCGCCACTGGTGCTGCTGGGCGACTTCAACATAGCCCCCGAAGACCGCGACGTGCATGACCCGGTGGCGTGGATGGACCAGATCCACTGCACACCGCAAGAGCGCGCGCACTTTCGCGGGCTGGTCGAGATCGGCATGGTCGACGCGTTCCGGCTCTTCGAGCAGCCCCCCAAGAGCTGGAGCTGGTGGGACTACCGCAACCTCGCGTTCCGCAAGAACCAGGGCCTGCGCATCGACCACATCCTGGTCAGCGAGGCGCTGCGCGCCAGGGTGGGCGCCTGCGTGATCGACAAGCTGCCGCGCAAGAACGAACGGCCGAGCGACCACGCGCCGGTGGTCGTCGAGCTGCTGGATCAGTCGTCCAGCCCAAGCTCCTGAATCTTGCGCGTGATGGTGTTGCGCCCGATGCCGAGTTTCTGAGCGGCCTCGATGCGCCGGCCGCGGGTCATCTGCAGTGCGGTGTGAATCAACTGTGATTCGAACTTGCGCGTCAGTGCGTCCCAGACTTCGGGCACGCCCTCCTGCAGCAGGCGGCTGGCCTCTTGCTCCAGGCCGAGCCGCCAGTCCCCCGGCGCCGCGCCATTGCGGGCCGGCGCGGCCGCGTGCGGCGGTTCACCCGGCGCACCGGACGCGCCCGATGCCAAGGCGGCCGGCGGCATGGGCGACGCCCCCGCGGGCAGCACCGCCACGGCGTCTGCGGGCACGCGCGTGGCCACGGGGGCAAGCACCGCCACCTCGCCCAGCAGTTCGGGCGGCAGGTCCTTCAGTTCGATGACCTGAGCCGGCGCCATCACCGTCAGCCAGTGGCAGATGTTTTCGAGCTGGCGCACGTTGCCGGGAAAGTCGAACTGCATCAGGCGCGCCAGCGCCG
>JANOQS010000398.1:0-2295 GCA_031414975.1 Methylibium sp. | reverse complement strand
GCGCCTGGCCGGCGCGCGCCGACGCGCCGCTGCGTTGGCATCGGCGGCGCGAATGACCTTGAGATTGGCGGCCATGGGTGGGGCGGTTCTTGCTACGGGGTCGTCAGGGTTGACGAGCATTTGAACTGTATGCGATAGTGTATACACTTTGCGGCAAGCTGCAAGAAGACTTTCGCCAGCCCGCTTGCCGGATTGGCCGGATTTGCCAGATCGAGGAAATCACCGATGGGAAAACTCAGCACGCATGTGCTCGACACCGGCAACGGCTGCCCCGCCGCGGGCATGCAGGTCACCCTGCTGCGCACCGACGGTGGCCGCAGCGAAGTCATCAAGTCCTTCACCTTGAACCACGACGGGCGCGGCGACGGCCCGCTGCTCGAAGGTGCCACGCTGGTGCGGGGCCGCTACCGGCTGGTGTTTTCGGTGGGGCCGTACTTTCGCGCCCGCGGCACCGAGCTGCCCGACCCGCCGTTCCTGGACGACGTGCCGCTGGACTTCGGCATTGCCGACCCGAACGCGCACTACCACGTGCCGCTGCTGGTGAGCCCGTGGAGCTACAGCACCTACCGCGGCAGCTGAACCTGGCCTGAACATTGCAAATGCCGACTTGACCGCGCCGACCGAGCCCAGCCGCCCGAGCCGCACCGCTTCGCCACCCGCCCTTCCGAGGAGACCGCTTCATGATCCATCGCCGTCACATTTCCGCCGTTCCCGTTGCGACCTTCGTGCTGGCCCTCGCAGGTGCGGGCGCTGCGCACGCCGCTTACCCCGACAAGCCCGTCCGCATCGTCGTGACCTTCGCCGCCGGCGGGGCGAGCGACATCGTCGCGCGCGCCATCTCCGAGCCTTTGGCCAAGGCGCTGGGCCAGGCGGTGATCGTCGACAACAAGCCCGGTGCCGGAGGCACCCTCGGCGGGCAGGAAGTGGTGCGTTCGGCACCCGACGGCTACACGCTGATGCTGTCGAACTCCACGCCGCTGTCGATCGGCCCGTTCACGGTGCCCAAGCAGCCGTACGACCCGGCCAAGAACTTCACCCACGTGGCGATGCTGGGCATCGCGCCGGTGCTGATCATGGCCAACCCCAAGACCGGCCCGGCCACTTTGAAAGACCTGCCCAAGGCGGCTGCCGCACCCGGCTACAACTTCGCCAGCGGCGGACCGGGCTCGATCGGCCACATCGTTGGCGAAATGGCCAAGAGCGCGATGAAGGTCAACATGACGCACGTGCCCTACCGCGGTGGTGCGCCGATGACGACCGACCTGATCGCCGGTGTGATCCCGGTCGGCATCGACGTGATCACCGCCTTCGTGCCGCTGCTCAAGAGCGGCCAGATCAAGGGGCTGGCAGTCACCTCGCGCGCCCGCTCGCCGCTCGCGCCCGACGTGCCGACGGTGACCGAAATGGGCTACCCGCAACTCGTGGCCGAGAACTACTTCGGCGTCTCCGGCCCGGCCGGACTGCCCAAGGAGGTGACCGACAAGCTGGCCAAGGCGCTGGCCGACATCGTGGCCGACCCGGCCATCGTCAAGCGCTTCGAAGAACTCGGCATCACCACTGTGAAGATGAGCTCGGCCGAGTTCGGCGAACTGGTGGCCAGGCAGGCCGGCGAATGGGCGCCCGCGATCAAGGCCGCCGACCTGCAGAAGCAGTGATGCACTGAATCTTCGACGGGTCGCAGTGGGTCGGTGGTGCGCCAGCACCTTGCCGTGTCGCGACATGCTTTCCACGCTCACAGCGCCCCGGTGGTGAGCCAGACACGCAAGAGAACTCATACCTCATGGACGCATACCTGCTCGACTGGCTCAACCTGCTGCTGCGCTGGGCGCACGTGATCACCGGCATTGCCTGGATCGGCGCTTCGTTCTACTTCGTCGGGCTCGACAACAGCCTCACGCCGCCCGAGAACCCCGCCGACAAGGCCAAGGGCATCGGCGGTGAACTGTGGGCCGTGCACGGCGGCGGTTTCTACCACCAGCAGAAGTACCCGGTCTCGCCGGCCAGGCTGCCCGAGCACCTGCACTGGTCGATGTGGGAGAGCTACTCGACCTGGCTCACCGGCTTTGCGCTGTTCGCGGTGCTGTACCTGTTCAACGCCAGCACCTTCCTGATCGACAAAAACGTGTTCGACTGGTCGCCGGCCGCGGCCATCACCACCGCGCTCGGCTTCTTCGTCGCCTTCTGGGTCATCTACGACGCGATCTGCCGCATCTTCGGCCAGGGCAAGAATGGCGACCTGGTGGTCGGCGCGCTGATCTTCGTCTTCATCGTCTTCGCGTCGTGGTTGTCGTGCCA
>JANOQS010000397.1:0-12961 GCA_031414975.1 Methylibium sp. | reverse complement strand
CCCTTGCGGGTGACCACGTGCAGGAACTGCGGGCCTTTCAGGTCGCGCAGGTTCTCGAGCGTGGGAATCAGCGACTCCAGATCGTGCCCGTCGATCGGGCCGACGTAGTTGAAGCCGAACTCCTCGAAGATCGTGCCCGGCACGACCATGCCCTTGGCGTGCTCCTCGAAGCGGCGCGCCAGCTCGAACAAGGGCGGCGCGTTCTTCAGCACATTTTTCGCGGTGTCGCGCGCAGCGGCGTAGAACTTGCCGCTCATCAGGCGCGCCAGGTAGCGGTTCAGCGCACCCACCGGCGGCGAGATCGACATGTCGTTGTCGTTCAGGATCACCAGCATGTCGGCGTTGGAGACGCCCGCATTGTTCAGCGCTTCGAAGGCCATGCCGGCGCTCATCGCGCCGTCGCCGATGATGGCGATCGCCTTGCGCGTCTCGCCCTTGAGCTTGGACGCCACCGCCATGCCGTGCGCGGCCGAGATCGACGTGGACGAATGGGCGGTGCCGAAAGCGTCGTACTCGCTCTCGTCGCGGCGCGGAAAACCCGAGATGCCACCGAGCTGGCGCAGCGAGCCCATGCGGTCGCGCCGGCCGGTCAGGATCTTGTGCGGGTAGGTCTGGTGGCCCACGTCCCACACCAGCCGGTCGTGCGGCGTGTTGAACACATGGTGCAGCGCCACCGTCAGCTCCACCGTGCCCAGGTTGGAGCCCAGGTGGCCGCCGGTCTGCGAGATGCTGTGGAGCAGGAAGTCGCGCAGCTCAATGGCCAGTTGGCCGAGCTCAGCGCGCGACAGCCGGCGGACATCGGCGGGGCTGTTGATGGTCTGAAGCAGGGAATGTTTCATGAGCATGTCAATTGTCCCGTTCCACGACCTTGTCCGCCAGCAGGGAGAGCCAGCTGGCGCCCAGGCCACTTCGAGCCAGCGCCTCTTGGGCCTTGTCGCGCAACTCGTCGGCGTGCCGGCGTGCAGCTTCCAGGCCCAGGATGGTCACATAGGTCGGCTTGTTGTTGTTCAGGTCCTTGCCGGCGGTCTTGCCCAGGGTTTCCGAGGCCTGGGTCACGTCCAGGATGTCGTCGACCACCTGAAAAGCCAGGCCCAGCGCGTCGCCGTAGGCGCTCAGTGCGTTCCAGGTCGTGGCGCTGACCACGCCGCAGGCGGCGCCCATCAGCACGCTGGCCTGCAGCAGGGCGCCGGTCTTGCGGTGGTGCATGTCGCGCAGCGCCTGTTCGCCCAGCGGCTGGCCGATGCTCGCCAGGTCGATGGCCTGGCCGCCGGCCATTCCGGCGTGGCCGGCAGAGCGCGCCAGCAACGCACACAGGCGCGCCTGCAGGGCTGGCGGCACCGCCTCGGCTTCGGCCGGCGTTGCGTCAACGACACAGGGCGTCAGCACCTCGAAGGCCAGGGCCTGCATCGCGTCGCCGGCCAGCATGGCCTGGGCTTCGCCAAACTGCACGTGCACCGTGGGTTTGCCGCGGCGAAGCACGTCGTTGTCCATGCAGGGCATGTCGTCGTGCACCAGCGAGTAGGCGTGGATCAGTTCGACCGCGCAAGCAGAGCGCATGGCCGCTTCGCGCAGACCGCCGACTGCATCGCAGGCGGCCAGGACGAGCAGCGGGCGCAGGCGCTTGGCGCCGTCGAGCACGCCGTAACGCCTTGCCAGCCCCAGGCCGGCCGGGGCATCCGCGGGCACCCAGCCATTCAACGCCGACTCGACCGCGTCGAGTTCGCGCCGCGCCCAGACATCAAAGTCAGTCGGATTCATTCATTGACCCACGGCTTGAGCTGGCCGTCTTCGAGCACCTTGACCTGTTGCTCTACCGCTTTGAGCCGGGCCCGGCACAGATTCAGCAACTCGGCACCCCGTTGATAACTTTCCAGCAGGCGGTCGAGCGGCAACTGGCCGCCTTCCATCGAAGCCACCAGACGTTCAAGTTCGGTGAGCGCGTCTTCATAGCTCGCAGGCGCTGCGGGAGCCGGGGTCGTGGAAGGGGTCTTTGCCATTTCGGAACATGAAACCGCGATTGTAGTCAGGCCCCACCGGCGCCAGAAACCCGAGGCGGCACCGAGCCGGAGCTCGACCCGCATGCGTGCGGAATTACCGATCCGGCAGCGCCCGAAAAGCCCGCAGGTACAATCCGCGGCCCTTTCGTGCAGAGCGATCGGCCTTCACCCACGCCCGGCCACGGGGTGGTGGTTTGACATCGGTTTTGGGAGATCCCGGGGATCATGTCCGACCTGAGCATCACGCTGGACGCGCTCGAACGAAGCCGCACCCAGCTGTCTGTTTCCAGCTACTTCGACGAAGCCCTGTTTCACCGCGAGCGGGACCGGCTCTTCAAGCCCGGCCCGCGCTACCTGGGCCACGAACTGTGTGTGCCCGAGCTGGGCGACTTCCACACCCTGCAGCAGGAAGGAGAAGGCCGCGTGCTGGTGCGCACACCGCGCGGCGTGGAGCTGATCTCCAACGTCTGCCGGCACCGCCAGGCGGTGATGCTGCGCGGTCGCGGCAACACGCGCGGCAGCATCGTCTGCCCGCTGCACCGCTGGACTTACGACCTGGCCGGGAACCTGATCGGCGCGCCGCACTTTCCCGACGACCCGTGCCTGAACCTGAACAACTACGCGCTGCAGACCTGGAACGGCCTGGTTTTCGAGGCCGCCGGTTCGGCTGCCGGGTCGGGCCGCGACATCGCCAGTGAATTGGCCCGCCTCGGCCCGACCGCCGAGCTGAACTTCGACGGTTACCAGTTCGACCGCGTGTTCATGCACGAGTGCAACTACAACTGGAAGACCTTCATCGAGGTCTACCTCGAGGACTACCACGTCGGCCCGTTCCACCCCGGCCTGGGCAACTTCGTCACCTGCGAAGACCTGCGCTGGGAGATGGGCGAACACTACTCGGTGCAGACGGTGGGCATTGCCACGCCGGGCGGCAAGGCACTCGGCCGGCCGGGCTCGGACGTCTACAAGAAGTGGCACGAGGTGGTGCTGAACTACCGCGACGGCCACCCGCCCAAACAGGGCGCAATCTGGCTCACCAGCTACCCGAACGTGATGGTCGAGTGGTACCCGCACGTGCTGGTCGTCTCCACCTTGTTCCCGCAGGGGCCGCAGAAGACGCTCAACATGGTGGAGCTCTTCTACCCGGAAGAGATCATCGCCTTCGAGCGTGAATTCGTCGAGGCCCAGCAGGCCGCCTACATGGAGACCTGCGTCGAAGACGACGAGATCGCGCTGCGCATGGACGCCGGCCGCAAGGCGCTGATGGCGCGCGGCGACGACGAGTTCGGCCCCTACCAGAGCCCGATGGAAGACGGCATGCAGCAGTTCCACGAGTGGTATCACCGGGCCATGGACCGCCGGGAGTGAGCCAGGCGCCCGCCGCACCGGGGCGCGCGCGCCTGAGCCCGGCCTGGTTGATCGTTCTGGCGACCTTCCTGTTCGCCACGATGGGGGTGTGCGTGAAGCTCGCGTCGACCCAGTACACCGCCGGCGAGATGGTCTTGTACCGCAGCCTCACCGGCACGCTGATGATGTTCGCGTGGGCGCGCTGGCAGGGCGTGCGGCTGGCGACCACGCTGCCGGGCATGCACTTCTGGCGCAGCTTGAGCGGCGTGGTCTCGCTGGTGCTGTGGTTCTACGCCATCGGCAACCTGCCGCTGGCCACGGCGATGACCCTGAACTACATGTCCTCGGTGTGGATGGCGCTGTTCCTGCTGGGCGGCGCCGCGTTGATCGGCACTGCGCGCATCGACGGCCGGCTGGTCGGCACCGTGCTGCTGGGCTTCTGCGGCGTGGCGCTGGTGCTGCGCCCCACCATCGAACAAGACCAGCTCTGGCACGGCCTGATCGGCCTGCTGTCGGGCATGATCGCCGCCACCGCCTACCTGCAGGTCACCGCGCTGGGTCGGGCCGGCGAGCCCGAAGAGCGCATCGTCTTCTACTTCTCGGCCAGCGGCATTGCCGCCGGGCTGCTGACCGTCATGTGGACGGGCTTCAGCGCCCACACCGGACGAGGCGCCGCGCTGCTGCTGGCCATCGGCGTGCTGGCCACCCTGGCGCAACTGATGATGACGCGCGCTTACAGCACCGGCCGCACCTTGGTCAACGCCAGCCTGCAATACCTCGGCATCGCCTATTCGTTTGCCTACGGCGTGCTGTTGTTCGACGACCGCATCACGGCAATGGCGCTGGGCGGCATGCTGTTGATCGTCGGCGCCGGCCTGGCGGCCGCGCAGTTGCGCAGCAAGGCCCTGCCCGGCGACGCTACCAAACCCCCCACCGAGTCATGAGCATGCCTTTCACCACGCTGATTTCCGCCGCCGAACTGCGCACCTTGCTTGATAGCGGCGCCGCGCCGGTGATCGTCGACACCGGCTTCGACCTCGCCGACGTGCAGGCCGGCGAACGCGCCTGGCGCGACGGCCACCTGCCCGGCTCGCACTACCTGCACCTGGACACGCACCTGTCCGCCGCCAAGACCGGCCGCAACGGCCGCCACCCGCTGCCGGCGCGGGCCGACTTCGCGCGCACCTTGGGCCGCCTGGGCATCACGCCGCAGACCCAGGTGGTGGCGCTCGACCGGCAGGGCGGCATGTACGCCGCTCGGCTGTGGTGGATGCTGCGCTGGATGGGCCACGACGCGGTGGCCGTGCTCGATGGCGGCGTGACCGCCTGGACCCAGGCTGGCGGCGCACTCGACCACGCCGAGCCCACGCCGCCGCGCGACGCCGGCCCCTACCCCGAACGGGCCGCACGGGCCGACACGATGGACGCCGACACGCTGGCCGCGCGTCTGGGCATGGTGCGCCTGATCGACGCCCGCGCCGCCGAACGCTTCCGCGGCGAGGTGGAGCCGCTGGACGCCGCCGCCGGCCACATTCCCGGCGCGCTGAACCGCTTTCACAAGCTGAACCTGGGGGCCAACGGCCACTTCAAGCCCGCTGCTCAGTTGCTCGAGGAGTTTGCGCCGCTGCTGGGTGGCCACCCGGCCACCAACGTCGTGCACCAATGCGGCTCGGGCGTGACCGCCTGCCACAACCTGCTCGCGATGGAGCATGCCGGCCTGGCCGGCTCGGTGCTGTACCCCGGTTCGTGGAGCGAGTGGTCGGCCGACCCGCAGCGGCCGATGGCCAAGGGCTGAATTTGAAACCTCGCGCCGCATTGTCCGAAAATCCGATGGCTTGATCGAGGACAAGGCGGCGCGCGCACTGAGCGTGAACACTCGGGCTCGAAAGGAGTCCAATCGGCTCCTCACTTCAGGAGACGATCATGTTCCAACGCATCCTCCTGCCGACCGACGGCTCCGACATCACCGCCAAGGCGGTGAGCACGGCCGTCGCGCTGGCCAAATCGCTCGGCGCCAAGCTCTACACCATCAGCGTGAAGGAGCCGTTCCCGTACAGCGCGATCTCCGAAATGCAACCCACGCCGCCGCAGGAATTCTTCGACGCGCAGGAGCGCATCGCGGCCAAGCGCGTGCAGACCGTGGTCGACGCCTGCAAGGCCGCCGGCATCGCCTGCGAGGCCCACACTGTCGAAGCGCTGCACCCCTGGGAAGCGATCATCGACCACGCCAAGCGCCAGGAATGCGACCTGGTGGTGATGGCCTCGCACGGCCGCCGCGGCGTGGCGGCACTGCTGCTGGGCAGCGAAACGCAGAAGGTGCTGACGCACTCGCAGGTGGCGGTGCTGATCGTTCGTTGATCGTTCGCTGATCGTCGTTGTCGGGCCGCTTCAGTGGGGGTGGAGCGTGTTCGTCGCCACCACCACAAGCAGCAGCCCGCCGGCCAGCCAGGCCAGCTGCGCCGCCGTGTCCTTGAACGACAGGCGGTGCTGCAACTGGGGGATCAGGTCGGCCACCGCCACGTAGATGAAGCTGCTCGAGGCCACCACCAGCAGATACGGGAACAGCGCTTCCCAGGGCCCGACGACAAAGTAGCCCAGCACACCGCCCAGCACCGCGGCCAACCCCGACACGGCGTTGTAGAGCAGCGCCTTGGCGCGCGACAGCCCGGCGTTGAGCAGCACGATGTAGTCGCCGACCTCCTGCGGAATTTCGTGCGCGATGATGGCCAGCGCCGTCACCACGCCCAGCCGCACGTCGGTCAGGAAAGCGGCGGCGATGATGATGCCGTCGCAGAAGTTGTGGATGCTGTCACCCAGCAGCACGGCCCAGCCCCCGCGCCCGGCCTGCTGCGCGTCGAAACCGTGGTGATGGTGGTGCTCGTCGTGCTCGTGGTGATGCTGGTGCCGGTAGAGCTCGGCCTTCTCCAGCAGGAAGAAGAACATCAGCCCGGCCAGCAAGGTGGCGAACAGGTTCTGCGGGCTGGCCTTGCTCTCGAACGCCTCGGGTAGCACGTTCAACAGCGCGGTGCCCAGCAGCACGCCGGCCGACAGGCTGACCAGGTGGCGCACCAGGCTGCTCAGCACCTTCACGGTCAGGCTCGCGGCGATCAGCACCGACAGCAGACCCCCCGCGAAGGTGGCGATCACGATGTAGAGCAGCGTCATTCGCAGACCATCGAGGAACGGGCCGCAGCCAAGGCGGCCCGCGATGCCATTTGCAAGCCGTTCAAGCCACGCCGTTCGATTTGAGCCACGCCAGGCAGCGCTTCCAGCCGTCGTCGGCGGCGTCCTTGCGGAAGCTCGGCCGGTAGTCGGCATGGAAGGCGTGCGGCGCGCCGGGGTAGACCACGAACTCCGACTTCTTCGCCGCGCCGCTGCCCGACGCCAGCGCCGCCTTCATCTTGTCGACGCTGTCCAGCGGAATGCCCGGATCGTCGCCACCGTACAGACCCAGCACCGGGCCGTTCAGTTTGCCGGCCAGATCGACCGGGTTCGTCGGCGTGAGCGCGCTGGGCGTGCCGACCAGCCGGCCGTACCAGGCCACGCCGGCCTTCACACCCGGGTTGTGGGCGGTGTACAGCCAGGTGATGCGGCCGCCCCAGCAGAAGCCGGTGACCGCCAGTTTCGAGGTGTCGCCGCCGTTGGCCTTGGCCCATGCGACGATGGCGTCCAGGTCGCCCATCACTTGCGCGTCGGGTACCTTGCTGATCACCTCGGCGATCAGCTTGGCGATCTCGCCATACGACTGCGCGTCGCCCTGGCGCACGAACAACTCGGGCGCCAGCGCCAGATAACCGGCCTTGGCGAAGCGCCGCGCCACGTCGGCAATGTATTCGTGCACGCCGAAGATCTCGGAGAGCACCAGCACCACCGGCAGCTTGTTCTTGCCGGCCGGCTGGGCGCGGTACACCGGCATCTTGAAGTCGCCCACCATCACGGTCACCTCGCCGACGGTCAGGCCATCGGCGCTGGTCCTCACGGTCTGCGCGCCCACTGGCAACACCGCCGCGGCAAAGCCGCTTCCGACCGAAGTCTTGACGAAGTCGCGCCGGCTGAATTCGCGTGAAGGCGTGAGGCTGTCGAGGTCTTGACGCAGCATGGGTGCGGGCTCATGGGGGTGAAATGGAAGCGGCATTCTATGAGCCGGCCACGCGAGCTTCGCCGCTATTTGCCGCGACAATGACTCATGGATTGGACTCAAAACCGCCCCGCCGAACCCGACTCGCGCTGGCCCGGCCAACTGGCCGGCATCGACATGGGCTCCAACAGCTTCCGGCTCGAGATCGGCCAGGTCATCAAGGGCCGCTACCGCAGAGTCGACTACCTGAAGGAAACCGTGCGCCTGGGCGCCGGGCTCGATGCCGACGGCCTGCTCACCGAAGAGGCCACCCAACGCGGCCTCGCCTGCCTGGCGCGCTTTGCACAACGCCTGCAGGGCTACGCGCCGCAGCAGGTGCGCGCGGTGGCCACCCAGACCCTGCGCGAAGCTCGCAACCGCGACGCCTTCCTGGCGCGCGCGCAACTGGCCCTGGGCCTGCCGATCGAGGTGATCTCCGGCCGCGAGGAAGCACGCCTGATCTTCGCTGGCGTGGCGCGGCTGCAGCCGTCGTCGGCGCCGCGTCTGGTGGTGGACATCGGCGGGCGCAGCACCGAGATGATCCTGGGCAAGGAGCGCAAGCCGCTGCGCGCCGAGTCGTTCGGCGTGGGCAGCGTGAGCCTGTCGATGAAGTACTTCGGTGACGGGCGCTTCACCGAAAGCGCGTTCCAGGGGGCGCAGATCGCCGCGGGCGCCGAACTCGAAGAAGCGCTGGAGCCGTTTGCGCCGGCCCATTGGCAAGAGGCGTTGGGCTCGTCGGGCACGGTGGGCGCGGTCTCGCAACTGCTGGCCGGCAGCGGTGTCACCGACGGCAGCGTCACGCCGGAAGGGCTGCGCTGGCTGATCGAACAATGCCTGCAGGCCGGGCACATTCACAAGCTGCAGCTGCCCGGGCTCAAGGAAGACCGGCGTGCCGTCATCGCTGGCGGCATCGCCATCCTGTACACCTTGGCCACGCAATTCGGCATTGCCGCGTTGCTGCCGGCGCGCGGTGCGCTGCGCCAGGGCGTGATCTTCGACCTGGACGAACGCATCCAGGCCACCGCGCTGCACCAGGACGGCCACGACGTGCGCGACGCCTCGGTGCGCGAGTTGCAGCGCCGCTTCATCGTCGACATCCAGCAGGCCCGGCGCGTCAGCACCGTGGCCGAACACCTGTATGCCAGCGTGCGGCCCGACGCCGGCGCCGAAGCGCGGCGCGAGCTGCTGTGGGCCAGCGCGCTGCACGAGATGGGCATGATGGTCTCGCACCACGACCACCACCGCCACAGCGCCTACCTGCTCGGGCATGTGGACGCGGCAGGCTTTTCGCAGAGCCAGCTCAAGCGCCTGGGCGAACTGGTGCTGGGCCAGCGCGGCGGCCTGCGCAAGATCGAATCCAACTTGGCTCAGATCGACTTCGCCTGGCAGGTGTTGTGCCTGCGCCTGGCGATCATCAAGTGCCACGCGCGTGGCGACGTCGACCCGCTGGCGCTGAGCCTGCAACGCAACGGCACGGTCGCCACGCTCGGCTTTGCCAAGGCCTGGGAGCAGGCCAACCCGCGCAAGCTGCACCAGTTCCGTGAGGAGGTGGATGCGTGGTCGCGCAGCGGGGTGTTGCGCCTGGAACTCGGGCGTTGAGCTTTACAGCAGGTCAGGCGCCTGCACCGCCTGCAGCACCACCTGCGCCTGGCCTTCGCGGTCGCGGTTGCGCAGCCACCAGACGGCGCCCTTCTTGATCGCCCAGGGCTGCGGCTCGCCGTTGAGCACGTAGGAAGCGACCAGCCCCAAAGTCGGTTGGTGGCCGATCACCAGCACCGGCTCGTGGGCGTCCGGCCAGCGTGCCGACTTGAGCAGGGCTTCACCGTCGGCGTCAGGCGCCAGTGTGTCGATCGTCTTGAAGTTGCGGCCGAGCGCCTTGGCCGTCTGCTGGCAGCGCTTGGCCGGGCTCACGAGGATGCGCGTGGAATGTGCCAGGCGCTGGTTGAGCCACTCGGCCATGCGCTGGGCCTGGCGCTCACCCTTGGGCGTGAGGCCACGCTCCAGGTCATCGCCCTTGCCGTCGCGCAGCTCGAAGGCTTCGGCGTGGCGCCACAAGATCAGGTCCATCGCGACATCGCCTTCAGTGCCGATCCGCCATGGCGGCCGCACGCGCCATCAGCGCTTGTTGCGCGCTGCGCGAGTCGCCGCGCACCGCCTGGTAGCTGCCGTCGGCTTGCAGGGTCCAGGCGTCGAGCTGGTCGTTCAGATAGGGCACCAGGCATTCGTCGATCACGCGCTGGCGCAGCGCCGGGTCGCGCACCGGCCAGGCCACTTCGATGCGGCCGAACATGTTGCGGCCCATCCAGTCGGCGCTGGACAGGAACAGCGCTTCGCTGGTCTCGCTTGCCGCAGTGCCGGTGGCCGCCTCGCCCCAGCGAAAGTAGATCACGCGCGAATGCTCCAGAAAGCGCCCGACCACCGAGCGCACGCGAATCCGGTCGGTCACGCCTTCGATGCCCGGCGGCAGCATGCACGCGCCGCGCACGATCAGGTCGACCTCGGCGCCGGCGCGCGCTGCCTTGATCAGTGCCTCGATCAGCGGCACGTCGGTCAGCGCGTTGATCTTCACGACAACGCGTGCCGCCAGACCTGCCACCGCCGCCTGCGTGACCTTGTGAATGTGCGCCAGCATCTGCCGGTGCAAGGTGAACGGCGCCTGCAGCAGCGCGTGCAGCGGCCGCGTGCGGCCCAGGCTGGCGAGCTGCTGGAACACCGCGTCGGCGTCGGACGTGAGTTCCTTGTCGGCCGTGAGGTAGCCCACATCCGTGTAGAGCCGCGCGGTCTTGGGGTTGTAGTTGCCGGTGGACAAGTGGGCGTAGCGGCGCAGGCGGCCAGCCTCGCGCCGCGTCACCAGCAGCAGCTTGGCATGTGTCTTCAGCCCGACGATGCCGTACACCACCTGCGCACCCACGGCCTCGAGCCGCTCGGCCCAGTTGATGTTGGCCTCTTCGTCGAAGCGCGCCTTCAGCTCCACCACGCACATCACTTCCTTGCCGCGCCGCGCCGCATCGATCAGCAGGTCCATCAGCGGCGACTCGGCGCCGGTGCGGTAGATCGTCTGCTTGATGGCCAGCACGTCGGGGTCATGCACCGCCTCGCGCAGAAACTGCACGACCGGCTCGAAGGATTCGAACGGGTGGTGCAGCAGCACGTCACCGTGGCGCAGCCGGTCGAAAATCGACTGCTGGCGCGGCAAGGTGGCCGGCCAGGCTGGCTCGAACGGCGCAAAGCGCAGGGTCGGCACACCCGCAGCGTCGTCGGCCTGGTCGATCAGCTGGTTCAGCCGCACCAGGTTCACCGGCCCGTTGACCTTGTACAGCGCCGCGATCGGCAGGTTGAACTGCGTCAGCAGAAAGTCGGCCAGTTCGGGCGGGCAGGTGTTGACCACCTCGATGCGCAGCGCCTGGCCGAAGTGCCGCGTCGTCAGCCCCGAACGCAGCGCCTGGCGCAGGTTGGTCACGTCGTCTTCGTCGACCTCGAGGTCGGAGTCGCGCGTGACGCGAAACTGCGAAAACGCCTCGACCTCGCGGCCCGGGAACAGCTCGCCCAGGTGGGCCCGGATCACGCTCGTGAGCAGCACGAAGGCCTGCCCGTCGCTGCTGAGCGCCGGCGGCAGCTTGATGACCCGCGGCAGCACGCGCGGCACCTTGACGATGGCGATGGTGTTCTCGCGCCCGAACGCGTCTTTGCCGCCCAGGCGCGCAATGAAGTTGAGCGACTTGTTGGCCACTTGCGGGAACGGGTGCGACGGGTCCAGCCCGACCGGCACCAGCAGCGGCCGCACCTGCGTGGCAAAGAACTGCGCGACCCAGCGCCGCTGCGCCTCGTTGCGGTCGGCGTGGTTCAGGATCACGATGCCTTCGTCGCGCAGGCGCGGCATCAGCTCGTCGTTGAAGATCGCGTACTGCTCGTCGATCAGCGCATGCGCATCGGCCGCCACCGAGGCCAGGTCGCGAGCCGAAACGCCGGTGCCGGGCCCGCGCGAGGCCTCGATGTAGTCGGCAAAGCGCACTTCGAAGAACTCGTCCATGTTGCTGGAGACGATGCACACATAGCGCAGCCGCTCCAGCAGCGGCACATCGGCGCGGCGCGCTTGCGCGAGCACCCGCCGGTTGAACTCCAGGATCGCGCTCTCGCGGTTCAGCAAGGCAGGCATCGCCAGCGCGGTCGGGTGGGCCGAGTCGTTCATCCGCGCAGTTTATGAACTATTTGCGACAGTCCGATGACAGCCTCGGGCCGCCTTGACCCTCCTCAAGCCCCACTCGTGTCGCCTTCGTGCACGATACCGCTGCGCCGCCTGGCACCGTCCCTCGGCCCTGCCCGCCTGCGGCCGCCCCCCTACCATGTCCGACGTCTTCGGCTTCGACGCCTACTCCCCGCGCGAGATCGCCCAGCGCATCGACGCCGTCGGCGTGACCAAGGCACGCCTGCCGCTGCGCTCGATGTTCATGCTGGCGATGCTGGCCGGCGCCTTCATCGGGCTGGGCTCGATGATGTTCGTGCTGGTCACCGCCAACGCGAGCCTGTCGTTCGCCATCTCGCGCCTGCTCGGCGGGCTGGTGTTCTCGCTTGGCCTGCTGCTGGTCGTCGTCGCCGGCGCCGAACTGTTCACCGGCAACAACCTGCTGGCCATGGCATGGGCCAGCCGGCGCATCGGCACCGGCGAGTTGCTGCGCAACTGGGCCGTGGTGTGCGTCGGCAACCTCGTCGGCGCGGCGGCACTGGCAGTGCTGATCTACCTCTCTCGCACCACCGAACTCAACGGCGGCGCGCTGGCGCAGCAGGCCCTGCGCATCGCCGCCACCAAGGCCGCCATGCCCGCCGACGTGGCCTTCTTCAAGGGCGTGATGTGCAACGTGCTCGTCTGCATGGCCGTGTGGATGGCCGCCGCCGGCCGCAGCGTCACCGACAAGGCCATCGCCATCGTGCCGCCCGTCACCGCCTTCGTCGCCCTGGGCTTCGAGCACAGTGTCGCGAACATGTTCTACTTTCCGCTCGCGATGTTGCTGCAGGTCGATCACGCGGTGGCTGGGTTGCCGTTGGTCGGCTTGGGTTCGATGGCCGCCAACCTTGCTCCGGTGATCGCGGGGAATCTGATCGGAGGCAGCGTGCTGGTGGCGGGGGTGTATTGGGTGATCTATCGCGCGGGCGGTGCCGATGGTGACGACGCTGGAGGGGATCTGGGCTGAGCCCTGCGCCTCGGCGCTCCTTTCGAAGACCACGTGCGGAGGTTGGCGCGGGCAAAGCCACAGGCGGCAGGCGGGCTCCGCTTCGCTTCGGCGGTCTACGCTGGCGCTCCGACTGCCTTCCGGTGCTCGGTCTCGCGGCCCGTCGCCGCACTCGCTTCGCTTGCTTCGCGGCGCGACGCTCAAACAGGCGGCGACAAGTCAGTTCTTGATGCGCGCTGCGCGCGCGGGCCACGAGCCTTCCGCTCCTTATATGGACGCCTCCCGTGTGGCAAGCGAGTTCTGCAAACTTTGGCGTGGGCGGATCAACTGCG
>JANOQS010000396.1:0-4672 GCA_031414975.1 Methylibium sp. | reverse complement strand
CAGCCCCAGTTGCGGCTCGATTGTTCGGCGCCGATGCGGCCTTTTTCGACCACGGCGACCGACAGCCCGCGCTGGGCCAGGTAGTAGGCGGTGAAGACACCAATGATTCCGCCGCCGATCACGACGACGTCGGCACGGGCTGGCAGGTTGGGCGAGGTCTCAACGAGACGCAGTGGCAGGGACATGGCTGGGCTCTGTCGTCGCTTCAGGCTGGGACGCTTTGGCACACGTAGAACTTCGCCACGCGATCGCTGCTTTCCCAGCCGACCGGTGCGCCCTGCGGCACGAACAGCGCATCGCCGGTGACGGCGGACAGCACGCTGCCATCAGGGGCCGCAAACCGCACACTGCCGTCCAGCAGGTACATGAACTCGTTGAGGCGGTGGGCGCGAACGATGCGGTGATAGGGCGTCGAGTCCCAGGTGCCCGCGAGGACCCCCGTCAACTCGTCCTTGAAGACGTTGTCGCTGCGACACTGCGGGGCCGGGCCCAGCAGAATATCGGCCGGCAGCGAGTTGGACGGCTTGAGGTTCGCGTCGGCGCGCAGCGGCGTGATGCCGGGCTGGTTCGCCAGTTCAGCTTCAGCGGCACAGAACACGAACAGGCTGCGCGTTGTGGCCTGAATACGAAGGGCCGTGCCGCGGGCGATGACGGCACCTTCGCCGCGGCGCAACACCAGCGGCGCGGCGTCGGCAGCGATCAGGCTGAGCGTGCCCTCCACGACGACGATCGTCTCGTTGTGGGGATAGTGCGCAACATCGAGGTCACCGGTGAAGCCGACACGGCCGGCGCTCATCGCGCCCGGGCCTTCCCAGGCGATTTCTCGGTTGCGAGCAAACGGGTCGGCCGTGCCGAAGGCGGCCTGGCGGAAGGATGTCGATGCCGTTGCGCCATCGGCGCGGTGAAGGAGAAGGGCTGCAGTCATGGTCGATGTTCCTTTGCTGTGGTCGGTGTTCATTGCGAAGCCGGGCCACTCCCGAAGCCGAGGATGGCCTTGGTCTCGAGGTATTCCTCCAGGCCTTCGACGCCGTACTCGCGTCCGTTGCCCGAGCGCTTGTAGCCGCCGAAGGGCGCATCGGGGCTCCAGGGCGGGTTGTTGATGTGCACCTGGCCGGAACGGATACGCGCGGCCACGGCGCGAGCGGCAGTCAGGTCCTGCCCCTGCACGTGCGCGCCCAGGCCGTACACCGTGCCGTTGGCGATGTCCACGGCCTCGTCCACGCTGTCGTAGGCGATGATCACCAGCACGGGGCCGAAGATCTCTTCCTGCGCGATCCGCATCTGCGGCTGCACGTCGGAGAACAGGGTCGGGCGGCAGTAGCAGCCGCGCTCCAGCCCCTGCGGCCGGCCGGGGCCGCCGCAGATGAGGCGCGCGCCTTCGGCCATTCCGACGCCGATCATTTCCTGCACGCGGTTGAACTGCGCGCGGTTGGCCACAGGGCCATGCGTGGTCTGCGGCGAACGCGGATCGCCCACGACGAACGCGGATGCCGTCTCGCACGCGAGCCGCTCGACCTCCGCGAGGCGCTCCCGCGGCACGATGATGCGGGTGGGGGCGCTGCAGGACTGGCCGACGTTGCGCATGCCGGCCGCCACCGCGGCCGGTATGGCGTGGGCGAAATCGGCGTCCGGCAGGATGACGTTGGGCGACTTGCCGCCCAATTCCTGCGCCACGCGCTTGACGGTCGGCGCGGCCGCCTGCGCCACCAGCACGCCGGCCCGGGTGGAGCCGGTGATCGAGATCATGTCCACGTCGGGGTGCGTGGCCAGCGCGGCGCCGACCTCCGGCCCTTGGCCATTGACCAGGTTGAATACACCCGCAGGTACACCGGCGTCGTGCATGACTTCCGCGAACAGCAGGGCGCTCAGGGGCGACAGCTCGCTGGGCTTCAGGACGATGGTGCAGCCCGCCGCCAGCGCCGGGCCCACCTTCGCGGTGATCTGGTAGAGCGGCCAGTTCCAGGGCGTGATCAGGCCACACACGCCGATGGCCTCACGCATGATGGCCGTGTCGCCTCGATGCGTGAGAAACGGATAGCTGCCCGCGAGGTCGCGGGCCACGCGGATGTGCTCCCCAGCGATCGGCACCTGTGCGCCTCGCGCCACGGTGATGGCGCAGCCCATCTCCTGCGAGATCGCCTGGGCAAACGACTCGGCCCGCTCCAGGATCAGGCCGTGGATGCGGTCGAGCAGTGCGGCCCGGCTCTGCGGGGCACTCACCGACCAGGTCGCAAATGCGCGCCGCGCCGCGGCCACGGCCTCATCGACGTCTTGCGCGTTTCCCAGCGCGATTTCCGCGACGGATTCTTCGGTCGACGGGTTGATGACGGCGCTTCGGGCCTGCCCGGCCAGCAGCACCCACTCACCGCCGATATAGGCGCGATCCAGCCGGCCGGCGACTGCGAGGCCTTCGATGGGGGAGGTGTTCATGGGTTCCTAACGCAGGTTGCCCTGGCAGACGTACTTCAGGGCCAGGTAGTCGTCCAGCCCGTGCACCGAGCCCTCGCGGCCGTAGCCGGATTCCTTGACGCCGCCGAATGGCGCCGCCTCGGCAGCGAGCGCGCCTTCGTTGATACCGACGAGCCCGGTCTCCAGCGCTTCGGCGATGCGCCAGATGCGCGACACGTCCTGCGAGTAGAAGTAGGCCGCCAGGCCAAACGGCGTGCCGTTCGCGGCGGCGACCACCTCGCCTTCGGTCTCGAAGCGCGTCACCGGGACGACCGGGCCGAAGGTCTCTTCGCAGGAACAGGCCATCGTGGCGTCGGCACCGACCAGCAGCGTGGGGGCAAAGAAGTTGGGGCCCAGCGCGGCCAGCCGTTTGCCTCCGACGACCACGCGCGCCCCGCCGTCGACGGCATCCTTGACGTGGCGTTCGATCTTGTCGACCGCCTTCGCGTTGATCATCGGCCCGATCTGCGAGCCCTCGTCACTTGCCGGCCCCACCTTCAATGCCGCGATGCGCGCGCCGAGCTTGTCGACGAAGCGGTCGTGAACCCCTGACTGCACGAACACCCGGTTCGGGCTCACGCAGGTCTGGCCGCCGTTGCGGAACTTGCCGGTCATCAGCCCGTCGACTGCCGCGTCGAGGTCGGCATCGTCGAAGACGATGAAGGGCGCGTTGCCGCCGAGTTCGAGCGAGAGCTTCTTCAGCGTGTCGGCGCTGCGGCGGGCGAGGTGCTTGCCCACGGGGGTCGAACCGGTGAAGCTGATCTTGCGCACGCGCGGGTCGTCGAGCCAGACATCGACCACTTCGGCTGCGCGCAGGCGCGAGGCGGTCACGATGTTCAGGACTCCGGCGGGCACGCCCGCCTCCTCGGCGAGCTTGACCAGAGCCAGTGCCGTGAGCGGCGTGTCTTCGGCGGGCTTGCAGACCACCGTGCACCCGGCGGCCAGCGCGGGCGCGATCTTGCGCGCGATCATCGCGGCCGGGAAGTTCCAGGGGGTGATGGCGGCGACCACGCCCACCGGCTCCTTGAGCGCGAACATGCGCCGGCCCACCACGGGCGCGGGGATCACGTCGCCGTTGGCGCGCGTTGCCTCTTCGGCGAACCACTCGACATAGCTCGACGCATAGGCCACCTCGCCGCGGCCTTCAGCCAGCGGCTTGCCTTGCTCGCGCGAGATCAGCCGGCCCAGGTCTTCCTGGTGCGCAACGATGAGATCGTTCCAGCGCTTGAGGATCTGCGCGCGCTGCTTGGCAGGCACGGCGCGCCATGCCGGAAACGCCGCGTGCGCGGCCTCAAGCGCAGCGCGGGCGTCGGCCGCGCCGCTGTCGGGGACGCTCGCGACCACGGCGTCTGTCGCCGGGTCGGTCACATCAAAACGGCGGCCTTCTTGCGCCTCGCACCAGCGGCCGATGTAGTTGCGGCCCGGCAGCAGGTCGTCGCGGTGGATCGAGAGTGACACTTCAGAGTCCTTTCAAATGGTCGGCGATGGCCTGGCCGACGTCTTCGGTATGGGCATGTCCGCCCAGGTCGGGCGTGCGCGGGCCGTGGGCGATGACGTGCTCGATCGCCTTCACGATCGCGTCGTGCGCGGCGCGGCCGGCACCCTGCCCCTGAGTCAGGAAATCGAGCATCAGCGCGCCGGACCAGATCATCGCGATCGGGTTGGCGATGCGCTGGCCGTAGATGTCCGGCGCCGAGCCGTGCACCGGCTCGAACAGCGACGGGAACTTGCGCTCGGGATTCAGGTTCGCGCTCGGCGCCAGGCCGATGGTGCCGGTGGTTGCAGGCCCCAGGTCGGACAGGATGTCGCCGAACAGGTTGCTCGCCACCACCACGTCGAAGCGCTGCGGCTGCAGCACGAAGCGGGCACTGAGGATGTCGATGTGCTGCTTGTCGACCTTCACCTCGGGGTAGTCCTTGCCGACTTCGTCAGCGCGGCCGTCCCACCACGGCATGCTGATCGCAATGCCGTTGCTCTTGGTCGCCACGGTCAGGCTCTTGCGCGGGCGCGAATTCGCCAGTTCGTAGGCGTAGCGCAGCACACGGTCGGTACCGAAACGCGAGAACACCGACTCCTGGATCACGAATTCGCGCTCGGTGCCCGGGTACATCACACCGCCGAGGTTGGTGTACTCGCCCTCGGTGTTCTCGCGCACCACGAAGTAGTCGATGTCGCCGGGCTTGCGCGCTTTGCCTTGTGCATCCACCAACGGGCACGGCACGCC
>JANOQS010000395.1:0-1509 GCA_031414975.1 Methylibium sp. | reverse complement strand
GGTGCGCTGGCTGGCGCGGTTGGATGCGGCGTTTGAGCAGGCGGCCGCTGCGCCATGAGGCTCAACCAGGTAACGCTGCCGGCGCTCGATGTCGCGCTGTCGGTGGCCTTTTACCGCCGCCTGGGCTTTGTGCAGATCGTCGACGCGCCGCACTACGCCAGGTTCGACACGGGCAGCGACAGCGACGTTGGTGGGGCGAGTGGGGCGAGTTTTTCGCTGCATCGGCATGAAGGTGATCTGCCGCTGCAAGCCGCAGTGATCTACTTCGAAGACGACGATCTCGATGCCACCGTGCAGCGCCTGCATGCGGCCGGCATTCAGTTCACGCAGATGCCACGCGACGAGCCCTGGCTCTGGCGCGAAGCGCGTTTGCAAGACCCGGCCGGCAATACGCTGTGCCTGTATCGAGCAGGTGTGAATCGCTTGCACCCGCCGTGGCGTATGCCGGCGCCGGCGGCGTAGGTCGCCGAGGGCTCTTCGGCAGGCAGATGACGGCCGACCGCCGATTCGGCAGGCGCCGCGGCTCGATCCCGACGGCTCATGTCAGGCTCGCGCGGTAATCGGTGCGGTCCCGAGCGCCGCCTCCAGCGCCCCCGCCTGCGCCCCGAACGCAAACGCATCCATGCCGAGGTCACCAAAGACCAGGCTGGCGTGGATGCGCTGCACCGGCGCGTTGCGCCCGCCGGCGCCAGCGGCCACGAAGTAGGGCAGCAGATGTTCGTCGCTGGGGTGCATCAAGACCGCATGCGGGGCCTGGGTGCGGTAGGCGAGCAGGGCATCCCAATCCCGCGCCGCGCCGCGCTCTGCAAACCAGTCGCGGAATGCGCTGCTCTCAGGCGCGGCTGCGCTGCCGGCTGCTGACGCGGGCATGCTATCGCGTCTGACGGACGGGGTACCGCGTCCGCCGCGCGAACTGCTCACACTCTCAGTCGAGCTTCACGTTGGCCTCTCCGATCACCTTGGCCCACATGGCGATCTCCGAGCGGATATGCCGCCCGGCCTGCTCGCTGGTCATCGATATCGCCAACGCACCCTGCTGCGCCAGCTTGTCCTGAAATTCCGGTAGCTGCACGATCCTCGCTAGCTCGCCGTGCAGACGCTCGATGATCGGCCCCGGTGTGGCAGCCGGCGCCAGCACTCCGAACGTGGAGCTCACCTCGAAATCGGGCAGCCCCGACTCGGCCATCGTCGGAACCTCGGCCAACGTCGGCAGGCGCTGCGCGGTCATCACCGCCAGCGGCCGCAGCTTCCCGGCCCGGATATGAGGCAGCGCCGCCGGCAGCGACTCGAACCCGACCAGCACATGGCCACCGATCAGATCGGTGACCACCTGCGCGCTGCCCTTGTAGGGCACGTGCAGCATGTCGATGCCGGCGCGCAGCTTGAACATTTCAGCTGCCAGACGCTGCGACGAACCCGCGCCCGAGGAACCGTAGCTGACCCCCGCCGGCCTGGACCTCGCATGCGCGATCAGCTCCACGATCGAGCGGGCCGGCACCGACGGATGCA
>JANOQS010000394.1:0-2583 GCA_031414975.1 Methylibium sp. | reverse complement strand
TGGAAGCGGTGGTCGGCGCAGGGGAGGCCGCTCCCGTGGGCACCGGTATGCCGCTGGCCGCAGGAACCGGCGCGGCGCCGATGGCGGCTGGCTTGGTGGCGGGCGGTGGGCTGAACAGCGACGGGTGGCCGGTGTGCTTGTTCCAGGCATCCCAGATCAAGAAGAGCGACATCGAAAACACCACCCACAGCAGGGTGCGGCGCATATCGTTCATGAGAGATTCTTTTCCGCAGAAGGAAGGGACATGTCGGGTGCGGCCGGTGGCGCGCGGTGCCCCAGCATCGTGAACAGGCGCGGCGGGTCAGCGGGCACCGGGTCGTGTCCGCCGCGACAGAAGGGGTGGCAACGAAGCAGCCGCCCGACCGTGACGCAAGTGCCCGCTGCAGCCCCGTGCCGCTCCAGCGCCTGCAATGAATAAGCCGAACAAGTGGGCTCGAAACGGCACGAGCTGCCCAGCCAGGGGCTCAGCAGCAGCCGGTAGCCACGCACCAGCGTGACCAGCACGCGCCGGGGCAGCGACACCATCGGAGCGATCATCGGGCCCGCCGCGCGGTGCCGGCAAACAGGCCGTCGAGCTCGGCCCGGGCGGCACGCTGCAGCGCGGTCGAGGCGGCGCTGGGGTACTTGGCCTTTTCGAACGGCGCACGCAAGCGCACGACCCACAGACCCGCCGCCAGCGAGCCGGCATGGCGGCCGACAGCAGCGCGGATCTGGCGCTTGAACAGGCTGCGGGTCACCGACCGGCGCGCGTGGCGTTTGGGCACTACCAGACCCAGCCACAGGCTTTCGCCGGCTTGCGCGGAGGCAGAGTCATCCACAGCAGTGATCGACGCTGGTGCATGCTCTGTTGATAACTCCAATTTGGAGCGCAGCCGCGCCGGCTTGGCCGCTGGGCTGGGGCAACCTGGAACATGGTGAGCCGCAAAGTGCTCGCTGCGCAGCTTGGCAGCAGCGGCGAGCACACGTTCGAAGTCGGCCGATCTGACAATCCGCCCGGTCATGGCGCGGGCCCGACCCGGCTGCTCAAGCGCTTGCGGTGGCGCAAGCCTCAGACGGCCAGGCGCTTGCGACCTTTGGCCCGGCGCGCGTTGATGACGGCGCGCCCCCCGCGGGTCTTCATGCGGACCAGAAAACCGTGGGTGCGAGCCCGACGAACTTTGGAGGCTTGGTAGGTGCGTTTCATGGTCGCTCGGTTCTCTTGAGTGTTCTGCCTGGTGCAGCTTGGTGCAGTTTTGTTGTTGAGTCACCCGCCGGCACAGCGCGCGCGGGGAAACCCGGCATTACACCAAGTTCGGCCCGCCAAGTCAATGAACCGGCAATTTTCAACCCCCTGGGCAAGGGTTGACCGACAAAACCGAACTGTGGATAACTGCGGCTCCCGCGGGCCTTGCAACGTACAATGCCGACGCTCGAGAGACAAGTTTTCCACAAGCACAATATGAGCGCTGATCTCTGGCAACGCGGTTGCGAACGCCTCGCCGCTGAATTGCCCGAACAACAATTCAACACCTGGATTCGGCCGCTGCCGGCGGCCGACATCACCGAACAGGGCGACGCCGGCGCGGTGGTCACGGTGCGCGTGCCCAACCGCTTCAAGCTCGACTGGATTCGCAACCAGTACGCCGGGCGCATCGAGGCCGTGTTGTCCGAGATCGCCGGCAAGCCCGTGCGACTGGACATGACGCTCGCTCCGCGCGACGTGCCGGCCGTGTCGGCCTTGATCGGCGGCGTTGGTCAAGGCGGCAGCGTGCGGCCGATCAGCGCCTTCGTGCCGCGCGCCGCAGCGCCGGCGGTGGTGCCGATCAACGGGGAGCGGCGCCGCGGCAGCGATGCCCCACAGCTTGCGCATGCCCCCAACGTATCGGTGCTTCCCTCGCGCAGTCGCTTGAACACCGCCCTCAGTTTCAACACCCTGGTGCCGGGCCGGGCCAACCAGATGGCCCGCACCGCCGCGTTGCACGTGGCCGGCGCGCCCGGGCAGATGTACAACCCGCTGTTCATCTACGGCGGCGTGGGCCTGGGCAAGACGCACCTGATCCACGCCGTGGGCAATGCGCTGCTGGCCGACAAGCCCGACGCGCGCATCCTGTACCTGCACGCCGAGGCTTTCATCACCGACGTGGTGAAGAACTACCAACGCAAGACGTTCGACGAACTGAAGGCGAAATACCACTCGCTCGACTTGCTGCTGATCGACGACGTGCAGTTCTTCGCCGGCAAGGAGCGCACGCAGGAGGAGTTCTTCAACGCCTTCGAGGCGCTGCTGGCCAAGAAGGCGCACATCATCATGACCAGCGACACCTACCCCAAGGGGCTGGTGGACATCGACGAGCGCCTGACCTCGCGTTTCGACGCCGGGCTGACGGTGGCGATCGAGCCCCCCGAGCTGGAAATGCGCGTGGCCATCCTGATGCGCAAGGCCGAGCTCGAAGCCACCGTGATGCCCGAGGACGTGGCCTTCTTCGTGGCCAAGAACGTGCGCGCCAACGTGCGCGAACTCGAAGGGGCGCTGCGCAAGATCCTGGCGTATTCGCGCTTCAGCCAGAAGGAAATCAACATTGCGCTGGCGCGCGAGGCGCTGAA
>JANOQS010000393.1:0-2360 GCA_031414975.1 Methylibium sp. | reverse complement strand
GCCAGGTCGACCTTGGGCGGCGCGAAGGTCACGCCCATGGCTTCGAAGTGCTTCACCTCGTCCATCACCGCGGCCACGTGCAGCAGCGCCTTCGACGGGATGCAGCCCACGTTCAGGCACACGCCGCCCAGCGTCGCAAAGCGCTCGACCAGCACCACCTTCATGCCGAGGTCAGCAGCGCGGAACGCCGCCGAGTAGCCGCCGGGGCCGGCGCCGAGCACGAGCACGTCGCATTCGACGTCGGCACCGCCTGCGTAGCTGGACGCCACCGGCGCAGGAGCAGCGGCGGCTGCGCTCGCGGGGGCGGCCGCTGGCGCTGCATTCGCGGGCGCACTGGCAGCGGGCGCGCCGGTGGGCGCAGCGGCGGCAGCGCCGGATGCCTCCAGCGACAGGATCACCGACCCCTCGTTGACGGTGTCGCCGATCTTCAGCTTCAACTCCTTCACCACGCCGGCATGCGACGACGGAATCTCCATCGACGCCTTGTCGCTTTCGACCGTCACCAGGCTCTGCTCGGCCTTGATCGTGTCGCCCGGCTTGACCAGCAGTTCGATGACCGCCACGTCCTTGAAGTCGCCGATATCGGGAACCTTGATGTCGATGAGGGCCATGTCATGCCTCTTTCAATTTGATGGTGTGGGCTCGGATCGGCCCACTGGAGTTCTTGTCGAATTCGCAGCCGGCGCGCACGCCGACCTCGGCCAGCTCGCGCGCCGACTTGGCGCGCTCGAACGACGCGTGCATCGCCCCCAGCGCGAACGCCCGGCCGGTGCCGATGCCCCAGAAACGGTCGAACTCGAACACCTCGCGGTACGAGTACACGCCGAAGATGCCGGCCGGGTTGGCGATGAGTGCGGTGAACTGCATGCTCTCGTAAGGGTCGGCGTCTTCTTCCTTGGTGTTCAGGAAGAAGTTCTCCTTCAGCTTGGGGTGCAGCTTCAGGAAGGTGTCGAACACCTGGTCGCGCGAGTGCAGCTTCAGCTCGTCGGCCGGCAGCGCAGTGAGCGCCTTGCGCAGCACCGGAAAATGCGCCGTCGTGCCCGACATGCCGACCCACGAGTCGCCTACCTTGAAGAGCTTCTCGTTGGCTTCGTAGCCATGCGCCAGCCGCGTGTCCCCAAAGGTCACCAGCGAGTCGGAGGCAATCGCCACGGTGCCGCCCTTGCGTACCACCACGACGGTCGTCACAAGAGAACGCGTCGGAAGTCGGCCAGGATCTGCCCGAAATAGGCGTTGAATCGTGCCGCTGCCGCGCCGTCGATCACGCGGTGGTCCCAGCTCAGGCTCAGCGGCAGCATCAGGCGAGGCTGGAACGCCTTGCCGTCCCACACCGGCTCGATGCTGCTCTTGCACACGCCCAGGATCGACACTTCGGGCGCGTTGATGATCGGCGTGAAGTAACGCCCGCCGATGCCACCCAGCGACGAGATCGAGAAACACCCGCCGCTCATTTCGGCCGGGCTCAGCTTGCCGTCACGCGCCTTCTTGGCCAGCTCGCTCATCTCGGCGCTGATCTGCATCACGCCCTTCTTGTCGGCGTCCTTGATCACCGGGACCATCAGGCCGTTCGGCGTGTCGGCGGCGAAACCGATGTGGAAATACTTCTTCAGCACGATCTGGTCGCCGTCCAGCGAGGCGTTGAACTCGGGGAACTTCTTCAGTGCGGCGACGCTGGCCTTGATCAGGAAGGCAAGCATCGTGATCTTGATGCCGGACTTCTCGTTTTCCTTGTTGGTCTGGACGCGGAAGGCTTCGAGATCGGTGATGTCGGCATCGTCGTGGTTGGTGACGTGCGGAATGATCACCCAGTTGCGGTGCAGGTTGGCGCCGCTGATCTTCTTGATGCGCGACAGGTCCTTGCGCTCGACCTCGCCGAATTTCGCGAAGTCCACCTGCGGCCAGGCGAGCAGGCCGGGGAATGCTCCGCCGGCGGCGGCACCCGGCGCCTTGGCCTTTTGCGCCGCCGTCTGCACGGCGCCGGACATCACGCCCTTGACGAAGCCTTGCACGTCGGCCTGCGTGATGCGGCCCTTCGGGCCGCTGCCTTTGACCTCGGCCAGCGGCACGCCGAGTTCGCGCGCGAGCTTGCGGATGGAAGGCGACGCATGCGGCAGCGCGCCCTTGGCAGCCCCGGGCTCGTGCGCGGGCAGCGATGCGGGCGCGTCAGTTGTCGCTGCTGCCGTGGGTGCAGCGGGCGCCGCTGCTGCCGCCGATGCGGCTGGTTCCGCAACTGCCGCCTGTGCGGCAGGGGCCGCGGCCGCACTGGCAGGCGCCTGCGCGCCGCCGGTCGCGCCTTCGACAACAAGCAGCGGCGTGCCCTTGTTGACCTTGTCGCCCATCTTCACGAGCAGCTCTTTGAC
>JANOQS010000392.1:0-1771 GCA_031414975.1 Methylibium sp. | reverse complement strand
GCCAGCAACAGCGCGCTCACCAGCCCGCCGACACCGGCGCCGATCACGATCACGCGGTGCGGTCGGGTCGGCGAGTGGGGTCGGTTCGGCGGGCCGGGCTCAGCCATAAGAGCGGCCCATCCATACGCCGGCCAGCCGCTGCGGCACGAAGCGCACGAACATCGACTCGGAAAAGTAGCGCTGTGCATGAGCCGCCTGGATCGCCTGCAGGTGCGCCCCGCTGCGTGCGTACGCGTCCATGCTCTGCACGCTGTCCCACAGGCTGAAGGTGGCCTGGCGAAACACCGGCGCTTCCCCCAACCCAGCTGCCAGCAGGCAACCCGGCGCCTGCTGCAGCGATGCTTCAGTGGCCGGCGCGCGGCGCCAGAACGAGCGCGCCGCGGCGGGCCGGATCGAAGCGCGCGTCAGTGCCGCAATCGGCCCGCCCGACGGCGCCGCCACGCTGACCGGCAAGGCGGTGCCGGCCCAACTGCCGCGGCTCGAAAACGTGCGCAAGGTGACGGCGAAATACTCGCGCGCATGGGCGCGGTAGGCGGCCACCACCGGCGAATGGTCGAGAAACGTTTCGGCCGCCGCACCATCGCCGAACACACAGAACAGCCCCTGGCGCGTGCCGCTGGGCCGCAGGCCGAAACCGGCGTCGTGGCCACTGCCCAGGATCTTGAAAAAGCGCAGCCCCGGCACACCGATCATCGAGAAGCGCCCGATCACGTAGCGGGACCAGCCCCACAGCCGCGCGCCGTTTGCGATGTCCACCAGCACCAACACGGCCGTGGTCCCGATTGCCGGGCCGGCCGGGGCGCCTGCGCTACTTGTCGCTTTCCGCAAGCGGCTCGCTCAGGCCGTAGCGGCGCAGCTTGACGTACAGGCTCTGGCGCGACAGGCCCAGCATCTCGGCCGCCGCGGCGCGGTTGTCGCGCGTCAGATCCAGTGCCGCTTCGATGCACAGTTGCTCGATCAGGTCGGTCGTTTCACCGACGATGTCTTTCATCGGCACCCTGCCCACCAGCTCGGCCAACTGGCTGGCCGAACGCGGCAGTTCCTTGTCGCCCTTGGGTTGGCCCGAGGGGCGCCGGCTCACGTCGCGGATCGTGAAGCCGAGAAAGGTCGCACCGCCTTCGTGCGCCAAGGTGGCCGAGGTCTCGATGTCGGTGGTGGCGCCGTGGTCGTCGCGCAGGCTGGTCGGGAACAGGCGGATCGAGCCGCGCTGGCGCAAGGTGGTGATCAGCACGTTCAGCTCGACGCCGGTGCGTCCGAGCCAGCGCCCGAGCGACTCGCCGCGCACCTGCGACTCGGCGTTCAGGTGCACCATTTCGAGAAAGGCGTCGTTGGCCGAAACGATGCGGCCTTCGACGTCGGTCACGACCAGGGAGTCGGGCGCGCTCTGCATCAGCTTGAGCAGCACCGCGTGTGCGCTGGAAAGGGTCGTCGGCGTGCTGGCCGGCTCGGCCCGCACCAGCCGGACCACGAGCAGCGAGCCCACTTCCTGGCGGAACATCGACGCGGTGACGCGCACCTCGACACCGTCGAGCCGCGCCCGCACGTCGTCGGACTTGCCGGTCGTCTGCACCGTGCCGAGCATGCTCTGCACATGCTGGGTGCCGGCCTCGTCCAGGCCGGTCGGGAACACGCTGCCCACCAGCTTGGCAGCGCGCTCGCCGAACAGGGCCAGCGCGGCCGGGTTGGCTTCGAGCACCTTCAGGCTCGTGGCGTCGATGATCAACACGCCGTCGGAGGCGGTCTGGAACAGGTGCCGGTTTCGCGACAGCGC
>JANOQS010000391.1:0-4824 GCA_031414975.1 Methylibium sp. | reverse complement strand
CCTTGACCTGGGCCTGGCTGGCGGCTGACTCGGCCGAACCGCGCGCGGTCATCCCGCTCGGCGACCCGCGTTACCCGCCGGCCCTGCTCGAAACCGCCGACCCTCCGCTGCTGCTCTACACCCAGGGCCGCACCGAACTGCTGCAAGCCGAAGCGGTGGCGGTGGTGGGCAGCCGCAACCCGACCCGCCAGGGCACCGACAACGCGCGCGCTTTTTCGGCATCGCTGAGCCAGGCGGGCCTGACGGTGGTGTCTGGCCTGGCCCTGGGCATCGACGCCGCTGCCCACGAAGGCGGGCTCGAAGGCGCGGGCAGCACGGTGGCGGTGGTGGGCACCGGGCTGGACCGCGTCTACCCGCGTCGCAACCTGAACCTGGCCCATCGCATCGCCCAGACAGGCCTGATGCTGAGCGAATTTTCGCTGGGCACGCCGCCGCTGCCAGCCAACTTTCCGGTCCGCAACCGCATCATCGCCGGGCTGTCGCGTGGCACCTTGGTGGTCGAGGCCGCGCTGCAGTCGGGCTCGTTGATCACCGCGCGGCTGGCCCTCGAAGCCGGGCGCGACGTGTTCGCGATTCCCGGCTCGATCCATTCGCCGCTGTCGCGCGGTTGCCATGCGCTGATCAAGCAGGGCGCCAAACTGGTCGACAGTGCCCAGGATGTGCTTGAAGAGTTGAACCTGACCGCTGCTTCACCGGCCCCCACCGACGCCGGCGCTGCTTCGTCCACCCCGGATGACCCGCTGCTCGCGGCCCTGGGGTTCGACCCGGTCACCTTGGACGAGCTGGTCGCGCGCACCGGCCGCTCGCCAGCGGCGCTGAACACGCGCTTGCTCGAACTTGAGATCGACGGCCGCGTTGCCCGCTTGCCGGGGCAACTGTTTCAGCGCATCGCTGCGGTATAGTCATTTTCATGTTCGACGTGCTCGTGTACCTGTACGAAAACTACTGGCGGCCCGATGCCTGCCCTGGCCACGATCAGCTGACCCGCAAACTCACGTCGGTCGGTTTCGAATCGGACGAGATCCAGGAAGCGCTGCTGTGGCTTGACGGGCTGGCCACGACGGCCCAGTCGTATGTCGGCGAACAAGGTGCGAGCAGCCTGCGCGTGTACTCCCCGCAGGAGCATGAACTGCTCGGCGAAGAATCGATCGGCTTCATCAGCTTTCTCGAATCGGCCGGCGTGCTGCCACCGCCGATGCGCGAGATGGTCATCGACCGGGCCACCGCAATCGGCGGCAACCCGCTCGACCTGGAAGACCTGAAGATCATCGTGCTGATGGTGTTCTGGTGCCTGGGCGAAGAGCCCGACGCGCTGATCCTGGACGAACTGTTCGTCGACGCCGAGGACCGGCTGATCCACTGAACGTCAGCTCAACAAGCGGCTCGGATCCACGTTGAGCTTTTCGAGCGCGTCGCGGGTGGCGCGCACCGTCAGCGATTCGTCTTGCGCCGGCACCAGCAGCCCGGCCTGCAGGAACGACGCGAGCCGGTGCTTCTGGAACAGGATGCCGCGCCCCTGGGGAGACACGAACAAGGTCAACTGCTTGCGCAGCCCCTGCCACGACAACTGCACTGCCTCGTTGCGGTTGCGATAGTCGAGCATGTACCAGCCACCCACCTGCAGCTCCTTGGCCCACGAGAGCATCGCCGGTGTCGGCATCGAACCGCCCTCGCCGACCACTTCGAGCTCTTCGCTTTCGTGGCCCGACAGGTCGAGCACGAGCGATTCGTCGATCTCCACGTCTTCGGCGTCGGGCAGCAGTTCTTCGAGCGTTTCGAGCCGCGCCATCAACTCGACCAGACGGTCGTGCGGGATCGACGCGGTCTTCGCAGTGAACGCCGCGGCGAGCGAGTTGTTCAGCTTGCCGATGTGCTCGTCCTGCTTGTCTGGGCCCACGCCGGCCTGCTCCATGCCGTCGCGCAGCGATTTCAACAGCGGAGGCAGGCGCCGGATCACATCGGCGCGCTCTTCGCGCGAGACCTTGGCGCTGGCCGACCAGATCAGGTCGGCGGCAGCGCGCTTCATCGCCTTGATCGCTTCGCCCTGCACGCCTTCCTTCACCGCGGTGACGGCCAGCACGTCGGCCCAGACCTGAAACAGGAACTCGCGCACGCCTTCCTGCACCGGCATCTCGTTGAGCATCTTGCGCAACTCGATGGTGTACTGGATGGCCATGGTCTCGCGCTGCTCGACCTGCTGCGCCAGCGACACGCCGCGGCGCGAGGCCTCGTTTTCGTTCTTGAAGTAGTGCTCGAGAAAGCGCTCGAACTCGGTCAGCACGGTCTGGAAGACGCGCCGGCCGGTATCGGGGTAAGCCTCGACGACCTGCACCACGCGCTTGATTTCCTTCTGCAGCATGTCGCCGACCGCGCGGGTGGTGGCGTCGAAGCCCATCACGCAAGCGCCCATGCGGTCGATCAGGCGGCGCGCCGGGTGATCCACGGTGGCAAAGAAGTCGGGCTCGCTCACCGCCACGCGCAGCACCGGCATCTGCAGGCGCGCAAACCACACCCGCACGGTGGCCGGAATGCGCTCTTCGGTCAGGATGCTCTGGAACAGCAGCGCGACGATCTCGATCGTGGCGCGTTCCACCGGCGTGGCAGCCGCCTGCTTGAGCACCTGCTTGCGCTGGTTCAGTTCTTCGAGCAATGCCGGGGTGCTGAGTGGCATCGCTGCGCCGCCACCGCCAGGGGCCGGCACGGACAGGCGGTTGGCAATGCCCTGCTGCGCCACCGCAATGGCCGCGTTGAGACCGGCGGACGCCTGCTGAGGCTGATTGGCCGTGACCGCAAACTCGGGCAGCTGCCGCCCGATCAGGCGGTTCAGGCGCCCCAGCACCTCGCTCGAATGGTCGGAGCCGCGCACCAGCGGCGCCGGGTGCGTCAGCATGCGAGTCTCTTCGCCGACTTCGCCGCGCCCGGCGAGGGAGTGCGGCCCGGACTGCGCAAAACCGCTGCCCGACGCCTGCGCGCTGGCCATCCAGGCCGAGTTGCGCGCGCGGCGAATGAAAGGACGCAGATCCACCTCGGGCAGCACCTGGCGTTGCATCAGCCAGCGGTTGGTCTCGTGGTAACCCTCTTCGGCGAAGTGCGAAAACTCATCGTGCAGCACCGTGTGCAGGGCGCGCCAGGCTTCCAGGGTCAGGCCGGCGGCGCGCCACGAGGAGATCACCACCCGGGCCAGCACGTGCGGCCGGAGCACGTCGTTGGCCTCCAATTCCTCGCGCCCTTCGAGCACGTTCATGCGCGCGCGCAGGTCCGTAAATTCCCATGAAGCACGGTCCATCACCGACAGCGCCAGCCGGGAGCTGAGGATCTCGTTTTCGATCGTGTCGTCGTCGACCAGGCTCATGTTGCCGGCGCGTGGCGCCGGCAAGGGCAGGTCGCCCGGCTTGGACATCGCCACGTTGCCGCTGCGCACCGCGCTGCGAAGCATCTGCGTCATGCCCTGGAGCCAGAACGCGCGTGAGGCGTTCAGGTCTTGCACGGCGTCGCGCCGCTTCATCGTGATCGAGCCTTCGGCGACCTGGCTCAGCAGAACGCGAGCCCCCTGATCGATCGCCTGGACCACCGTCGGCATGCCATTCAGCAACCCTTCCGCGTAAGCACGGCGTGCCTGCTGGGCCAGTGCCGTCGGGTTGCCGAGGGTCGCCATGTTGGAGGGGGAGAAACGCCTATGGGATAAGCCGAGAACTCTACACTACCGCCCCGGCGTTCGGGTCGTCGGGGTCGGTCTCCTTGGCGCTGAACTTCACGAGGTCTTCGCGCTTCACGCCCAGCCACATGGCGATGGCCGCGGCCACGAACACCGACGAATAGATGCCGAACAGAATGCCGATGGTCAGTGCCAGCGCGAACTCGTGCAGGGTCGGGCCGCCGAACATCAGCATCGACAGCACCATCATCTGCGTCGAACCGTGCGTGATGATGGTGCGGCTCATGGTGCTGGTGATGGCGTGATCGATCACCTCGTGGGTGTTCATCTTGCGGTAGCGCCGGAAGGCCTCGCGGATCCGGTCGAAGATCACCACCGACTCGTTGACCGAGTAGCCCAGCACTGCCAGCACGGCCGCCAGCACCGACAGCGAGAACTCCCACTGGAAGTAGGCGAAGAAGCCCAGGATGATGATCACGTCGTGCAGGTTGGCCACGATGGCCGCGACCGAGAACTTCCACTCGAATCGAAACGCCAGGTAAAGCATGATGCCGATGATGACGAAGGCCAGCGCCTTGGCGCCGTCTTCGGCCAGTTCGCGGCCCACCTGCGGACCGACGAATTCGCTGCGCTGCAGCTTCACCGGCTCGGCGCCGGCGGCGTCGCAGACCTGCTTGCTGATCGACTCGCCCTTGTCGCTGGTGAACTGCCGGGGCACCACCTTGCCGCCTTCGACCTTGCACATCTCGGCGAACACGTTGGCCACCAGCACGTCTTGCTTCACGTCGGCGCGCACCGGCAGGCGGATCAGCACGTCGCGCGTGCTGCCGAAGTTCTGCACCTGCACCTCGCCGAGCTTCAACCCGGCCAGGGTGTTGCGCAGCTTGCCGATGTCGGCCGCCTGTGTGTAGCCGGCTTCGATGACGGTGCCGCCGGTGAATTCGATCGACAGGTGCAGCCCGCGCGTGACCAGGAAGAACACCGCCGCCAGAAAGGTCAGCAGCGAGACGATGTTGAACAGCAGCGCGTGCCGCATGAACGGGATGTCGCGCTTGATCCTGAAGAATTCCATCTGTTTCCCTGTCGCTGGTCTGTCGTCGCGCTGGTGTGCCGCCGCCGCTCTGTCGGCGAATCAAGTGTTCGCCGGCACGTCGCCCTGCGGTTTCCAG
>JANOQS010000390.1:0-6329 GCA_031414975.1 Methylibium sp. | reverse complement strand
ACCAGATCCGCATGAAGATCGGCGTGATGTTCGGCTCGCCCGAAACCACCACCGGCGGCAACGCGCTCAAGTTCTACGCCTCGGTGCGGCTCGACATCCGGCGCATCGGCTCGATCAAGAAGGGCGAAGAGGTGATCGGCAGTTCCTGCAGGTTGACGCCGAGCTTCTGGGCGTACTGGATGTCGAGCGCGTGTTCGGCGTCGATGAAGGCGCAGGTGCCGCCGAGTTTTTGCATCTCGGCCACCACCTGCAAGGTCAGCGTGGTCTTGCCCGACGATTCCGGGCCGTAGATCTCGACCACCCGGCCGCGCGGCAGGCCGCCCACGCCCAGCGCAATGTCCAGGCCGAGCGAGCCGGTGGAGACGACCTCGATGTCTTCGATCACCTCGCCTTCCCCCAGGCGCATGATCGAGCCCTTGCCGAACTGTTTTTCGATCTGTGCGAGCGCGGCTTGCAGGGCCTTGGCCTTTTCGCCGTTGAGCGTGGAGTTGCTGACTTTGACGGGTGCTTCCATGCGGTTCTCCTGGGGGTTCGGGCGCATTATCGCAAAAGCTGGATGTTTGTACAGTGCCTTTCTTGAGGTCTTCAGGGCGTCTTCGGGTTGCCCCGGGGGGCGCTGGCTTTCCCTGCTGCGGCGGGCCGGGGCCGACCTCTAGAATGAATTTCGAAGGTTTCGAACTGCGGAGGTCTGCATGCGCGTCCTGATCGCCGAAGATGATCAAGTGATTGCCGACGGCCTGCTGCGCTCGCTGCGCAACGCTGGTTATGCGGTCGATCAGGTCGGCAGCGGCAGCGAAGCCGACGCGGCACTGGCGGCGCACGAATTCGACCTGCTGATCCTGGACCTGGGGCTGCCCAAGATGCACGGCCTGGAGGTGCTGCGCAAGCTGCGCGCACGCGGCTCCAGCGTGCCGGTGCTGATCCTGACCGCGGCCGACAGCGTGGAGCAGCGTGTCAAGGGCCTGGACCTGGGCGCCGACGACTACATGGCCAAACCGTTTTCGCTGCAAGAACTCGAAGCGCGTGTGCGTGCGCTGACCCGGCGCGGCCTGGGCACGGCCGCCACGATCATCAAGCACGGCCCGCTGACGTTCGACGCCACCGGCCGGGTGGCCTACCTGAACGACCAGATGGTTGAACTCTCGGCACGCGAGATCAGCCTGCTGGAGGTGCTGCTGCAGCGCGCCGGCCGGCTGGTCAGCAAGGACCAGTTGGTCGAGCGGCTGTGCGAATGGGGCGAAGAGGTGAGCAACAACGCGATCGAGGTTTACATCCACCGCCTGCGCAAGAAGATCGAGCAAGGCCCGGTGCGCATTGCCACGGTGCGCGGGCTGGGTTATTGCCTGGAGAAGATCGCGGCCTGAGCGCGGCTGCGCGCACTGCCCGTCCGGCTTCATGCTCAACCCCTTTGCGCGTGGACCCGAACAGCATTCCCTCTTCGGCGAAATTCTCGACTGGCTGCTGGCCCCGCTGCTGCTGTTGTGGCCGCTGAGCATTGCCAGCATCTGGTTGGTGGCGCAGGGCATTGCCAACGGCCCGTTCGACCGCGAACTGGGCGACAAGGCACGCGTGTTGTCCAAACAGGTGTCGGTCGCCATCACCCCCAAGAGCCCTCCGGTGGCCCAGTTCACCTTGCCGCCCAGCGCGTCGGAGTTGCTGCGCACCGACGAAGCCGACGACATCTACTACCAGGTGCTGGGCCTGCGCGGTGAGTTCCTCAGCGGCGACCGCCGGGTGCGCGTGCCGGTGGAGGCCCAGCGCACCCCGGTGGGCGAGGTTCGCTACCGCGACGACGAGATCGACAACCAGGACGTGCGGGTGGCGTATTTGTGGGTCGACCTGCCCGACGGCGCGAACGAAGGGGCCTGCCTGGTGCAGGTGGCCGAGACGCTGGGCAAACGATCGCGCCTGGCGACCGAGATCTTCCGCGGCGTGATCCTGCCGCAGTTCCTGATCCTGCCGCTGGCGGTGCTGCTGGTCTGGCTGGCGCTGTCGCGCGGCATCGAGCCGCTGAACACCTTGCAACAGCGCATCCGCAAACGCGAAAGCAACGACCTCAGCGCCATCGACGAACGCGAAGTGCCGGAGGAAGTGTCTCCGCTGGTGCGGGCCATCAACGACCTGCTGGCCCGGCTGGACCTGTCGCTGCGGGCCCAGAAGCACTTCCTGGCAGACGCCGCCCACCAGTTGAAGACGCCGCTGGCGGGCCTGCGCATGCAGGCCGAACTGGCGCAGCGCGACATCGATGAGGGCGAACGTGACCCGCAGGCGCTGAAAAAGTCGCTGCGTCAGATCGCCCGCTCGAGCCAGAGTGCGGCGCACATGGTGAACCAGTTGCTGGCGATGGCGCGCGCCGAAGACCGCGAGCACGCGGCGCCGGTGCAGGCGGTGAACCTGGCCGAGCTGGCGATCGAAACCGTGCAGGACTTCGTGCCGCGCGCGCTCGAGCGGCGCATCGACCTCGGCTTTGAAGCCCCGGAGCCGGCCGCTGCATCCCGGCACCCGCGCGGCCCGGTTGTCAGCGGCCGCCCGGTGCTGTTGCGCGAGCTGATTCGCAACCTGGTTGACAACGCCCTGCTCTACACACCGGCCGGCGGCACCGTGACGGTGCGCGTGATCGACGACCCGTTCGGCCAGGTGGTGGTGCTGCAGGTGGAAGATTCGGGCCCCGGCATTCCGGCGGTCGAGCGTGAGCAGGTATTCCAGCCGTTTTACCGCGCGCTGGGCACCAACGTCGACGGCTCCGGCCTGGGGCTGGCCATCGTCCGCGAGATCGCCCTCCAGCATGACGCCGAGTTGACCCTGACCGATGCCAACCTGCGCCACCGCACTGGCCTGAGCGACCAGGCCGGCGCCGCCTTCGGCCCGGGCGCGCGCTTCACGTTGCGCTTTGCCGCTGCCCCGGCGCCTGAGCCGGTGGAAGGCACCGAACCGAACGACGCCGCCTCCTGACGTGCGCGCCGGGTCAACTTTGCATCAGGCGACGGCTCTTGGAAATCGACATCAGGATGCCCAGCCCCAGGCCCAGCGAGACCATCGCCGTGCCGCCGTAGCTGATGAACGGCAGCGGCACGCCCACCACCGGCAGGATGCCGCTGACCATGCCCATGTTGACAAAGGCGTAGGTGAAGAAGCTCAAGGTGATGGCCCCGGCCAGCAGGCGCGTGAACACGGTGGGCGCATCGGCCGCGATCATCAGCCCGCGAAGGATCAACACACTGAACGCAGCCAGCAAACCGATGCAGCCGAGCAGGCCGAACTCCTCGCCGAAGGCGGCGAAGATGAAGTCGGTGGTGCGCTCGGGAATGAACTCGAGGTGGGTTTGTGTGCCCTTCATGAAGCCTTTGCCGTCGACCCCGCCCGAGCCGATCGCGATCATGCCCTGGATGATGTGAAAACCCTTGCCGAGCGGGTCGCTGCCGGGGTCGAGCAAGGTGCAGACGCGGTTCTTCTGGTAGCCCCGCAGCATGGGCCAGTTCACCTCGGGCTGGCACAGGCTTTCGCTGAACACTGCCAGCGACGTGATGCCCACCGCCGCCACCAGCAGCAGTGGAACGATGACGGCCCAGGTCAGCCCGGCAAAGAACATCACGTACAGGCCCGCCGACAGCACAAGAATGGCGGTGCCCAGGTCGGGCTGCTTCAGGATCAGGCCGACCGGCAGCGCCAGCAGCGCCAGCGCGATCGTGAAGTCGCTTGCGCGCGCCTGGCCCTCGCGGCGCTGGAACCACCACGCCAGCATCAGCGGCACCGCGATCTTGAGGATTTCGCTCGGCTGGATCACCAGCCCGATGTCGAGCCAGCGCGTGGCGCCTTTCTTGGTCATGCCGACCGTTGCGGTGGCGATCAGCAGCGCCACCCCCAAGGCGTAGAGCGGCACGGCCAGGCGCATCAGTTGCTGCGGCGGCACCTGCGCCACCACGAACAAGACACAAAGGCCCAGCAGCATGTTGCGGGCGTGCCCGGAAAAGCGCGTGCCGTGGTCGAAACCGGCCGAGTACATGGTGATGAGCCCGGCCGCGGCCAGCGCCAGCACGGCCACGAACAGCGGCCCGTCGAAGCCGGTGAACACCGGCTTGGCACGCTGCCACAGCGAGGGCTTCTCGAAATCGATGTTCATCGGTTCGACCGGCTTGCAACCCGCTGTGGTGGCGGCGTCGGCGTCGGCGTCGGCGCTGCCTCCGACGCCGGGCCGCTCGGACCGCCAACACCGCTCGCGCCCGCACCGATCACCACCGCCAGACCGCCCAGCGGCACCGACAAGGCCGGCCGCTGCAGGCCGATCGGCGCACCCGACTTGCCCTCGCGCGTGGCCGCCAGGTCCTCCACGCTGGGCACCAGGCCGAGCAGCGCGTAGTCGAACACGCGCCGGGTGATGGGCGCGGCGGCCTCGGAGCCGAAGCCGGCGTTTTCCACCACCACCGCCACCGCGATGGTGGGCTCTTCCAGCGGCGCGAAGGCGATGTACAGCGAGTGGTCGCGCTTGTGCTCTTCGAGCTTGGACGCGACGTACTTCTCGTTCGCCTTGATGCCCACCGCCTGGGCCGTGCCGGTCTTGCCGCCGCTCTTGTAAGGCGCGCCGGCAAACGAGCGCACCGAGGTGCCTTCCTGCGTCACGCCGTGGAGCGCGCGCCGGATCAGCTCGACGTGCTCGCGCTTGAACGGCAGCGGCGCCAGCGCGTCGTTGGCCAGCACGCGGCGCTCGCGCGTCAGCACGTCTTGCACGTTGCGCACGATGCGGGGCTTGAAGCGCAGCCCGCCCGAGACCAAGGTGGCAGTGGCGCTGGCCAGCTGCAGCATGCTGAAATGGTTGTAACCCTGGCCGATGCCGAGCGAGATGGTCTCGCCCAGGTACCACTTCTGCTGCTCGGCCGTCTTGTAGGCACGCCGCTTCCAGGCCGTGGAGGGCAGCAGCCCGGTGACCTCGCCTTCGATGTCGATGCCGGTGCGGCGCCCGAAGCCGAACGGCCCGAGCTCGTCGTGCATCAGGTCCACGCCCATCTCGTTGGCGAGCGAGTAGTAGTACACGTTGCTCGACTTGACGATGCTGCGCACCATGTCCACCGGCCCCAGCCCGGCGTCACCGTGGCTGCGGAAGGAGTGGTTGCCGAACTGGAAGGTGGCGTTGTCCTGGATGATCGTGGCCGGGTCGCGCTTGCCGCTGTTGAGCGCGGCCATCGCCAGAAAGGGCTTGAAGGTCGAGCCCGGCGGGTAGGTGCCACGCAGCGCGCGGTTCAGCAGCGGCTTGTCGATCGACTCGTTCAGCTCGCGCCACGACTCCACGTCGATGCCGTCGACGAACAGATTGGGGTCGAAGGTCGGCTTGCTGACGAAGGCCAGCACCTCGCCGTTGCGCGGGTCCAGCGCCACCAGCGCGCCGCGGCGCTCGCCGAACATGTCTTCGACCAGCGCCTGCAGGCGGATGTCGATCGACAGCTCCAGCGTGTTGCCCGGCGTGGCCGGCCGGCTGCGCAGGCGCCGCACGGGCCGGCCGCCGGCGCTGGTCTCGATCTCTTCGACGCCGGTGATGCCGTGCAGCTCGGCCTCGTAACTCTGCTCCACACCGAGCTTGCCGATGTACTGCGTGCCACGGTAGTTGGCCGGGTCCTCCGACTCGTCGATGCGGTCCTTCTCGGCCACGTTGATGCGGCCGATGTAGCCCAGCACATGGCTGCCCACCTCACCGAGCGGGTATTCGCGAAACAGCCGTGCCTGCACGTCCACGCCAGGAAAGCGGAAGCGCTGGGCGGTGAAGCGCGCCACCTCCTCGTCGCTGAGCTTGGTGCGGATCGGCAGCGACTCGAAGCTCTTGCTTTCGTCCAGCAGGCGCTTGAAGCGCTTGCGGTCACGCGGCTGCACGTCCACCAGTTCGGCCAGGGCGTCGATGGTGGCGTCCAGGTCGGCCACCCGCGAAGGCGTGATCTCCAGCGTGTAGGCCGAGTAGTTGTTGGCCAGCACGATGCCGTTGCGGTCGGTGATGATCCCGCGGTTGGGCACGATCGGGCTGACCGCGATTCGGTTGCTTTCGGCCTGCGCCATCAGCTCGTCGTGCTTGATGACCTGCAGGTACACGAGCCGCGCGCCGAGCAGCGCAAACCCCAGCAGCACGAACGCGGCCGCCGCCGTCAGCCGCGTGCGGAAGCGCGACTGTTCGATCTCGACGTTCTTCAGTTCGGTCATGGCGTGCGTGGCGTGCGTGGCGGGCGCGTCGGGCGTATCGTGGGCGGCGGGGCCTACAACAACGGCCGATTCTGGTCCCGATCCGGCGCGCGCCGCTGCGGCGCCAGCAGCAGCCAGTCGGCCAGCGGCCACAGCAGCGCCTCGAACAG
>JANOQS010000389.1:0-4285 GCA_031414975.1 Methylibium sp. | reverse complement strand
ACCCACCCCCGAAGCGGCTTCGCCGCTCCCCCTCAAGGGGGCAACACCAGCGGCCCGGCAGAGCCGGCTACGCGGTGTTCGCTTGACAGCACCCATCCGACGGAGCCCTGCGATGCAATGGACCCACCAACACGAAGAGATCAAGCGCACGCTCAAGCGCTTCATCACCGAGCAGATCAACCCGCACGTGGACGAATGGGAGGCGGCCGAAATGTTCCCGGCTCACCAGGTCTTCAAGCAGCTCGGCGACCTGGGCCTGCTGGGCCTGACCAAACCGACCGAGTACGGCGGCATGGGGCTGGACTACTCGTACTCGGTGGTGATGGCCGAAGCGCTGGGCGACGTGGCCTGCGGTGGCGTGCCGATGGCCATCGGCGTGCAGACCGACATGGCCACACCGGCGCTCGCCCGCTTCGGCTCGGACGCGCTCAAGCGCGAGTTCCTGGCACCGGCGATTGCCGGTGACGTGGTGAGCTGCATCGGCGTGTCCGAACCCGGCGCCGGCTCCGACGTGGCGCAGGTCAAGACCACCGCGCGCAAGGTCGGCGGCGACTACGTGATCAACGGCGCCAAGATGTGGATCACCAACAGCCTGCAGGCCGACTGGATGTGCCTGCTGGCGAACACGTCCGAAGGCTCCGCGCACAAGAACAAGAGCCTGATCATCGTGCCGATGAAGACGCCCGGCATCACGGTGGCCAAGAAGATCCGCAAGATCGGCATGTGGGCCAGCGACACCGGGCTGATCCACTTCGACGATGTGCGCGTGCCGCAGTCACACCTGATCGGGCAGGAAGGCATGGGCTTCACCTATCAGATGATGCAGTTCCAGGAAGAACGCCTGTGGGCCGCGGCGAACGCGATCCAGGGGCTGCTCAACTGCATCGATCACACGGTGGCGTACGCGCGCGAGCGGCAGATCTTCGGCCAGGCTGTGCTCGACAACCAGACCGTGCACTTCACGTTGGCCGAGCTGAAGACCGAGGTCGAAGCGCTGCGCGGGCTGACCTACATGGCGACCGAACATTACATCGCCGGCAAGGACGTGACCGAGTGGGCCTCGATGGCCAAGCTCAAGGCCGGCAGGCTGCTGCGCAGCGTGCCCGACGCCTGCCTGCAGTACTGGGGCGGCATGGGCTTCACCTGGGACAACCCGGTGTCGCGCCTGTACCGCGACGGCCGCCTGGCCTCCATCGGCGGTGGTGCCGACGAGGTGATGCTGGGCATCATCAGCAAGTACATGCACACGCTGCCGGCGCGGCGTTGATGCGCAACAGGAGGGCCGCGCCATGATTCGCACCGAGACCCGCGGCGCGTTCGTCTTCGCCACGCTCGACGCGCCCGCCACACGCAATGCACTGAGCGACGGCACGGTGGTCGACCTGCTGCAGGCGATCAGCCGCGCCGAAGGCCGGCCGGCCACGCGCGCCTTGGTATTGCGCGGCTCGGGCGGGCACTTCTGTTCGGGCGGTGACTTTGGCCGCTTCCGCGAGCTGATGGCCACGCCCGCGCCAGAGACCGGGCTCGACCCGATCGCCACCTACAACCGTGCGTTCGGCACCCTGCTGGAGCGGCTGCACGCCACGCAAGTCACCACCATCGCCATCGTCGAAGGCGCGGCGATGGGCGGCGGCGTGGGCCTGGCGGCCTGCTGCGACTTCGTGCTGGCGGCAGGCAGCGCCCAGTTCGGCATTCCGGAGGTGACGCTCGGGCTGCCACCGGCACAGATCGCGCCCTTCGTCATCGCACGCATCGGCGAAGGCGCCGCGATGCGGCTGATGCTGACGGGCCGGCGCATCAAGGCGCTCGAAGCACTGGCCTGCGGGCTGGCCGACGAAGTGCATGAAGGCGACGCGCTGGACCAGCGCCTGCACGCGCTGCTGGCCGAACTGGGCCGCGCCGAACCGGCCGCGCTGCGCAGCGTCAAGGCGATTCTTCACGCCCGCCGCACGCGTGCGCTGGCCGACACGCTCGACCTCGCGGCGGCGCGCTTTGCCGGCGCCTTGCGCAGCGGCACCGCCAGCGAGGGTCTGGCGGCGCTGACGGCCAGGCGCGCGGCGAACTGGGTCGTCGCGCCCGTGAAGCCGGATGAAGGCATGACGTGAGCGCGTTCGATTCGCTGCTGATCGCCAACCGCGGCGAGATCGTCGTGCGCGTGGCGCGCACCGCGCGCCGCATGGGCCTGCACACTGTGGCGGTCGCCTCCGACGCCGACCGCACGGCACCGCACGGCGCGAGCTGCGACCGGTCGATGCCGATCGGCGGCGAGCGCCCGGCCGATTCCTACCTGCGCGCCGACAAGCTGCTCGCCGCCGCGCAGGTCAGCGGCGCACAGGCCATCCACCCGGGTTACGGCTTCTTGTCCGAGAACGCCGCGTTCGCGCAGGGGGTGATCGACGCCGGCCTCGTATGGGTCGGCCCGCCCCCTGACGCGATGCGCGCGATGGGCGACAAGGCGCGTGCACGCCAGCGCATGGCAGCATCGGGCGTGCCCGTGCTGCCGGGTTACGACGGAGAAGACCAGGCGCGCGAGACCTTGCGACGCGAAGCCCACGCCATCGGCTGGCCGCTGATGGTCAAGGCCACGGCCGGCGGCGGTGGCCGCGGCATGCGGCTGGTCACGCAGCCCGAGCAGCTCGACACTGCGCTCGACTCGGCACAGGCCGAAGCGCAAGCTGCGTTCGGCGAGCCGCGCCTGCTGCTGGAGCGTGCGCTGGTGGCGCCGCGCCACGTCGAGATCCAGGTGTTCGCCGATGCGCACGGCAACGTGGTGCACCTCGGCGAGCGCGACTGCTCGGTGCAGCGCAGGCACCAGAAGATCGTCGAGGAAGCGCCCTCTCCTGGCGTGTCGCCCGCGCTGCGCCGGCGCATGGGCGAGGCGGCGGTGACGGTGGCGCGCGCAGTGGGTTACGTCGGCGCGGGCACGGTCGAATTCCTGCTCGATGCGAGCGGTGCGTTCTGGTTCATGGAGATGAACACGCGGCTGCAGGTGGAACACCCGCTGACCGAGGCGCTGGTCGGCATCGACCTGGTCGAGTGGCAGTTGCGCGTAGCGGCTGGCGAACCGCTGCCATTGCAGCAAGACGAGCTGCTGGAACGATACGAGCGCGGCGGCCACGCCATCGAAGTGCGGCTGTGCGCCGAAGACCCGGCGCGCGACTTCCTGCCCCAGGCCGGCACGGTGCAGCGCTGGCAGGCGCCGCCGACGGTGCGCTGCGACCACGCGCTGGCCAGCGGCTGCGTGGTCAGCCCGTTCTACGACTCGATGCTCGGCAAGCTGATCGCGCACGCGCCCACGCGCGACGCCGCGATCCGCCAGCTCGCGCATGCGCTGGACCACACGGTGTGCCTGGGCCTGCCGACGAATCGCCGCTTCCTGTCGCGTGTGCTGCGGCACCCGGCGTTTGCGCAGGACAACGTCACCACCGCCTTCATCGCGAATCACTTTGCCGACGCTGCTGCCCGCGCCGAGCCGACGCCGAGCTGGCTCGAAGCACTGGCTGCCTCCGCCGCGGCCAGCTTGCCGGCGCAACCCTTGCCAGCGCTGTGGCAGGGCTGGACGTCATCCAGGCGCATCGACACCGGCGCACCGATCGAGCTGGCCGGGAGCACGCGGCGCTGGCGCATCGAGGGCAGCGGCGCCGACCTGACCGCGACCTCTGCGACCGGCACGGCGAACCGGATCGAGGCGCTGCGGCAGCACGGTGACGGTGCCGCGCTGAGCATCAGCGCCACAGTGGACGGCCGGCCGGTCAGCGCTGACGTGCATCGCCAAGGTACACGCTGGTGGTGGCTGTGCGAAGGCATCGAATTCGAGCTGTGTGACCTTCGCCTGGCAGGCGCCGCCAGCACCGCCCAGGCCAGCGCGGGCGCGCTGCGCGCGCCGATGCACGGCCGCGTTACACAGGTGCTGGCGGAAGCAGGCGCCACGGTCGAGGCCGGTGCCCTGCTGCTCGTGATGGAGGCGATGAAGATGGAGCACCAGATCCACGCGCCGCACGCTGGCACGGTGAAGGCGGTGCTGGCGCGTACCGGTGAACAGGTGGCAGCGCGGCAACTGCTGATGGAACTGGCGGCGAGGCAATTGGGCGTGTGAGCACATCGAGCCTGTTCGAGGAGCGCATCGGCGTACATTCGTCGCGCAGCAATCGGGATAGGAGCCGATCATCGCTGATCGGGCCCCTCCCACACCACCCGGCATGCGGGTCCGCACCGGGCGGTTCGAGAAGTTGAGGTCAGGAGAGACGGGGTAGACCCAGGCGGTCGAACCAGGCGTTGTCCAGCA
>JANOQS010000388.1:0-19354 GCA_031414975.1 Methylibium sp. | reverse complement strand
CCCTTCCATGCTGCTTGGGAAGAGCAGGGTTACGTCGACCGCGAGGTCTGGCGCAAGGCCGGCGCGAACGGCTTTCTGTGCATGACGATGCCGGAGGAGTACGGCGGTGCCGGCGCCGACCGGCTCTACTCGGTCGTGCAGATGGAAGAACTCGCTCGCGGCGGCTACAGCGGCATCGGCTACGGGCTGCACAACGAGATCGTCGCGCCCTACATCGAGCACTACGGCAGCGAGGCGCAGAAGAAGAAGTACCTGCCGGCAATGGCGAGCGGGGAGATGATCGGCGCGATCGCGATGAGCGAACCGGCGGCCGGCTCCGACCTGCAGGGCGTGAAGACCACGGCCCTCTTGAAAGGCGACCACTACCTGCTCAACGGCTCCAAGACCTTCATCACCAACGGCTGGCATGCCGACCTGGTGATCGTCGTCGCCAAGACCGACCCGGCCGCCGGCGCCAAGGGCACCAGCCTGCTGCTGGTCGAACGCGGCATGCCCGGCTTCGAGACCGGCAAGCGGCTGAAGAAGGTCGGGTTGAAGGCGCAAGACACGGCCGAGCTGTTCTTCAACGATGTGAAAGTGCCGGTGGCCAACCTGCTCGGCCCGCTGAACCGCGGCTTCATTTCGCTGATGGAGCAGCTGCCGTGGGAGCGCATGCAGATCGCGATCGGCGCGGCCGCCAAGTCGCAGGCGGCGATCGACTGGACGATCGCGTACGTGAAGGAGCGCAAGGTCTTCGGCCAGGCGGTGGCGCAGTACCAGAACACGCGCTTCAAGCTGGCCGAGCTGCAGACGCAGGTGCAGATCGCGCAGGTCTTCGTCGACAAGTGCATTGCCCTGCTGCTGGAAGGCAAGCTCGACACCGCGACCGCGTCGATGGCCAAGTACTGGGTCAGTGACCTGGAGAACAAGGTCATCGACGAATGTGTGCAGCTCTTCGGCGGTTACGGCTACATGTGGGAGTACCCGATCGCGCGCGCTTTCGTCGATGCGCGGGTGCAGCGCATCTACGGCGGCACGAACGAGATCATGAAGGAGGTGATCGCGCGGGCGATGGGGTTGAGTGGGCGGTGAGCGGCCGATGAACGAGGTGATCAACGAGCCGGCTCTCGCACCGCGCCGCCCGCGCGGCCGCCCGCGCAAGACCGCTGACGAGCGCGACGACGGCAACCGCCGCCAGGAATTGATGCGCGCTGCGGCGAAACTGTTCCGTGCCCATGGCTTTGCGGCCACCAGCACGCGCGACATCGCCGCCGCCGTGGGCATGCATTCGGGCTCGCCCTTCTATCACTTCAAGAGCAAGAGCGCGCTGCTCGCCGAGGTGATGGAGCAGGGCATGCACTCGGCGCTGCAACGCCAGGCGAGCACCTTGCACGCGCTGCCGGCGAGCGGCCCCACGCGCGCCGCACCGGCGCCCGAGGCCGCGTTGCGCGCGCTGATCCGCACCCACTTCGACATCCTGCTCGGCCCCGACAGCGACTTCATTCCGGTGATGCTGTACGAATGGCGATCGCTGACGCAAAAGCAGCGCGCCGCCATCGCCAGACTCCAGCACGACTACGAAGCCGCCTGGTTGCCGCTGCTGCAGGCGCTGCAGGATGCAGGCCGGCTGCATGCCGACGTGCACCTGGCGCGCCTGCTGCTGCTGGGGGCGCTGAACTGGTCGGTGCAGTGGTACGACGCGGGGCAGGCGGCCTCGCTCGACGACCTTGCCGACGCGGCGCTCGCCTTGTTCATCCCCCACTGAAAGCGACCCCATGGGACCCCTTCACGGCCTTCGCATCCTCGAACTCGCCAGCATCGGCCCCGGCCCGATGTGCGCGATGCTGCTGGCCGACCTCGGCGCCGACGTGGTGCGCATCGACCGCACCGAGCCGAGCGGGTTGGGCGTGGCGATGGAGGCGCGCTTCAATGTGAATGGGCGGAATCGCCGTTCGGTTGCGCTGGACTTGAAGACTCCCGCCGGGCGCGATGCGGTGCTGCGCCTGGTCAGCACCGCCGACATGCTGATCGAAGGCTTCCGCCCCGGCGTGGCCGAACGGCTCGGCCTCGGCCCGGCTGATTGCCACGCTCGCAACCCCGCCCTGATCTACGGCCGCATGACCGGCTTCGGCCAGACCGGGCCGCTCAGCGCCGCCGCGGGCCACGACCTGAACTACATCGCGTTGACCGGTGCGCTGCACGCCATCGGCCCGGCCGGCGGTGCGCCGGTGCCACCGCTGAACCTGGTGGGCGACTATGGCGGCGGCGCGCTGTATCTGGCGCTCGGCCTGCTCGCGGCGCTGCACGAGCGCAAGAGTTCGGGCCTGGGCCAGGTGGTCGATGCGGCGATGGTCGATGGCGCGGCGTCGCTCGCGTCGATCTTCTACGGCCTGGCGGCCAGCGGCGCCTGGAACGAGCCACGCGGCGAGAACCTGCTGGACGGCGGTGCGCCGTTCTACGCCACCTATGAAACGGCCGACGCGCGCTTCGTTGCGCTCGGCGCGCTGGAGCCGAAGTTCTTTGCCGAGCTGGCGCGGCGCATCGGGCTCGACGAGCGCTTCGTGAAGCGCCAGCACGACCGCAGGCTGTGGCCCGAGATGCGTGAGGCCATTCGCCAGATCATCAAGACGAAAACCCGCGACGCCTGGTGCGCCTTGCTCGAAGGCACCGACGCTTGTTTTGCACCAGTGTTGTCGATCGCCGAAGCGCCGCAGCATGCGCACGCCGCCAGCCGCAACGCGTTCATCACACTCGACGGCGTGGTCCAGCCGGCGCCCGCGCCGCGCTTCGACCGCAGCGTGCCCGAGCAGCCCAAGCCCGCGCCCGAGGTGGGCCAGCACACCGTGGAGGTGCTGAGCGAGGCAGGCTTCACGCGCGCCGAGATCGAAGCCCTGCGCACGGCGGCCGCGCGACCCTGAGAATCGAAGCACGCGGCCCGGGCTGCGCAGCACAAGGGGAGAGCGCCATGGTTCGGAAACTCACGTTGGCCCGTTTGGTGAATCGTCCAGTGGCCCGTCTGGTAGCCCGTCCGGTGGCCACCCTGCTGCTGGCCGTGCCGATGGCCGCAGCCGCCTACATCACCGACATCACCGTCACCCGCGTGCAGCCGTTCGCCGACGGCGCGTCGTTCGGCGACGCCGGCGCCTACGAGCGCGTCAGCGGCACCGCGCGCGGCGAGCTCGACCCGTTCGACGTGCGCAACCGCGGCATCGTCAACCTCGACAAGGCGCCGCGCAACTCGGGCGGCAACGTCGAGTACACCGTTGAGTGGGACATGCTGCGCCCGGTGCGCGGCGGCAACCGCAAGCTGTTGTACGACGTGACCAACCGCGGCCGCAAGTTCGTGCTGCACTGGCTGCTCGACGGTGCCGGCCCCACCGCCAACAACCCGCTCACCGCTGCCGACGCCGGCAACGCACTGCTGTTGCGCCAGGGCTGGACCATTCTCTGGTCGGGCTGGGACCCGGAGGCGCCGAAAGCCAACCACGGCCTGAGCCTCACGGTGCCGGCGGCGCGCAACGGCGCGCAGCCGATCGTGCGCATCGTGCGCGACGAACTGGTGTCGGGCACGCGCGGCCCGGTGCTGCAGGACTTCACGCTCGCCTTCGACGCCCTGACGCAGTTCAAGGACGACGCGCGCCTGACCGTGCGCCGCAAGGAGGCCGACCCGCGCGTGCCGGTGCCGGCCGCCGAGTGGGAGTTCAAGGACGCGCGCACCGTGCGCATCCTGACCCAGGGCAACGCCGGCCGCGGCCCGGCGGCGGGCTCGCTGTACGAACTGCACTACCGCGCCGCCAACCCCAAGGTGCTGGGCATCGGCTTTGCGGCCACGCGCGACCTGGTGTCCTTCTTCCGCTACGAACGCGAGTCGATGCTCACGCGCCAACCCAACCCGGCCGGCAGCGGCATCCAGAGTGCGCTGGCGGTGGGCATTTCGCAAAGCGGGCGCTACCTGCGCGACCACATCGCCCAGGGCTTCAACCAGGACGAAGGCAAGCGCAAGGTCTTCGACGGCGTGCTGGCGCACATCTCGGGCGTGGGCCGCGTGTTCCTGAACGCCGAGTTCGGCCAGCCGGCGCGCACCAACACCCAGCACGAAGACCACCTGTACCCTGAGAACGCTTTCCCGTTCTCGGCGGCGCGCATGCCCGACCCGGTGACCGGCACCACCGGTGCGCTGTTGCGCGGCGACGCCTACGACCCGCTGCTGATCGAGGTGAACACTTCCACCGAGTACTGGCAGAAGGGCGCGTCGCTGCTGCACACCGACCCGCTGGGCACGCGCGACGTGGCTCTGCCGGCCGGTGCGCGCGCCTACCTGGTGGCCGGCACGCAGCACGGCGGGCGGGTCGGCCAGACGGCCGCGCGCGGCCCGTGCGCCAACGAGCGCAACCCGCACAACCCGGCGCCTGCGCTGCGCGCGTTGTTGATGGCGCTGGACCAATGGGTCGAGCGCGGCACAGCGCCCCCCGACTCGAATGTGCCGAGCTTCCGCGACGAGACGCTGGTGGCCCCGGACAGCGCACACTTCCCCAAGCTGCCGGGCTTCGAGGTGGCGCGCCAGGCCAACGAGCTCGTGCTGTTCGGCGACTGGGTGCAACCCAAACCCGACACGAGCAAGCGCTACGTGCCGCTGGTTCCGGCGGTCGACCCCGACGGCAACGAGGTCGCCGGCATCCGCCTGCCCGACATCGCCGCGCCGCTGGCCACCTACACCGGCTGGAATTTGTACAAGCGCCCGTTTCCCGAAGGCGAGTTGTGCGACCGCGACGGCAGTTTCAGCGCCTTCGCCGCGACCCGCACCGAACGCGAGCAGGCAGGCGACCCGCGCCTGTCGCTGCAGGAGCGCTACGCCAGCCATGCGGCTTATGTTGAGCGCGTCAAGACGGTGGTCGATCGACTGGTCGCCGCGCGCCTGCTGCTGAAGGAAGATGCCGATGCGTACATCGCCCGTACCGGCAGCGATGCGGTGAAGAAGCGCTTCGCGAATTGACCTGCTCCCTCGCCCCGCGGGGGTGTGGGTTGGGGTGTGGGGCGGCGCTGGGAGTCAACCCTTCACCCGCGCCTCATCCATCCCCGCCTGCGACCGCGCCAGCTCGTCCTTCAGCCACGCGCGCAGCGCGACCAGCGGCGGCCAGTCCACCAGGGTGGGCGGGTAGACGAGCCAGAACGCATACGCCTCGTCGTCCGGCAGCGCCCGCAGCGACAGGCGCACCAGCCGGCCGTCGCGCAGTGCGTCGGCAGCGAACAGTTCGCGCGCCAGCGCCAGCCCCAGGCCTTGTTCGGCGGCCTGCAGCATCAGCCCGGCGTCGTTGAAGGTCGCGACCGGGTTGATGCGTACGCGCAGCCCCGAGAGTTCGAACCAGCGCGCCCACAAGCTCGGGCTGCCCAGCAGCGGCTCGTCGGCCAGGGCCTTGGGCCCGCTGCCGAGCAGGCGGTGCGCGGCGGCGGGTGAGCCCAGCGCGATCAGCGGCGAATCGATCAGCCGCTCGGCGCTCAGGCCGCGCCACTGCCCGCTGCCCTGGCGCAGCGCCGCGTGCAGGCCCTCGCGCGCCAGGTCGACGATCTGCTGCGACGTGTTCAGCTCGATGCCGATGTGCGGGTAACGCTCGCGCCAGCTCGCCAGGCGCGGCAGCAGCCAGCGGTTCGCGAACGACGGCAACAAGGTGATGCGAATGCGGTGCTCGGTGCCCGAGGCCGCGGCGCTGGCAGCGCGCTGGCCGTCTTCGAGCTGGTCGAGCGCCACCTCCACCGACTTCAGCAGCGCCGCCCCCGCGCCGTTGAGCACGATGCTGCGCCCGCGCCGGTCGAACAGCCGGAAGCCGAGCTGGTCTTCGAGCAGCTTGATCTGCTGGCTGACCGCGCTGTGCGTCAGGTGCAGTTGTTCGGCCGCAGCGCGCAGGTTGGCCAGCTTCGCCACGGCGCGGAAGGTGGGCAGGGTGTGCAGTGGCAGGCGCGCCATGCTGGTAAGCATAGCTGACCAATCTGTGCTTGAGATGTTGATATCCCCGGGTCGATTGGACTTTTATGCTTACCAACATCGCCAAAGCAACGGGAGCCAGCCATGCTGCCTTCGAGCCCGCAGATCACCATTCCCCTCTGGCAGCCGCTGCACCTGCGGGTCTGGCGCAGCGTCGCCGAAACGGCCGTTGCGGCCTGGCAGGGGCTGCTGTTGCAGCGCCAGCGCCGCCAGCGCCAGCGCGAGTGGGACGCGCTGGGTGAGCTGAGCCCGCACACGCTGAAAGACATCGGCGCGCCCGACTGGGTGGTGCTGAACGCCGCCGACCGCAGCGCCCAGGCGCACCAGCGGCGGGATGAGTTCAGCCACTGGCGCGGCGTCTGAAGAGGCCGAGAGGATGGACATCAAGCGGAGCCTTCACCGCAGAGACGCGGAGAACGCAGAGGGCGGCCGAAAGGGCAACCGTTCCTCCGCGAGCGCCTCACATGAAACTCGAAAAGTTCTCGGTGTTCTCGGCCTCTCTGGCCACAGACACCTTCAAATTGCCAGCAGCATCTGCTGGCCCGCGCTGTCCATCAGCGGCCGGCCGGTGGGCTCGGTCGCGTCAGCGGCTGCGGCGGTGTGCGGCACATAACCACGCGTGGCCAAGTGCCAGCCTTCGGTGGCCTGCGCGTCGCTCAGCGGGTTGACCACGCCGGTGCCGAGCTTCTTGGCGGTGGCACGCTGCACCAGGGCCTCGCACTGCTCGGCCGACAGTTGGCGCGCAAACGCCGCCCAGCGGCGTTGCACGAGGGGGTTGCGCCACGCGTCTTCGACGGCCCAGCGCGCCTCCATCGGCGCGATGTTGCGGCCCGCCTCGAGCACGCGCGGCAGCAGCGCATGGAAGAAGTCGCGAAAGGCACGCTGCGCCGGCTTGCCCGGCACCAGCGCCTCGATGCGGCTGACCCGCTGGCTCCAGCCCGGCACCAGCAACTGGCGGCTCACGAACGCCTGCAGCGCCTGGGCCGGGTTGAACAGGCGCAGCCGGTTCGGCGGCAGCAGCAGCAGCGGCAGCGCGCAGGCTTCGTCGTGCGCGAGCGGCTCGACAAAGCTGCACAGCACGGCCACGCGCGCCCACTGCGCGGCGGTCAGCCCATCGATGCCGCCGAGCGCACCGTCTTCGACCTGCTTCACGAAGCGGATCGCAGCCCGAAAGCCATGCCCCGCCTTGGCGTGGTTGGCCTTGGTGCTCATCACCGCCAGGTTGCCGGCGGCGTAACCGGCGTCGTTGCGAACCCGGTCGATCGAGCTGTCGCTGCTTTCCAGGCTGCCTGTGCTGAGGGCCATGCGGGTGATCGGGCAATGGTCCACGTCGAGCTGGGCCAGGTAGTTGGGCGTGACCTGCATCAGCTCGACACTGCGGCCGCGCAGCCACGCGTTCAGGCGCAATTGCAGCCATTTGCGCACGTGGCGCGTGGCGTTCAGGGTGCGCAGGCCGAAGGTGGCCTGGCCGGCCAGCAGGCCGTCGCGCAGCGGCGACGGCGCCTGGGCGTAGGCTTCGGGAGGGCAGACGCGGTGGTGGGCGTAGTCCCAGCCCAACTCGAAGCCGATGCGGTCGAGCGTGCTGATGGGATGGGGCGTGGTGTGGATCGGGACGAGGCTCATGGTGCGCTCCGGGGTGGTGCCGGCTTGTTGCGGCGGTGAGCCAGTATTGCGGCCGGGTGGCTCATGGCGTGAGCCAGCATGCGGCGGGATTTGTACTTCGGGCCTCGGGTATGCTTGGCCCCGCTGGCTCATTGGGTGAGCCAGCGGCCTGATACAGGAGCCCCATGGACCGCACCGAACGCTTCTACAAGATCGAGCTGCTGCTGAAGAGCCGCGGCTGCGTCAGCTTCGCCAGCCTGCGCGACGAACTCGACGTGTCGCCCGCCACGCTCAAGCGCGACCTGCAATACCTGCGCGACCGCATGAGCGCGCCGATCGTCTACAGCGCGCTCGACAACGGCTACCGCTTCTCTGACGCGGCCCAGGGTGGCCCGTCAGGGGCCCGGGCGGCGCAGCACGAACTGCCCGGCCTGTGGTTCAGCGAGAACGAGATCCACGCCATGCTGACGATGCACCAGCTGCTCGCCGGGCTGGACGACGACGGCGTGCTGGCGCGCCACCTGCAGCCGCTGATCGAGAAGCTGCAGGGCATGCTGGGCACCGACGCCAACCAGGCGCGCGAGCTGATGCGCCGCATCAAGGTCATCGGCACCGCGCGCCGGCGCGTGCCGAGCCGGCACTTCGAGCTGCTCGGCGGAGCGCTGGTGCAGCGCAAGCGCGTCTGGCTGCACTATTTCAAGCGCAGCGACCGGTCCTTGAGCGAACGCGAGGTCTCGCCGCAGCGGCTGGTGAACTACCGCAACACCTGGTACCTGGACGGCTGGTGCCACGCCAGCGACGGCCTGCGCCGCTTTGCGCTCGACGCCATGCGCGAGGCCCGCGTGCTCGACGTGAAGGCGCGCAGCGTGCCGGTGCGCGATCTCGAAGCCGCGCTCGACTCCGGCTACGGCATCTATGGTGGTGGCGGCGGCAAGCTCAAGTGGGCGACGCTGGTGTTCGACGAAGACGCGGCGCAGTGGGTCGCCAACGAAGAGTGGCACCCGCAGCAGAAGTCGCGCTGGCTCAAGGACGGCCGCTACGAGCTGCAGGTGCCGTACAGCGAGCCGACCGAGCTGGTGATGGACATCCTGCGCCACGGCGACAGGGTGGTGGTGGTGGCCGATAAGGCACTGGCGGGGTTGATCCGGGCGAGGCTGCAAGGGGCGCTGGCGTCGTACGCTGACGCGCGGGTGGAGGGTGCCTCGGTGTCGAGCGTTTGAACGCCGCGTGCTGCGGCGACAGATCAGCCCGCTGCCTGTGTTTCGACAGTTGCCTCGTCGGGCTCGGACCCCTTCGGAGGCCAGCTTCCCGCAGCCAATCGGTTCGCATACCAGGTGTGCATCATCGCGTCGTCGACGGAGTACTCGCCGCGCGCCGATTTCCACACAAGGGAAGGCGTGCGCTGGCGGATGGCCTCTACGGCGTTCTGGGCCGTCTGCGCGGTGACCTTCGCGACGACCTTCCCGCGGCCGTTGAGTTTCTCCCTGTAGAACTTGAGCGCTTCGGCGTCATAGGGCCGGAACCGGCTGCCCTGCTGCAGAAGACGCCACAGCACGACCTGCTCGATGGGGCGCAGCGCCAAGAACTCCGACTCCATTTGTGCTTCGTCTTCAACCTGGCGACGGCGAGCGGCCGCTAGCAATTGGTCTTCGAAGCGGCCTTCTCCTGCGGAAAGGGGGCTCAGCGCATCGGCCAGGGCGACCGCGAAGAACTGCGGGCGCGCACCGAAGCGCCGGAAGGCTTGGAGCAACATTGCCGAGTCGATGGGCAGCAGCTGCGGTGACGTGCTCGCTATCAGCCCCACGACGAAGTCGATGAAGTCCTTGTCCAGTGCGGGCATGCGCTGAACGGTGCTTCCATAGAACGGAGCGCCGTTCGTATTGACCAGGCGCAGGAGCTTGTCTCGATCGGAGCCACTCATCACGAGCATCAGCCGCACGTTCCCGGGGCTGTTGATCGTGTCGCGCGCTGCCTTGAGTGCAGCCATCGCCGTTTCGCCAGACACGCTCGTCAGCGCGTGCTGCGCTTCATCGACGATCAGCGCCACGGGCTTCTTGGAGCCGTCAGCGAGCGTCAACAGCGCGTCGGTCAGCGTGGCGCCATCGGGCTTGCCGATCTTCGACGTGTCGATCTTCAAGGCGCCTGCGATGCTGATGCTGTCGAGGCGCGCTGACTTCGCTGTCTTGGCAACCCAACCCAGATGCGTGTTGATGACCTTGCCGATGGATTCGGCAATCAGGCTGCCGGGGTCGCGTGTCTGGTCAGCCCACAGATCTACGTACACCACGGCGATCCCCCGGCGCTCGAGTTCAGGCACCAGGTCACTTTGCAGGAAGGTGGACTTGCCTGTGCGACGGGGCGCCGCGAGGAAGAGCCCGTTCGGCGCATCGCCGAACAGGCTTTTCCCTTCCATCGCGTCGGCCGTCTCCCTCGCGAGCTTCGAACGTGGGAAGTGGCGCATGTTTACGAAATGTTATGACGATCTGACTAATTTACTATCCATCAAATAAAAGTCAATAAAAACGGGTCGATATCAGGATAACGCGGGAGTACCCGGCAGCCTGGGGATCTACCCGCCCGGCGCCGCCGGGCTCATGCACCGCCCCGCACAATCACGCCATGGACTCCCTCTCCCAAATTGCCCTCGGCGCCGCCGTCGGCGTGGCCCCGTGGGGGCGGCGCACGGCCTTGTGGAAGGCCGCGCTGTGGGGCGCGGTGGCCGGCACCTTGCCCGACCTGGACGTGCTGATCGAGCACGGCGACCCGATCCGCAACATGGTGCTGCACCGCGCCGAGACCCATGCGCCGTTCTGGCTCACGCTGTTCTCGCTGCCTCTTGCCGCCGGCGTCGCGCGCCTGCACGGCGAGTGGGCCCAGTGGCGGCGCTGGTGGCTGGCGATCTGGCTCGCGCTGGTGACGCACCCGCTGCTCGATGCGATGACGGTCTACGGCACGCAGCTGGCGCTGCCGTTCTCGGACCACCCGTTCGGCGTCGGCAGCATCTTCATCATCGACCCGCTGTACACGCTGCCCTTGCTCGCAGGCACCGGCTGGGCGCTCGCCACGCGCGGCCGCGGGCGCGCGTTGCTGGCCAACGCCGCCGGGTTGGTGCTGAGCACGGCCTACCTGGCGTGGAGTTTTGCCGCGCAGCAGCAGGTCGAGCAGGTGGCGCGTGCGTCACTGGCGGCGCAGGGCATCGCCGCCGAGCGTGTGCTGGTCACCCCGACGGCGTTCAACACGCTGCTGTGGCGCGTGGTCGCGGTGTCCGGCGATCACTTCCATGAGGGCTTCCATTCGCTGCTGGACCGCACACCGGGCCTGCACTTCGACCGCTTCGAGCGCGGCAGCGCGCTGGCCGCCGAGCTGCAGGGGCTGGACGGCGTGCAGCGCATCGCCGCTTTCACCAAGGGCTTCTTCAAGCTGCAGCAGCAGGGAGGCCGCGTGCTGATCAGCGACCTGCGCATGGGCCAGGAACCGACTTACGTGTTCACGTTTGCGGTGGCCGAGAAGCAGAGCGCGCTGGCGCCGCTGGTCCCAGCCGAGCAGGTCGGTGCCCGGCTCGACCTGGAACGCGGCGTACCCTGGTTGTGGCGGCGCGCGTTGGGCGAGCCGCTGCCGCCGCCGCGTTGAACGCGGTGTGCGGGGGGCCTCAGCCCTGCGCGCTGCGGTTGATCTGCGTCGGCGCCGGGGCCGGCCAGCCGGCTTCGGTGCACACGCGCACGATGGCTTCGTTGGTGTCGGACCAGACTTGCCAGTAGTGGTCGTTGTGCGTGTACGGGCGCACCGCGATCACCGGGCCCATCAGGTTCAGGTCGATCACGCTCACCTCGGGTGGCTGGGTGGTGCTGACGTTCGGGATCTTGGCCACCGCGGCCTTCAGGCGCGCCACCGCGTCGGTCGTGCTCACGCCGCCGGCCAGTTGTGCCAGCCGGTCGACCCGCCGCACCGGCGTGGCGGTGTAGTTGTGCACCGTGTCGGCAAAGATCTTGCCGTTGCCGACCAGGGTGATCACGTTGTCGGGCGTGACGATGGTGGTGCCGAACAGGCCGAGCTCCTTGACGGTGCCGGTCACGCCGGCCACGCCGACGAAGTCGCCCACCTTGAAGGGCTTGAGCACCAGCATGAACGCGCCGGCCGCAAAGTTGCTGAGCATGCCGCTCCAGGCCGCGCCGATGGCCAGGCCGGCACCAGCGAGCATGGCGGCGAACGAGGTGGTCTGGACGCCGAAGTAACCCAGGATGCCCAGCACCAGCGCGATCTTCAGCGCCACGTTGATGATCGAGCCGAGGTACTTGGTCAGGGTCGGGTCGAACTGGTTCCGGTTCATCAAGGCCTGCATCACCGAGATGACCTTGCTGATGATCCACGAGCCGATCGCCCAGAAGGCAATTGCCGCAATGATCTTGATGCCCACGTCGATCGCCGTGGTGGTGAGGAAGGTCTGGATCGCCTGCATGTCCATCGAGTAGCTCCGGTAGGGGTGTCGAACTGGGCGCGACTCTAGGCGAGCCGGCGAAGTTCTCAATCCCGTGGAGTCGCCCGCGGCGCCCGACTGCACGCCGATCGCGCCAGGCGTCGTGCCGCAGCCACGCAGACTGCGGAGTGATTCACGCGGCGCCGCGCGCGGCCTTGCCGCCGGGGCCTACTCGTGCCGCAGCGCCTCGATCGGGTCGAGCCGCGCCGCGCGCCGCGCCGGGAAGTAGCCGAACACCACGCCGATGCCGGCCGAGAACACGAACGACAACAGGTTGATCGTCGGGTCGAACAGATAGGGCACCTGCATCACCTGCGCCAGCACGATCGACGCGCCGGTGGCCAGCACGATGCCGACGATGCCGCCCAGCGCGGCCAGCACCACCGCCTCGATCAGGAACTGCAGCAGCACCTCGCGTTCGAGTGCGCCGATGGCCAGGCGCAGGCCGATTTCGCGCGTGCGCTCGGTCACGCTGACCAGCATGATGTTCATGATGCCGATGCCGCCCACCAGCAGGCTCACCGCGGCCACCGCGCCGAGCAGGGTGGTCATCACCTGCGTGGTGCCGGAGAGTGTTTCGGCGAGTTGCTGCGTGTCGAGCACGTTGAAGTTGTCGTCGTCGTCATCGGCCAGCTTGCGGCGTTCGCGCAGCAGTTGGGTCAGGCTGGCTTTCAGGCGCGTGCTGTCGGTGCCGTCCTGCATCGACACCAGCAAGGTGTTCACGCGCTGGTTGCCGGTGACGCGGCGCTGCAAGGTGTGCAGCGGCACGACCACGGTGTCGTCCTGGTCGTTGCCCATGGCAGCCTGGCCTTTGCTGGCGAGCACGCCGATCACGTCGCAAGAGAACTGCCTGATGCGGATCTGCTCGCCGAGCGCGCTGCGGCTGCCGAACAGCTCGCGCCGCACGGTTTCGCCGATCACGCAGACGGCGGCTCCGGCGGCGAGTTCGGTGTCGGCAAAGGCGCGGCCCGACGAGAGCTTCCAGTTGCTCGTGACGAACCACTCGTTGTTCGTGCCGGTCACACTGGTGGCCCAGTTGCGGCCGTTGGCCACCACGGTCACGCCGGAGCGGGCTTCCGGCGCCACCGCCTGGATGCCGCCGATCTGCGCCGCCACCGCTTCAGCGTCGGCTTCCTTGAAGGCCGGCGCGCCACCGCCACCACCCGGGCCCTGGCGCTGGCCGGGCCGCACCATCAGCAGGTTCGTGCCCAGACCGGAGATCTGGTTCTGCACCGCCTGCGTGGCGCCGTTGCCCAGGGTCACCATCGTGATCACTGCGCTGACGCCGATCACGATGCCCAGGATGGTCAGGAACGAGCGCAGCAGGTTGCGGCGGATCGAGCGCAGCGCGAGCAGCAAGGTGTTGAACAGCATCACGGCACTCCTGCGGATTGCGCCAGGGCGGCGGGATGCGGGTTCGGCGTATCACTTTCGACCACGCCATCGACGAAGCGCACCATGCGTTTGGCATACGCCGCCATGTCGGGTTCGTGCGTCACCATCAGCACGGTGATGCCGAAGTCCACGTTCAGCCGCCACAGCAGCTCCATGATCTCCTTGCTGCGCTGGGTGTCGAGGTTGCCGGTCGGCTCGTCGGCCAGCAGCACCGCCGGTTCGGTGACGATGGCGCGCGCGATCGCCACCCGCTGCTGCTGCCCGCCCGACAGTTCGGACGGCGTGTGGTGTTCCCACCCGGCCAGGCCGACAGAAGCCAGCGCCTTGGCCGCCAGCGCGTGGCGTGCGGCCGCGCTCTCGCCGCGGTAGATCAGCGGCAGCTCCACGTTCTCTAGTGCCGAAGTGCGCGCCAGCAGGTTGAAGCCCTGGAACACGAAGCCGAGGAAGCGCCGCCGCAGCCGCGCGCGCTGGTCGCGCTGGAGCCGCTCCACGTGCACGCCCTGGAACAGGTACTCGCCCGAGGTCGGCGTGTCCAGGCAACCCAAGGTGTTCATCGCGGTCGACTTGCCCGAGCCGCTCGGGCCCATGATGGCGACGAACTCGCCGGCCTGGATGTCGAGGTCCACGCCCTTCAGCGCATTGAAGGCCGTGCTGCCTTCGCCATAAACCTTGGTCACGCCGCGCAGGCGAATGAGCGGCAGGCCGACCATCACAGGGGTTCCGGCAGACCCGCCCGCAGCGACGCGCTGCGCAGCGCGTTGATCGCCGCCGCCGCCGCCGTTGCCATTGCCGTTGCCGAGCGACCCGCGTTGCAGCACCGCACTCATTTCGCCGCTCCCGAGCGCTGGTCGGTGATGACACGCATGCCGGCCTTCAGGTCGCCGCCGGTGATCTCGGTCATGCGGCCGTCGGTAATGCCGGGCACCACCGCCACCGCTACCGGCACGGCCACGCCGCGCTCGGGCCCACCCTCGGGCAGTATCCACACCTGGCGCGCCGCGCTGGTGTCGGACGAACTCGCGGCCGAGCGGCGCGGCGCGCGGGCCGGCCCGCGCGGGATCAGGCTGGAGACGATGCCGCTGGCGCCGCTTGGGCCGCCAGACCGTTGAGCACCGCTGCCCGCCGCGGTCGGCGTGAAGCGCAGCGCGCTGTTGGGCACCAGCAGCACGTCATTGCGCTCGGTGGCGGTGATGGTGGCGGTGGCCGTCATGCCGGGGCGCAGGCTCAGGTCGCTGTTGTCCACCTCGAGGTAGGTGATGTAGGTCACCACGTTGTCGGTGGTGGTCGAGCCGTAGGCCACGCGCGTGATCGTGGCCGGGTACTTGCGGCTCGGGTAGGCGCTGACGGTGAAGTTGGCCTTCTGGCCCACCACCACCGAGCCGACGTCGGCTTCGTCCACGTTCACCTGCAGGCGCAGCTTGGCCAGGTCTTCGGCAATGGTGAACAGGGTGACGGCCTGCAGCGAGGCGGCGACCGCGTTGCCGGGGTCCACGGTGCGGGTGAGCAGCACGCCGTCGATCGGCGAGCGGATCGAGGCCTTGGAGCGGTTCGTCTCGTCGGTGGCCAGCGCGGCGCGTGCGTCGGTCACCGAGGCGCGCGCGCTGGCTTCGTCGGCGCGCGCGCGTTCGAGCGTGGCGCGGGCGGTGTCGAGTTCGGTCTTCGACGGCACCTGGCCGCCGGACAGGCGCGACACTTCTTCCAGCCGCGCCAGGTTGCCTTGCGACTCCTTCACCGTGGCCACCGTCTGCGCCACCTTGGCATTGGCCGAGGCCACCGCCGCGCGCGAACGGGTGATCTGGTCGGACAGCTTGGCGGTGTCGAGCTCGACCAGCACCTGGCCCTTCTTCACGCGGTCGTTCACGTCCACCGCCACGCGCAACACCGTGCCCGACAGCTCACTGCCGATGCTGACCGAGCGTGTCGGCTGCAGGCTGCCGTTGGCGGTGACGCTGAGCGTGAGCTTGCCGCGTGCCACCGGCTGGCTCGTGTAGCTCGGCGCGGCGGCGGCCACCTGGCGGGCCTGCCAGAAGTACGCGCCAGCGCCGGCCAGCGCGAGCAGGCCGATCGCAATCCACAGCGACGGGCGGCGCCATAACGCACGCGCCGGCGGTTCGTCGAGCAAGGCGGCCACGTCGGCGGCGGTGGTGGTGGTTGTGGTGGTGTTCATGTGGGGCTCGAAGGGGGTGCGATCGGGGCGGCGCTGCCAGTGCGTTCGCTGTCGGCGTCGTTGCGCCAGCCGCCGCCCAGCGCCTTGTACAGACGCACATGGTCGGCGCCGACGTCGGCGGTGGTGCTGGCCACGCTGTCTTGCGTGCTCAGCAAGCTGCGCTGGGTTTCGAGCACGGTCTGGAAGTCGATCAGCCCGCTGCTGAATCGCTGTTGCGCCAGCAGCGCGGCGTTGTTCGCCGCTTGCGCCGCGTTTTGCAGGCGCAGCAGCCGTTCGCGGTTGCCGCGCAGCGAGACGAGCGCGTCTTCCACGTCCTTCAAGGCCGTCAGCACCGCGGCCTGGTACGCCACGCGCGCCTGGTCCAGGGCAGCCTGTTGCGAGCGCACCTGGGCCTTGGCCGCGCCGCCATCGAAGATCGGCACCGACACGCTGCCCAGCAGCGCGCTGGCCAATGCCGCGCCGCCGCTCAGGCCGCCCAGGGTCAGCGCGCTCAGGCCGACCGAACCGCTGAGCTGGAAGCTCGGGTAACGCGCTGCGTCGGCCACCGACACGCGCGCCGCCGCGGCGCTGACCTGCAACTCGGCAGCCCGCACGTCCGGCCGCTGGCGCAGCGTCTCGGCGGGGATGCTGAGCGCCAACCCGTCGGCCGCTTGCGGGACCGCGCCGACCGTGTCGAGCTGAGATTGCAGCGCACGCGGCGGCTGGCCGGTCAGCACCGCCAACGCATGCTGGTTCTGCGCCACGCTGGTTTCGAGCGACGGGATCTGCGCCCGCACCTGCTCGACCGAGGCACGCGCCTGCTGCGCTTCGAGCGAGGTCACCAGCCCGGCCTGCACGCGCCAGTCGGTGATCTGCAGGGTCTGCAACTGGCTCGCCAGGTTGTCGCGTGCAATCGCCAGGCGCGCCTGCGCGCCGCGCAACTGCATGTAGGTGACCGCCACCTCGGCGGCGATGCTCACGCGCGTGTCGCCCAGCCGCGCGGCCGAGGTCTGCGCGTCGACTTCGCTCGCGTTCAGGCCGTTGCGCCGGGCGCCGAACACGTCGGGCTCCCAGCTGGCGTCGAAGCCGGCGCGGAACTGGCTGCCGGCCGGGCCGTCGCCGTTCTTGCTGCGCTGGGCCGAGGCCGAACCGCCGACGTTCGGCAGCAAACCCGCCGCCGCCACGTCGCGAAGCGCGCGCGCCTGCTGAAGCGCCGCTTGCGCGCTGCGCACGTCGGTGTTGGTTTGCAGGGACTGCGCCACCAGAGAGGTCAGCAGCGGGTCGTTGAAGCGCTGCCACCAGTCCACCAGCGAGGCGCTGCTGGCCTCGGCGGCGGCTGCGCCGCCGGACCAGCCGGCCGGCACCGCGATCTGTGGCAGGCCCGAATCGCGCGGAGCCAGCGATGCGCAGCCGCTCAGGGCCAGGCCCAGCGCGACGGCCCACCCGGCGGGGCGGCGGGAATGCGGTGCGGATAGCGAGTCGTAAGCCATGCGGCCATTCTTGAAGTGCGGTGTTCAGGCGCTGCGTACGCCCAGTCAAGCTATGTAAAGTAGGCTTCGCGCCCGCGCTGTGCGGGCACCCACCGAACAAAGGAAATCACTCCATGAAGGCGAGCTGGAACGGCGTGACCATTGCCGAAAGTGACGACACCGTGGTGGTGGAAGGCAACCACTACTTCCCCGAAAGCAGCCTGAAGCGCGAGTACGTGAGCTTCAGCAACCACCGCAGCAGTTGCCACTGGAAGGGCCAGGCGCACTACTACAGCCTGATGGTGAACGGCGACATGAACGAGAACGCCGTCTGGTATTACCCCGAGCCGCTCGAAGCGGCGCGCGAGATCAAGGGTCGGGTGGCGTTCTGGAAGGGCGTGAAGGTGACCGACGCCTGACGGATGCGCCGCCGGGCCGGCCGAGCGGCGCTCGGCCTTCGGGTCGAAGATCGGAAGCCGGTGCTGGCGTGGCGCTCTCAGACGCCGAGGATCTTCTTGGCCTCGCCAAGCACCTTCATCGACTCGTCGTGATTGCCTGCCTTGTGCGCCGCTTCGCCGTCGGCGCGCAGCTTCTTGACCTTGGCGGCGTCGGCATCGCTGAGCTTGGGGTTGGTGGACAGCTTGGCGTCGATGGCCTTCATCTCGTTCGGGCAGCCGTGCGCGAAAACGCTGCCGGCAGCGAAGGCGAGCGCGGTGGCGATCAGGGTGGTCTTCATGCAGTCAACTCCTGGGGGTGGCCGAAACAGCCGGGAACGCAATGTAGCCCCGGCCGGGTCGTACCCGCAATGGCCGGCCGGCGCGACCCTGCTGCCCGGCGGGGGTACTGCTTGCCGCAACCTCGACGCGCCAGAACCGGGGCATGTGCCTCGGAACTGTCAAGGTCAGGTCAACCGGCCGGTGGCCCGTCGCTGTCGCCGACCTCCAGCGCCGGCTGGCGCAGCCGCTGCAGCGCCTCCACCGCCGTGCCGCCCAGCAGCGACAAGGTCAGTTCGGCCAGCATCACGCCGGTGGTGCTGGGCGTGGGCTGGCGCACCGAGGTGATGGCGTTGCGGATCACCGAGTCGCTGGCCAGCCCGTCGTAGACGATCAACGACAGGTCGCGCCCCAGCACCAGCCCGGCGTTCAGCGCCGCGTGGACCGCGCCGACGCCCGCCAGGCTGTTGTCCACCAGCACCGCGCTCGGGCGCTCGGGCAGGGCCAGCAAGCGCTGCATGGCGGCGTAACCCGAACGCCGGTCGAGCGAGAGTTGCAGCACCGCGCCGTCCACCAGCGCGCCGCCGCCGGCCGCCACGGCCTGCTCGAAACCCTTGAAGCGCTGGGCCGCAAAGTTGTATTCCGCCGGGGCGCCCAGGTAACCCAGGCGCCGGTGGCCGAGCGACAGAAAACGCTCGGCCGCCAGGCGGGCGCCCGCTTCATTGTCGAAGTCGAGCCACGCATACGGCGGCTGCAGGGTCGCGCTGCGGCCGTAGGCGACAAACGGGATGCGCCGTTCGCACAGGTAGGTCAGGCGCGGGTCGCGCACGCGGGTGCGGGCCACCACGAAGGCGTCGACCCGGCCGCCGGCGATCACGCGCGAGTAGGTCGACAACTCGTCTTGCGGTGAGGCCGAGATGATCAGCAGGTCGATGCTCTCGCGCGCAAAACGCTCGGTCAGCCCGGCCGCCACGTCGAGAAACTGCACGTCGCCGAGGTCGTCGGGGGTGATCGAGAAGACCAGCCCGATGGCGTCGGCGCGGCCCAGCGCGAGGCCGCGCGCGCGCGCGTTCGGCGTGTAGTGGTGGCGCGCGGCGGCCGCCTGCACCGCCAGCCGGGTGTTTGCCGCCACCTCCGGGTAGCCGTTCAGCGCACGGCTCACCGTGGTCAGCGACATGCCCAGTTCGTCAGCGATCTTCTTCAGCGACACGGTGCGAGTGCCTTCAAGTTGGGTCAGGTTGCAACGACAACCCCGCGCGAGCATAACGGCGTGCCGGCCCGGGTCTGCGCGGGATTCGCGGAATGTTGCCCGAGTAAACCCGAATTTCAATCCAAAGCGCTTTGAGCATACGATCAAAACGCTTTGAAGGCGACAAATCGCAATCAAGCCATTTTCATCAGAAGCCCACGGGCCAAGGAGACGAACCTCATGAAGCACTCGATTCGATTCAACCCGGCTTCCGCCGTCGCCACGGCAGCGGCCGTGCTGGCACTGGCCACCGGCATGGGCCCGGCTCACGCGGCTGGCGTCACCGTCACCATCTCGTGCGGCACGGTCGGCCAGGACTTCGACTTCTGCAAGAAGGCCGGTGACGA
>JANOQS010000387.1:0-10452 GCA_031414975.1 Methylibium sp. | reverse complement strand
GGAGCCGTCGCTGGCGTTGTCGTGGTCGGCGCCGAACCCGCTGACCTGGCGCATCAAGCTGCGCCCCGGTGTGACGTTTCACGACGGCGCGCCGTTCACCGCCGACGACGCGGTGTTCTCGATCGAACGGGCGATGACGCCGCCGTCGCAGCGCGCCTTCCAGCTCAAGGGCGTGACCGGCGCCAAGAAGGTGGACGAGCTGACCTTCGACATTTTGCTGGCCACGCCCGATGCGGTGTTCCCCGAAAAGCTCACCACGCTGGCGATGATGAACAAGGCCTGGTCGCTGAAAAACGGCGTCGAGAAGGCGCAGGACTTCAACGCAAAGCAGGAGACCTTTGCGCTGCGCAACGCCAACGGCAGCGGGCCGTACGTGCTGGAGCGCTTCGAGCCAGACGTGCGCACCGTGCTCGAGCGCAACCCGCGCTGGTGGGGCTGGGCCGACAAGCGCTCCGGCAACGTCGAGCAGGTGACGTTGCTGGCGATCAAGTCCGACGCGACGCGTATCGCCGCGCTGATCTCGGGCGAAGTCGACATGGTGCTCGACCCGCCGCTGCCCGACGTGGAGCGGCTCAAGCGCGAAGGTGCGATCACGCTGCAGCAGAGCGCCGACCTGGGCCAGCAGGATTTGACCTTCGACCAGTCGCGCGACGACCTCGAAGGCAGCGACGCGAAAGGTCGCAACCCGTTCAAGGACCTGCGCGTGCGGCGTGCGGTCTACCACGCGATCAACGTCGACCTGATCGTGCAGAAGGTGCTGCGCGGCCAGGCGGTGCCGACCGGCGCCTTCCTGTCGAGTCGGGTCGACGGCTCGCCGCCCGAACTCGACAAGCGTCTGCCCTTTGACCCCGCCAAGGCGCGCGCGCTGCTGGCCGAGGCGGGTTACCCGAACGGCTTTTCGGTGCCGCTGGACTGCGTCAACGTCGCCTGGCGCGAGGCGGTGTGCCAGGCGGCCAGCGCGATGCTGACGCAGGTGGGCATTCGCACCACGCTGCGATCCTCGCCGACGAACCAGTTCTTCCCTAAGCTCAGCCAGGCGACGACCTCCTTCATCGAATTCGGCTGGAACCCGAACCCCGACGCGTGGGCGTCGCTGAATGCGCTGTTCCGCAGCTGGGACAAGTCCGGCCTGGGCACCTTCAACGCGGGCCGCTACAGCAACCCGGCGCTCGACACGCTGATCGACGGCCTGCGTGTCGAGCCCGACCTGACGCGGCGCCGCGCGATGGTCGGCGTGGCGCTGCGGCTGATCGGCGAAGATCTGCCTTTCATCCCGCTGTACCGGCGCACCCTGAACTGGGCGATGAACAAGAAGGTGCGCGCGGTCCAGTGGCCCAACGACACGATCGAGTTGCGCTGGGTGCAGGTTCGCTGACACCCGACACTCTTCATCCGACCGCCATGAGCATCACCCGCTTTTCCTTTCCCACCACGATCCACTTCGGCGCCGGTGCGCGCCGCCTGGCCGGCCCGCATTTGCGCGAGCAGGGCTGCAAGCGCCCGTTGATCGTCACCGACAGGGGCCTGGCCGCGCTGCCGCTGATCGCCGCGCTTCAGGCCGAGCTGAACGCCGCCGGCCTGGACGCTGCGGTGTACGGCGGCATCTGGGGCAACCCGACCGGCAGCCAGGTGATGAACGGCGCGGCTGCCTTCAAGGCCCACAGCGCCGACTGCGTGGTCGGCGTCGGCGGGGGAGCCGCGCTGGACGTGGCCAAGGTGGTGGGCTTGCTCGCCACCCACCCCGGCGACGTGATGGAGTACGTGTGGGACCACCCGCAGGTGCGCCCGATCACCGCCGCACTGCCGTACTTCGTCGCGCTGCCCACCACCTCGGGCACCGGCAGCGAGGTCGGCCGCAGCAGCGTGATCAGCGAAGAGGACACGCACGTCAAGCGCGTGATCTTCTCGCCGCTGATCCTGGCCAAGGCGGTGTTCGCCGACCCGGAGCTGACCCTGGCGCTGCCGCCCGCGGTGACCGCCGCGACCGGCATGGACGCGCTGACCCACAACGTCGAGAGTTACCTGTCGCCGGCCTTCCACCCGCTGTGCGACGGCATCGCGCTCGAAGGCACGCGCATTGCCGCGCGCGCGCTGGCCGCCGCGGTGCGCGAGCCCGGCAACCTGCAGGCGCGGGCCGACATGATGATGAGTTCGATGATGGGCGCGATCGCGTTTCAGAAGGACCTGGGCGCGGTTCACTCCTGCGCCCACGCGCTGGGCACGGTTTGCGACACGCACCACGGCCTGGCCAACGCGCTGATGATCGACACCGTGCTGGCGTGGAACTTCGAAGCCGTGCCGGCCAAGTTCGATGAACTCGCGCATGCGGCCGGCGTGGCGGGTGGCGGCGCCGCGTTCGTGCCGTGGCTGATGGCGCTGAAAGCGCAGATCGGCATCGCGCCGAGCCTGGCGGCGGTGGGCGTGAAGTCCGAGCAGGTGCCACGGTTGGTGCAGGTGGCCACGGCCGACATCTGCCACCACACCAATCCGCGCCCGTGCACCGCGGCCGACTTCGATCGTTTGTTCTTGAAGGCGCTGAATCCATGAGCGCCGGGCGGCTGAAGATCGGCGTGTCGGCCTGCTTCTTCCATGCCGACCCGCAGCGGCCCGTCTTCACCAACAAGACGCTGCAGTACGTCGAACAATCGATCGTGCACTGGGTCATGTCCACCGGCGCGCTGGCGGTGATGATCCCGAGCCCGGAAGGCAACACGCGCAAGGGCGACGCCACGCTCGACCACTATGCCGACTGGCTCGACGGCCTGCTGCTGCACGGCGGCTCCGACGTGTGGCCGGGCAGTTACGGGGAGGCGCCTCTGGAGGAACGATGGAGCGGCGACCGTGTGCGCGACGAATACGAAACCGCGCTGGTGGCGGCGTTCACCAAGATCGGCAAGCCGGTTTTCGGTGTCTGCCGCGGGCTGCAATTGCTGAACGTCGCGTTCGGCGGCACGCTGTATCAAGACATCAAGACCCAGCGGCCCGAGGCGCTGCTGCACCGCGATGCCGGCCTGTACGACCAGCTCTTCCACGAGCTGCAGTTCGTGCCCGGCACGCACCTCGCAGGCCTGTTCCCTGGTGTGGCCCAGGCCAAGGTCAACAGCGTGCACCACCAGGCGATCAAGCAGTTGGCGCCCGGTTTCGTCGTCGAAGCGCTGTCTCCGGACGACGGCATGATCGAGGCGGTGCGCAAGCCCGGCGACAGCTTCGTCGCAGCGGTGCAGTGGCACCCGGAGTTCCACAGCCACGAGTGGGGCACCTTGGACGATGCGCCGATCCTGGACGACTTTCTCAGTGCGGCCCGGGCCGCGAAACTTGCATTGAAACACCCATGAGCTTCCTGAAGATCACCAATCCTGCCACCGGCCTGCTGCTGGCTGAAGTGCCGGCCGATGACGTTCACAGCGTGGCCGACAAGGCCCTGGCCGCACGTGCCGCGCAACCGGCCTGGGCCGCTCTGCCGCTGAGCGAGCGGCGGGTCTGCATCCAGCGCTTTCGCGCCTTGCTGATGGCGCAGCGGGAGATCCTGGCGACGACGCTCACGTCTGAGGTCGGCAAGCCCATCACCCAATCTCGCAACGAGCTCAACGGACTGATCGCGCGGATCGACTTCTTCCTCGACCAGGTCGAACCCGCCACGGCGCTGCAGACGGTCTTCGACGAAGGTGGCATGACCGAGCGCATCGGCCACGACCCGCTCGGGCTGGTGGCCAACATCTCGGCCTGGAACTACCCGTACTTCGTCGGCGGCAACGTGTTCGTGCCGGCGCTGCTGACCGGCAACGCGGTGCTGTACAAGCCCTCTGAGTATTCGACCCTGACCGGCCTGCACATCGCGCGGCTGCTGCGCGATGCCGGCGTGCCCGAAGGCGTGTTCACCACCGTGGTCGGCACCGGCCACGTGGGCGCGGCTCTGCTGGCGCAAGACATCGACGCGCTGTTCTTCACCGGCTCGGCCGTCACCGGGGCGAAGATCGCCGCGACCATGGGGCCGCGCCTGGTCAAGCTGCAGCTCGAACTCGGCGGCAAGGACCCGAGCTACGTGTGTGACGACGCAGATGTGAAGGCGGCGGCAGAGTCGCTCGCCGACGGCGCGATGTACAACACCGGGCAAAGCTGCTGCTCGGTCGAGCGCATCTACGTGCATGAGCGGATCCACGATGCCTTTGTCGATGCGTTCGTGAGCACGGTCAAGGCCATGCGCATCGGCGACCCGATGAGCGAGGACAGCTACATCGGCGCCATCACGCGCGAGCCGCAGCTTGACGTGCTGGCTACGCAGGTGGCCGACGCGCTGGCCAAGGGCGCAACCTTGCGCACCGGCGGCAAGCGCATCGCCAAGGTGGGAAACTGGTTCGAGCCGACCGTGTTCACCGAGGTGAACCACGGCATGGAGCTGATGCGCGAAGAGAGTTTCGGCCCCGTCATCGGCATCCAGAAGGTGAGCAGCGACGCCGAAGCGCTGCACCTGATGAACGACACCCGCTATGGGCTGACGGCCGGTGTCTACTCGCCTGACGAGAAGCGTGCTGCGGCGATCCTGGCGCGCGCCAACGCCGGCAGCGTGTACTGGAACTGCTGCGACCGCGTGAGCCCGCGCTTGCCGTGGTCGGGCCATGGCGACTCGGGCATCGGCCTGACCTTGTCGACCTACGGCATCCAGACCTTCACGCGCCCGCGCGCCTGGCACCTGCGGCGGCCATGAGCCGAACGGAGCTTGCCGGGTGACCCGCCTCGCGCTGTTCGACCTGGACCACACCCTGCTCAGTGGCGACAGCGATGAGCTGTGGTGCGAGTTCCTGCTGCAGCACGGCCTGCTGCCGCGCGCCGAGTTCGAAGCGCGCAATGCGGCGATGGGCGAGCGCTACCGTGCCGGCACCGTCGCACCCGCCGAGTTCTGCGAGTTCTACGTGTCGACCCTGGCAGGACGCACGCCGGCGCAGTGGCAACCCTGGCGCGAACGCTTTCTGAACGAGGTGGTGGCGCCGCTGATCCCGGCGTCGGCCAATGAACTGCTGGACTCGCACCGGCGGCGCGGCGACACGCTGGTGCTGACCACCGCCACGAACCGTTTCATCACCGAGCCGACCGCGCAGCACCTGGGCCTGGCGCACCTGATCGCCACCGAAGCGCAACTTGTCGACGGTCAGTTCACCGGCCGCACCGAAAACACGCTGAACATGCGCGAAGGCAAAGTGACGCGGCTGCTGGCCTGGCTGGCGGCGCAAGGTCTGCCGGCCGAGGGGCTGGCCGACGCCACGTTCTACAGCGACTCGGCCAACGACCTGCCGTTGCTGCGCGCTGTGGGCCGCCCGGTGGCGGTGGACCCCGACGACACTCTGAGGGCGGTGGCCACCGCGAGCGGCTGGCCGGTGTTGCGCCTGCCGCGCTGAATCAAAGGCTGGATCAAGCGCTGAGCGCTTCGGCCGTCGACCAGGGGCCGTTGGAGGCCACGCCCAGGCCCAGTGGCCGGCTCTCGGCGAACACCGGCTGCGCTTCGCCACCGGTGGCCACCACGGCGCGGCTGCGGCCCTGGCGCTTGGCTTCGTAGAGGGCCTGGTCGGCGCGCCGCAGCGCAGCGTCCACGCTTTCGTTCGGGTTCATTTGCACGACACCGAAGCTCAGCGACACACGCGGCTGGATCGACTCGGCCTGGCGGTCGTTCAGCAAGGCGACGATGCGCCCGGCCAGCGTGATCGCGTCGGTCGCTTGGGTCTCGGGCAGCACGAGCGAAAACTCGTCGCCACCCAGGCGGCCGGCCACGTCCTGCTCGCGCAGCGACTTGCGCACGCAATGCGCCACCTGGCGCAGCGCCTCGTCGCCGCTGGCGTGGCCGTAGCGGTCGTTGATGTGCTTGAAGTGGTCGATGTCCAGCATCATCACCACCGACGCGCCAGGCCGGCTGGCCGCCACCGACAGCGTCGCCAGCTCATGGAAGCGGCGCCGGTTGGGCACCCGCGTGAGCACGTCCATGTCGGCCAGGAAGCGCAGCTTGCGGTGTTTGGCCCGCAGCGCGTGTTCGGTGCGCTCCCAGCTCATCAGCGGGCCCAGATAGACCATCAGCAGCCCCGGGATCACCGACAGCAGGCTGGTGGCCAGCAGCACGTTGTCCGACCCCAGCGAGCTGCCGCCGGAGGTGACTGCCCAGGCCAGGCGCAGCCCCAGCAGGCTGGCCACCATCACCTCGATGATGGCCAAGGTCTGCAGCGCCACGCTGCCCCTGAATTCGCGCAGTCGGCCGGTCAGCGCGGCGGCGTAGAAGTGCAGCACCATCATGCCGACCATGAACGCGGCCACCGAGTGGCTTTCGCGGCGGAAGCCGACCCAGGCCGCCACCCAGGCGGTACAGGCCAGGCCCAGCACCAGGGCGTCGGCGATGAGCGGCACGTCGATGCCATGGCGCGAGTAGAAGCGTCGCAGGCCCACCAGTACCGTGATCGGGCCCTGCAGCAGCAGCAGGGTCGAGACAGGCAGCAGCCACGGCTGGTCGCGGTGCTGGGTCTGCAGCAGCAGGCCCAGCGCCAGCAGCCACTGGGCCGTAGTCCAGTGCCAGAAACCGCGGTAGGTCTTGAGCTTGGTCCCGAACAGGCTCATCAAACCCGCCGACAGAACCAGCGCAGCGATGCAGGTGTACAGCAGGGTGGGCAGGTGCAAGGGCATGTGTACAGCAGGGTGTCACGGCATTGTGCTGAGACCGTTGTCACGGCGCTTCCCCCATCGGAGGGGTAGTTGCAACAGGATGCGTCAAATGTTCACGAATGAGTCCGGTATGGTGCCCGGCCGCTGGCGCGGGCCGGTCTGTCGGGAGCCGCTACCATTCCCGGATCGAAGCCAGGAGTCAGTGCAATGGACGTGGTGGACTACGAGATCAAGGGCGCCGAGATGCAGTTCGTGGAGGTCGAGCTCGACCCCGGCGAGGCAGCGGTGGGCGAAGCCGGCAGCATGATGTTCATGGACGCCGGCATCCAGATGGACACGGTTTTCGGCGACGGATCCCAGCAGCAGAGCGGCGGCTTGTTCGGCAAGCTGCTGGGGGCCGGCAAGCGGCTGGTCACCGGCGAGTCGCTGTTCACCACGATCTACAGCAACCAGGGCTCTGCGAAGGCGCGGGTGGCCTTTGCGGCGCCGTACCCCGGCAAGATCCTGCCGATGGACCTGCGCCAGCTCGGCGGCACGCTGATCTGCCAGAAAGACGCCTTCCTGTGCGCGGCGCGCGGGGTGTCGCTGGGCATCCACTTCCAGCAGAAGATGTCGGTCGGCTTCTTCGGCGGCGAAGGTTTCATCATGCAGAAGCTCGAAGGCACCGGCATGGCCTTCGTGCACGCCGGCGGCACGGTGCTCAAGCGCGAGCTGCGCCAGGGCCAGGTGCTGATGGTGGACACCGGCTGCCTGGTGGCAATGACGCCGAACGTCAACTTCGAGATCCAGTACGTCGGCAAGATCAAGACCGCGCTGTTCGGCGGCGAGGGGCTGTTCTTCGCCAAGGTCAGCGGGCCGGGCACGGTGTGGCTGCAGAGCCTGCCGTTCTCGCGCCTGGCCTCGCGCGTCTTCGCGGCGGCGCCGCAGCGCGGCGGCTCGCGCGAAGAGGGCTCGCTGCTGGGCGGCTTCGGTGCGGGGGGTCTGCTGGGTGGCGTGCTCGGTGGCGATGACGAGTGACTAGACACAGCGTGGCGTTGAAGCGCCGTCGGCTATCCTCGACTCGATGAAACCGCTCCTCGACGCATTCTGGCGTGCTGCAGCCTACTGCCTGCACCCGCAGGTGATTGCGCTGTCGATCCTGCCGCTGATCATCACCGGCGGGATGGCGGCAGGCCTGGGCTACTACTTCTGGGAACCGGCGCTGGTGCAGGTGCGCGACACGCTCGAGGGTTGGGCGGTGCTGTCCACCGTGCTGGAGTGGCTCGACTCGGTCGGCGGTGGTGGCTTCAAGAACGTGCTGGCGCCGCTGATCGTGGTGGCGCTGTCGATCCCGGTAATCGTGGTCGTGTCGCTGCTGCTGGTGGCGATGCTGATGACGCCGGCGATAGTCAACCTGGTGGCGGTGCGGCGCTTCCCGCAGCTCGAACGTCGCCACGGCGCGGGCTTTCTGCAGAGCGCGTTCTGGTCGCTCGCCTTCACGGTGCTGGCGCTGGTGGCCATGATCGTCAGCATTCCGTTCTGGTTCGTTCCGCCGCTGGTGCTGGTGCTGCCGCCGTTGATCTGGGGCTGGCTGACCTACCGGGTGCTGAGCTTTGACGTGCTGGCCGAACACGCCTCGCGTGATGAGCGCCAGCAGATCATGCGCAACCACCGCTGGCCGCTGCTCGCGATGGGCGTGATCGCGGGTTACCTCGGAGCGGCGCCCTCGCTGGTGTGGGCTGTCAGCGCGATGATGCTGGTCTTCGCTCCGCTGCTGATCGTGGCTGCCGTCTGGATCTACACGCTGGTGTTTGCGTTCTCGGCGCTCTGGTTCGCGCACTACACGCTGGCGGCGCTGCAGGCCTTGCGCGCCGCGCAGGTGCCGCCGGCCGAGCCGGTGCTGGCGCCGAGGGTCGAGGTCCTGCTGCCGCCGAATCCATCTCCCGACAAACTGCCGGCATTGCCAGCCTCATGAACTTCGGCCTCATCATCGTCGGCGACGAAATCCTGTCCGGCAAGCGTGAAGACAAGCACCTGCCCAAGGTCATCGAACTGCTCGGCGCCCGCGGCCTGAGCTTGAGCTGGGCGCGCTATGTGGGCGACGACCCGCGGCGCATCACCGCCGACCTGAAACATGCTTTCAGCAGCGGCGACGTGGTGTTCTCGTGCGGCGGCATCGGCGCCACACCCGACGACCACACGCGCCAGTGTGCCGCTGCCGCGCTGGGCGTGCCGCTGGCGCTGCACCCGCAGGCGCGCGATCTGATCATCGAGCGCATGCAAGACGTGGCGAAAGAGAAGGGCCTGCCGTTCGAGCCCGAGCGGCACGACAACCAGCACCGCCTGAACATGGGCACCTTCCCCGAAGGCGCGCAGATCATTCCGAACCCGTACAACAAGATCGCTGGTTTTTCGGTTGGCACTGTGTTCTTCGTGCCCGGCTTCCCGGTCAAGGCCTGGCCGATGATCGAGTGGGTGCTGGACCAGCGCTTTGTCCATCTGCACCGAAGCCGGACCCAAACCGAGAAGTCGGTCATCGTGTTCGGCGCGATGGAAGCGGCGCTCACGCCCCTGATGGAGGCGATCGAGGCGCGCCACGCCGGCATCAAGGTGTTCAGCCTGCCCAGCGTGGACCACCCGGAATGGGGCGCGCACATCGAGTTGGGCGTCAAAGGCGAGGCTGCATTGCTCGCGGCTGCCTATCAGGAACTGCTGTCCGGATTGGCCCGACAGGGTGCCAGACTCGGCCCTGAACTGGTGCGTTGAGCTTGAATCGAACGCCCCGACATGGGGCGTTGTTCATGACGGTTTTGGTGCGCGCTCCCGGGCGTCGCGTGGGTCGGCGGTGGCACGCTTTCTGCTACATTCCTGTGCGCATTTCCGGCCCACAGCTTCATCGTGCCAGCCGGTTTTTCGAGCCGAACCCCGCCCCAACCAACCCCAAAGAGCTTCCCGCTAGGAGAACCTGATGGCCAAGACCGTCGCCGACGTGATGAAGATGGTGAAAGAGAACGAGATCAAGTTCGTCGATCTCCGCTTTACCGACACCCGCGGCAAAGAGCAGCACGTCACCGTGCCGCTGTCCCACTTCAATGAAGACAAGTTCACGTCGGGCCACGCCTTCGACGGCTCTTCGATTGCCGGCTGGAAGGGCATCGAAGCGTCTGACATGCAACTGATGCCCGACCCGAACACCGCCAACATCGACCCGTTCTTCGAAGAGCCGACCTTGATCCTGACCTGCGACGTGGTCGAGCCCGGCGACGGCAAGCCCTACGAGCGCGACCCGCGTTCGCTCGCCAAGCGCGCCGAGGCCTACATGAAGGCTTCCGGCCTGGGCGACACCGCCTACTTCGGCCCCGAGCCCGAGTTCTTCGTGTTCGACAGCGTGCGTTGGGGCAACGACATGTCGGGTTGCTTCTCGAAGATCGAGTCGGAAGAAGCGGCCTGGAACACCGGCAAGGAATACGAGCATGGCAACTCCGGCTACCGCCCGACGGTGAAGGGCGGCTACTTCCCGACGCCGCCGGTGGACAGCTTCCAGGACATGCGCTCCGAGATGTGCCTGGTGCTCGAATCGCTGGGCATTCCCTGCGAAGTGCACCACCACGAGGTGGCCAACGCCGGCCAGATGGAACTCGGCACCCGGTTCAGCACCTTGATCCAGCGCGCCGACTGGGTGCAATTGCAGAAGTACGTGATCCAGAACGTCGCCCACAGCTACGGCAAGACCGCGACCTTCATGCCCAAGCCGATCGTCGGCGACAACGGCTCGGGCATGCACGTGCACCAGTCGGTCTGGAAAGACGGCAAGAACCTGTTCGCCGGTGACGG
>JANOQS010000386.1:0-7742 GCA_031414975.1 Methylibium sp. | reverse complement strand
TCACCCAGGTGGTCGAGCACGTAGCCGAGGTCGTCCTTGTTGCGGCACATGTAGGTGGGCACGTTGTTCAGGATCGGCTTTTCGCCGAGGTAGAACTCGATCATCTTCGGCACGTACGGGTAGATCGACTTGTCGTCGGCCACGCCGGTGCCGATGGCGTTGGACAAGGTCACGTTGCCGGCGCGGTAGGCCTTCAGCAGGCCGGCACAACCCAAGGTCGAATCGGGGCGGAACGCTTCAGGGTCGAGAAAGTCGTCGTCGACCCGGCGGTAGATCACGTCGACCCGCTTCGGGCCGCGCGTGGTGCGCATGTAGACAAAGTTGTCCTTGACGAACAGGTCCTTGCCCTCGAGCAGTTCCACGCCCATCTGCTGGGCCAGGAACGCATGTTCGAAGTAGGCGCTGTTGTACATGCCAGGCGTGAGCACCACCACCGTGGGCTCGTTCACCGCGGCCGGCGCCACCGCGCGCAGCGTGTCCAGCAGCAGGTCGGGGTAGTGGGCCACCGGCGCCACCCGGTGCTCGCGGAACAGGTCGGGGAACAGCCGCATCATCATCTTGCGGTCTTCGAGCATGTAGCTCACGCCGCTGGGCACGCGCAGGTTGTCTTCGAGCACGTAGTAGCTGCCGCTGCCGTCGGGGTTGGCGGCGCGGATGATGTCGATGCCGGAGATGTGCGAATACACGCCGCCGGGCAGGTCCACGCCCATCATCTCGGGGCGGAACTGGGCGTTCTTGACGATCTGCTCGATCGGCACGTGGCCGGCCTTGATGATCTCCTGGCCGTGGTAGACGTCGTGGATGAAGCGGTTCAGCGCGACCACGCGCTGGCGCAGGCCCTTTTCCATCTCGTCCCACTCGTGCGCCGGGATCACGCGCGGGATCAGGTCGAAGGGAATCAGCCGTTCGGTGCCCGAACCGTCTTCGTCCTTCGCGCCGTACACGGCGAAGGTGATGCCGACGCGGCGGAAGATCATTTCCGCCTCTTCGCGGCGGGCCGCCATCACGTCGTGCGGCTGCCGGGTCAGCCATTGGTCATAGCTGCGGTAGTGCTCTCTCACGGCACTCGCGCCGGCCTTCATTTCGTCGAAGCTGACTTTCATGGGCGTCCTCCTGGAATGAAGGTTAGCAAATTCCAGGCCACGAACGAGCCACGCTTCGGCGAAATTTCACCCCCCGCCACCGGTCAGACCAGGGCAAGCTCCAGCGCGGGTTCGGAATCGACCAGGGCCGCCTCCAGCGCCAGTTCGGGCACGTCCAGGCCGACCGGGAAGCGGGCAGGAAGGGGGTCCACCGCCATGCCGGGCGGTGCCCAGGCCTTCCAATCCACCGGCTCGAATTCGAGCCAACCCTCGGCCGGCAGCGGCCGCGACGCTTTGCCGGCCGCGGCCGCCAGTGGCCGCGCCCGGGCTTCGATCCAGGCCCGAAACGGCGGGTCGCCCGGCAACGCCACCTCGACCGCCAGGCCATGGTCAAGGTCCCAGCTGGAATCGAACCAGCCCGGGCCCAAGGTCGTGTCGTGCAGCGCCTGCAGGTCCATCATCCTGAAGCGGCGCGGCGGCGCGGGCTCGCGAGCTCGCCACCTCGCAAGCGCTGCAGCAATGTCAAAGCGGATTCGGTTCATGTCTGTCTCCGGTGGTTGGTGAGGCAGAGTCTTGTCGCTGATGCATGCGGCGAACATCCCGCTCAGGGTGGAATGGCGCGCACTTGGCGCACCCCAGGAAGGGCTCCCACTTTCAGGGGACACCGGCGTCAGGGAGGGGGCGCGTCAGCACCGTGGCGCCAATAGCGCCGCGTGGCCGCGCGCTCGCAGCGGCCCGCGCCACCTTGCGCCGACTGCCAGTGCCAGGCCCCGCACGCCGGGCTCGCCAGCACCGGCATGCCGTGCTCGCGCAAGCGCGCCAGCACCTCCGGCGCCGGGTGGCCGAAACGATTGCGGTAGCCGGCTTGCACCACGGCCACCTGCGGCGCCACCGCAGCCAGGAACGCAGGCGTGGACGACGTCTTGCTGCCATGGTGGGCCACCACCAGCACCGTGCTGCGCAATCCGGCGGCTTGTGTGGCGACCAACGCCGCCTCCTGCTCGTGTTCGATGTCTCCGGTGAGCAGCACGCTGCCGCTTGCAGCACCCGCAGCACCCACGCGCAGCACGCACGACATCGCGTTGGACTTCAGGCTGCGCGCGTAGTCGGCGGCCCGCGGAGCCAGCACCTCGAACTTCACGCCATCCCATTCCCAGGCCTGGCCAGCTTCACAACGTTGCGCGCGCGGGGCCAGCGCGAGCAGCGGGTGGCCAGCCTCCAGCGAACTCAGCACGTCGCCCACCGGCAGGCCCTTGAGCAGCGCCGCGGCACCGCCGACGTGATCGACGTCGCGGTGGCTCAGCAGCAGGCGATCAATGCGCCGTTCGCCGCGCGCCCGCAGCAGCGGCAGCAGCACACGCTGGCCGGCGTCGCTGTCGCGCGAATACTGCGGGCCGGCGTCGTAGACCAGCAGGTGCTCGCGCGTGCGCACCAGCACCGCGGTGCCCTGCCCCACATCGACCGCCAGCACCTCGAACTCGCCCGCGCCCGGCAACGCGCGCGCCGGCCACAACAAGGGCAGCAGCAACGGCAAGGCCAGCAGCCTGGCTCGCCAAGGCAGCGGCAAGACCAGCACCACGGCCGCCAGCAGGCCGGCCCACTGGGCCCAGGCGGGCGCCACCGGCACCGCCCAGACCGCGCCGGGCACGGCCGCCAGCCACGCCAGCCAGAGCGTCAACTGCTGGACCACCCAGGCGCCCAGGTGCCACAACGGCGCCACCATCGTGCCGAGCAGCGCCAGCGGCGTGATCACCAAGGTGACCAGCGGAATCGCCACCAGGTTGGCGGCAAAGCCCACCAGCGACACCTGCTGGAAGAACACCAGGGTCAGCGGCGTGAGCCCGAGCGTGACGCGCCATTGCGTGGTGATGCCGCCGCGCGCAGTCGCCCCCAGGCGTTGCAACCCGCGAACCCCCTGCGCACGCCAGCCGGTGGCGGGCCCTGCCGGCGCATCGGACAGGGCAGCCGCCGGCGCCCGCAACGCCGGCTGCGACGCCATCAGCAACCCCACCGCGACGAACGACAGCCAGAATCCCGCCTGCAGCAGCGCCCACGGATCGAACAAGCTCACTACCCCCGCCGCCGCCAGCAGCACCAGCAGCCAGGGCCAGCGCAGACCGAGCGCCTGCAGCACGGTCACCGTGACCAGCATCCACACGGTGCGCTGCGACGGAACGCCCCAGCCGGAAACGACCGCGTAGGCCGCCGCGGCGATCAATCCACCCCAGCGCGCCGCCTGCGGCACCGGCAGCCACAACAGGGCCCGCAGGCTGCGCCGCCACAGCGCCGCGATGCCCAGCCCGGCGAGCCACGCGAACATCGTCACATGCAGCCCGCTGATCGAGACCAGGTGCGCAACGCCGGTCGCGCGGAACAGCTCCCAGTCGTCGCGCTCGATCGCGCCCTGGTCACCCACTGCCAGCGCGGCCAGCACACCGGCGGCGCGCCGGTCAGGCACTTGCGCATCGATCGCATCGCGCACGCGCTGGCGCTGGCGTTCGACGAAAAAACCGGCGCCGTTCTCCAGCCGCAGCGCCGGCGCATCGCGCACATAACCGACCGCGCGCACGCCCTGCTCGAACAGGAACAGCTCGTAGTCGAAGCCATGCGGGTTGAGGTTGCCGTGCGGCTGGCGCAAGCGCAGCGTAAAGCGCCAGCGCTGGCCGGCGCGCAATTCGCTTTGCGGCTGGCCCAGCGCGGCATCTTCGTGAAAGCCCTTGTACCAGCCGAGCGACAGGGTCGGCGGCAGCTTGACGGGGCGCCCTTGCAGGCTCGCTTCATCGACCGCAAAACGAAACCGCAGCCCCGACGCCCCCCGTTGCGGCAGGCTCGCCACCACCCCGGTGACCACCAGATCCTGCCCTTCCAGCGCGGCCGGCAGGGCCTCGGCCAGGCGCAGCGAAGCGCGCCACTCCGAAGCGCCCCACCCCAGCAGCGCGGCCCCGAGCACGGCCAGCACAAACGCATGGCGCCAGCGCCACGCCATCACCAGCATCAGCGCCCCGCCCCCGAGCGCCGCAAATTGCGCCGGCACCGGCAGCAGCGAGGGCTCCTGCAACTGCAGCGCCACCCCCGCCAACCAGGCCAGCGCCAGGCTTGCCAGGCGCCGTCCGGTGTCTGCTCCTCCCATCGCTGCAGTGTAGGATTTGGCTCTACGCCACCTGACCCCGGGAAACCCATGTCTGTCTACGACCAACTCAAGGCCCTGGCCATCGAACTGCCGCCGCTGGCCGTGCCCGCCGCCGCTTACGTGCCCTTCGTGCGCACCGGCAACCTGCTGTTCATCTCGGGCCACATTGCCAAGCGCGACGGCAAGGCCTGGGTCGGCCAACTGGGCCGCGACATGGACACCGCCATGGGCAAACGCGCCGCACGCGCGGTGGCGATCGACCTGATGGGCACGCTGCACGTGGCGGCCGGCAACCTGAACCGCATCGCCCGCATCGTCAAGGTGATGAGCCTGGTCAACAGCGCGCCCGACTTCACCGAACACCACCTGGTGACCAACGGCTGCTCCGAATTGCTGGCCGAAGTGTTCGGCGACAAGGGTGCGCACGCGCGCAGCGCTTTCGGCGTGGCGCAATTGCCGATGGGGGCTTGCGTGGAGATCGAGGTCATCGTCGAGCTGAACGCCTGATGTCCCTTTCGTCCCTTTCGGACCTTTCACGCTTCAGCGCGAGCCAGCGCCTGCTGGTGATGGCGCTGGCCTGCCTGGCGGCGGTGGCCGCGGCGCTGGTAGCGCAGCACGTGTTCGACATGCAGCCCTGCCCGTGGTGCATCTTGCAACGTGTGATCTTCATCGGGATTGCGCTGGTGTGCCTGGTCGGCGTGGTGTGGCAGTCGCGTATCGCACGCGGCGGGCTCAGCGTCGTGGCCTTGCTGCTGGCGCTCAGCGGCGTGGCAGCGGCCTGGTGGCAGCATGCGGTGGCGGCCAAGAGTGCGTCGTGCAACCTGACCCTGGCCGACAAGATCATCACCGCGCTCGGGCTCGAATCGCTGCTGCCTGGCCTGTTCCAGGTCACCGCCAATTGCGCCGATGCCGCCGTCAGCGTGCTGGGCGTGCCGTTCGAGTTCTGGAGCCTGGCGCTGTTTGCGCTGCTCACCCTGGTGGCCGCCTCGACCCTGGGGCGGCTGCGGAACACCGCTTGAACCCGACCGAACCGAGCGCGACCCCCTGGGCCCCATTGGGCCAGCCGGTGTTCCGCATGCTCTGGGCCGTGTGGATGACCGCCAACATCTGCATGTGGATGAACGACGTGGCCGCGGCGTGGCTGATGACCTCGCTCACCACCTCGCCGGTGATGGTGGCGCTGGTCCAGTCGGCCTCGACCTTGCCGGTGTTCCTGCTCGGGCTGCCCAGCGGCGCGCTGGCCGACATCCTGGACCGACGGCGCTGGTTCATGGCCACGCAGATCTGGGTGGCGTCGGTCGCCACGATCACCTGTGCGGTGATCGTGCTGGGTGGCATGAACGCCCCGCTGCTGCTGGTGCTGACCTTTGCCAACGGCATGGGGCTGGCGATGCGCTGGCCGGTGTTTGCCGCCATCGTGCCCGAGCTGGTGGCACGCAACCAACTGCCGGCCGCGCTGGCGCTGAACGGCATCGCGATGAACGCGTCGCGCATCATCGGGCCGATCCTGGCCGGCGCGTTGATCGCCAGCGCGGGCAGCGAATACGTGTTCATGCTGAACGCGTTGTTGTCGGTCGGGGCGGCGTTCGCCATCAAGCGCTGGAAGCGCGAGACCAAGGTCAGCGCCTTGCCGGGCGAGCGCTTCCTGGGCGCCATCCGCGTCGGCGTGCAGCACGTGCGCGAGTCGGGCCGCATGCACGCGGTGCTGCTCAACGTGTCGTTGTTCTTCATGCAGTCCACCGCGCTGCTGGCGCTGCTGCCGCTCACCGCCCGCGGGCTGCAGGGCGGCGGCGCCGGCACGTTCACGGTGCTGCTGGCCTCGATGGGCGGCGGCGCGGTGATCGCCGCGCTGTTCCTGCCGCGCATCCGGCAGACGGTGTCGCGCGACCCGCTGGTGCGCTGGGCCACCTTGCTGCACGCCGCCGCCACGGTGGGCGTGAGCCTGGCGCCCAACGTCTGGCTGGCCGCGCCATGCATGCTGGTGTCTGGCATGGCGTGGATCGCGGTCGCCAACTCGCTCACCCTGTCGGCCCAACTCTCGCTGCCGAACTGGGTGCGGGCGCGCGGCATGTCGATCTACCAGATGGCGATGATGGGCAGCAGCGCGCTCGGCGCGGCCGTGTGGGGCCAGGTGGCCAGCCTGACGAGCGTGCGCACCAGCCTGCTGTGCGCGGCGGCCGGCGCGGGCTTGAGCGTGCTGGTGCTGCGGTGGTTCAAGGTCGAAGGCCCGGAAGAAGAAGACCTGACGCCCACCGACATGATCAAGCCGCCCTTCACCACGCTCGAGCCGGACCCGCACGCCGGCCCGGTGCTGGTGACGATCGAGTACCGCATCGACCCCGAGCGCGCCGCGCAATTCCGCGAGGTGATGCAGGAGAGCCGGCGCGCCCGCCTGAGCATGGGCGTGCTGTCGTGGGGCCTGTTCCGCGACAGTACCGACCCGGGCCTGTACGTCGAGCATTTCGTCGACGAGACCTGGGCCGAACACCTGCGCCGCTTCGACCGCATGACCGCCTCCGACGTTGCCTTGCGCGAGCGCCGCTTTGCCTGCCACCTGGGGCCGGAGCCGCCGCTGGTGACGCGGCGGATCGGGGAGTCGCTGAATCCGCAGTGATGCTTGATGCAGGCTGCTTCAGCATCACAATCCCGAGCCGAGCGGCCGATAAGGAACCCGCGGTACGCAACGGCATTCCGCTCCTGGCGCGGCAGAAGTCTGCCATCGCGGTGACGCCGGCACTCGTGAACCAAATGCGCGACGAGCTGCTGTGACGGCTTTCCTGCTGGACGAGAACGTCCTGATCGCGCTGGAACCCGGCTCGGCGGCGCTCGAATTGATCTGAGCGGCGCTCCTGCGCCACGCGTGCCGAGACCCCCCTGAACAGGGTGCGTGGTTTCCGGCGCACAGGTGCCCAAGGTCACTTCCTGTGACTTCTGTCACGCTGCACGCTATCGGTGCCGAGCATCGCGCCAGGCAACCGCGCATTGAACCCACTCCAGCGTCAGCAGCACCCGGCGAGACTTGAACGCGTGCGACGTCGCCCTGTGCGTGCGGCGCGACTGCTGGTTGCCGGCCTGGCCGGCCTGGGGATGGTGCTTCTGGGGCTGGCCACCCAAGTCGGCGCCGACCCGGCCGACCTTCTGCAGGCCGTGCCTGTGCTGCGCATAGAGACCGGCGGCCACTCGGCCCCGGTGCGACGCGTGGCGGTCAGCGAAGCGCGCGGTCTGCTGGTCAGCGCGTCGGACGACAAGACCGCGCGCGTCTGGGACCTGCGTTCCGGCCGGCCGGGCCTGGTGCTGCGGCCGCCGCTGGGCGCCGGTGACATCGGCCGGCTGTACGGCGCCGCGGTGCACCCGAGCCAGGCGCTCGTGGCTGTGGGCGGCACCAGCGCGGCGCCGGGTCAGCGCGGCGCGATCCGCCTGTTCGACCTGGACTCGGGCCGCCTCGTGCGCGCCATCGACGCCGGGGTCGGCGACGTCAAGCGCCTGGCGTGGTCGGCCGACGGCACCGTGCTGCTGGCCGGCTACGCCGA
>JANOQS010000385.1:0-6121 GCA_031414975.1 Methylibium sp. | reverse complement strand
TGAACTCCGCCAGCGTCTTGACCGGCACGCCGGTGCCCACCACCAGGATCATCGGGAAACGCGCCATCAGTCCTACCGGCGCGAAGTCCTTCTCGGCGTTGTAGGGCAGCTTGGCGTACAGCGCCGGATTCGCTGCCAGGGTGGCCGTGTCCGCAGTCAGCATGACATGCCCGTCCGCCTTTGCCTTCGCGACATAGTCGGCGCCGATGTTCGTCGCGGCGCCGGGCTTGTTGTTGACGATCAGGGTCTGGCCCAGCGTCTTGCCCATCTGCTCTGCCAGTGAGCGTGCCACGACATCGGAGCCGCCTCCGGCCGGGTAGGGGACGACCCATTCGATGGGCTTGTCGGGGAAAGCGATGGCGCTCAGCGGAAGTGCGATGGCACAAAACGTCAGGCAGCGGCGCAGGGGCGGAATGGCGAACATGGTGGTCTCCGTTGGGGTGTCGGTCGGCCGGCGAATGTGGTCTGGCCCGAAAGCGGCCCGCCGTATTTGATCTGCCGCAACTGTACGGAAGATAAGTTGCGGGCGCAACTAAGTGCTTTCGCTCAATTGACCTGTGGAGATTAGCGAGGCATAAGTTGCGCGCGCAACTAACGTCCCGTCCATGCAACCGGGCTAAGACTGCGCCGAAGATCTCGAGCCCTATTCAGCCGGCTCGTCGCCGGCGCCGGCGGTACCTCGGGCGTGTTCAACGAGACGATCGAGCAATCTGCTGAGTTGCTGGACCTCCTGGGCCTCAAGGCAGGAGACGATCTCCGCGTTGCGGCGTTCGATCACGAGCATCACGCGCTGCCAGACGCGTTCGCCCTTGGCCGTCAGCGTGAGAACCACGCCCCGGCCATCGGTGGCGCTGGCCTCCTTGCGCACCAGTCCCTGGTCGACCAGCGACTGCGCGGCTCGACTGGCCTGACCCTTGTTCAGGTTGGCCCGTTGCGCGAGATCGTTGACGGACAACGGGCTGAAGGCGCCGATGGCAGCGAGGCATCGCCCCTCGCTGAACGGGATGCCCGCGTCGGTTTCGTAGGCGGCCTGCGACACCCGGTCGGTGATCTTCGACAGGGTGTGCAACCGGTGCGTGATGGTGCGATCCAGAGGGGTTGGGCTGCGCTTGGGAGAACTCACCGCGGGGTCCTTGTCGTTCAGGGTTGTGTCGCGCCAACTGTACTCGATGGTTGCGAGAGCAACCAGTACGGGACCTTGGTTGCGGTCGCAACTAGTGAAAACCCTCAATGCATTCCCGTGCGGATCGACCATACTGGTTGCGTCCGCAACGATCATCTGCTGCCCACCCTGGTGGGGATTGTGTCGGGCACTCGGCCACTGCCGCCGGCTCGCCCGCCTGACGGCCACCGTCCACGCCACCCCATCCGTTCGACACACCGCAGGAGCCACGAACATGCACCGCCCCAGCACCGAAGCCCGTCCTTCGATCTACTACGACTACACGGTCCACGAGCCGTGGTTGCCTCCGGCCCATGCGGCCCAGACACGCAAGCAGGTCGTCATCGTGGGTTCCGGTCCGGCCGGCATGGTTGCCGCGCTGGAACTGGCGCGGCACGGCGTGCCCAGCGTGCTCGTCACCTCGGAACTGCAGGTCTCGCAGGGCAGCCGCGCCATCGTGTTCACGCGGCGTTCGATGGAGATCCTGCAGCAGGTCGGCACTGCCGACCGCATGACCGAGAACGGCCTGCCCTGGCGCTTCGGCAATTCCTATTACCGCGGCCAGCGCGTCTTCCGGATGGAGGCACCGCACGACGCCGACGACCGCTATTTCCCGATGCTCAACATCCAGCAGCAGTACATGGAGGAATATCTCATCGACGCCTGCGCGGCCAGTCCGCTGGTCGACTTCCGCTGGGGCAACAAGGTCGTCAAGGTCGAGCTGGAAGCCGACTTCGCGCGTGTCGAGATCGACACGCCGGCAGACACCTACACGCTGGAGACCGAGTGGCTGGTCGCGGCCGACGGCGGCCGCTCGCCCATCCGCACCGCGATGAACCTGCAGATGGAGGGCGCCTCGTACGAGGGCTTCTTCGTCATCGCCGACATCAGGATCGACCTGCCGCTTCCGACCGAGCGGCTGGCCTATTTCGACCCGGACTGGAACCCCGGCAACACCATCCTGATGCACCGTGAGCCGCACGGCATCTGGCGTGTCGACTACCAACTGCCGGCTGGCGAGACGCCCGAGCAGGCGCTGCAGCCCGAGTCGCTGAAGGCTCGCATCGACGCGCAACTCGCGATGATCGGCCACGCCGGCACGCGCTGGGAGATGGACTGGTGCTCGGTGTACTCGGCACGCACGCTGACGTTGCCCGACTACGTGCATGGCCGCGTGCTCTTCACCGGCGACGCGGCGCACCTGCTGCCGATTTTCGGCGTGCGCGGTGCCAATACCGCGTTCCAGGACGCACAGTCGCTGGCGTGGCACCTGGCCTTCGTGGCCAAGGGGCTGGCCAGCCGGAAGCTGCTGGCCAACCACAGCGCCGAGCGCGTCGGCGCGGCGCGAGAGATCATCGACGAGGCGGGCAAGAGCACGCGTTTCATGGCGCCGCCGAGCCGCGGGTTCCGGCTGCTGCGCGACGCGGTCCTGTCGCTGTCGCTCACCGAGGAGTTCGTGCGCCCGCTGTACCACTGGCGCACCTCGCGTCCGCACGAGTACACGGACTCGATGCTCAACAGCGCTGGCGACGACAACGCGCTTTTCAAGTCTGGCCCGGCGCACGGCGCACCGCCGCAGAACATCCGCCTGTCGGCCGATGACTTCCTGCTCGACCACCTTGGCGGCGGCTTCGACCTGATCTATTTCACCGAAGCCGCGGCCATTCCCGAGCCGCTGCAAGCGGTCGTCGCCACCACCCGCGAACGCGGCGTTCCGATACGCGTGACGGTCGTCGGCGCCGGCAGCCCGGTGGCCGGCGCCGACTTGACACTGGCCGATGCCGACGGCCACTTCCGCCGCCGCTACGGCGTGCAGGCCAGCGGTGCGGCGTACCTGCTACGCCCTGATCAACATGTCTGCGCGCGCTGGCTGACGCTGGACGCCACCCGCCTGCAGGCGGCCCTCGACGCCGCGTTGCCCCAGTAAAGAAGACCCGCCAAGGAGATTGACCATGACTGCCACGAACAAAGCCCTGACCATCCCCGGCCTGGAGACCGTCTACGACGCGCTGGCCAACGCCATTGATCAGGCTGGCGCCGACAAGACCGAGCTGTTCCTCGTCAAGCTGGCGCTGCTCAACGCCAACGCGCTGGGGAACCCCGAGCGGTTCCAGCAGCACCTCCAAGCTGCGTTGCTGGACCTGTAAGCCCACAAGTCAACCCCTCCAAGGAGTCACCATGCTGATCAACAAGATTCACCACGTTGCCTACCGCTGCGCCGACGCCAAGCAGACCGTCGAGTGGTACGGCAAGCACCTGGACATGAAGTTCGTGCTGGCCATTGCCGAGGACGAAGTGCCCTCGACCAAAGCGCCCGACCCCTACATGCACGTCTTCCTCGACGCCGGGCAGGGCAACATCATGGCTTTCTTCGAGCTGCCCGGTCGGCCGCGGATGGACCGTGACCGCAACACACCGGCCTGGGTGCAGCACCTGGCGCTGGAGTGCGACTCGGTGGACACGCTCGTCGCGACCAAGCAGCGCCTGGAAGCGGCCGGCATCGAGGTGTTGGGCCCGACCGATCACACGATCTTCAAGTCGATCTACTTCTTCGACCCGAGCGGTCACCGAGTGGAACTCGCGGCCAACACCGGCACCCCGGAGATGATGAAGCGGCTCGACGACGTGAAGTGGGACATGCTGGAGGAGTGGGCCCAGACCAAGCGCGCGCCCCAGCACGCGGCCTGGATGCACGACGGCAGCCTGGCGGCGCCGGGACGTTGAGGCGATCATGACAACGCTCAACGAAACCCACGACGTGGCGCTGCGCAGCTGGGTAGCTTCCGCCAACGCGGCGGACACCGAGTTCCCGATCCAGAACCTGCCGCTGGCGGTGTTCCGGCGTCGCGGCAAGAACGAAGTTTTCCGCGGCGGAGTGGCGATCGGCGCGCAGATCGTCGACCTCGCCGCCGCCCTGACGTGCGGCCTCTTCGACAAGGACGCCGCCGGGCCGGCACGCGCGGCGGCACAAGCGGTCTGCGGCGACTCGCTCAATCCGCTGATGGCACTCGGCCCGGCGGCCTGGTCGGCGTTGCGGCTGGCACTGTCGCGCGCCCTGCGCGAACGCGCGCCTGCGCAGCAACAACTCGAACCCTGCCTGGTCGCGCAGGTCGACGCCGAATTCGCGCTGCCAGCACGCATCGGCGACTACACCGACTTCTATACCGGCATCCATCATGCAACGACGGTGGGCAAGCTGTTTCGCCCCGACAACCCTCTGCTGGCGAACTACAAGTGGGTGCCGATCGGCTACCACGGCCGCGCCTCGTCCATCGTGGTCAGCGGCACGCCTATTCGTCGCCCGCTCGGCCAGACCAAGGGCAGCGCCGACACACCGCAGTTCGGGCCCAGCCAGCGCTTGGACTACGAACTCGAACTCGGCTTTCTGGTCGGGACAGGCAACCCGCTCGGCGAGCCGATTCCGATCGACGAGGCCGAACAGCACCTTTTCGGCGTGGCCCTGTTCAACGACTGGTCGGCGCGCGATATCCAGCCCTGGGAATACCAGCCGTTGGGGCCCTTCCTGTCGAAGAATTTCGGCAGCACGCTGTCGCCCTGGGTAGTGACGATGGAGGCACTCGCGCCGTTCCGCGCGCCGCTCGTGCGGCCGGCCGGCGACCCGGAACCACTGCACTACCTCAATGCGGCGCAGGACCGCGCGCAAGGAGCGCTCGACATCGAGCTCGAGGTCTGGCTGCAGACCGCAGCGATGCGCGCGGCCGGTCAGGCCGCCGTGCAGCTTACCCGCGGCAATGCACGCGATGCAGCCTACTGGACGCCGGCGCAACTGGTGGCGCACCACAGTTCTGGTGGCTGCAACTTGCAGCCTGGCGATCTGATCGGTTCGGGTACGCTCTCAGGGCCGGCCGCGGATCAAGCCGGATCGTTGCTCGAACTGACACAAGGCGGCAAGCGGCCGATCACACTTCCCAATGGGGAAGTCCGCACGTTCTTGGTCGACGGCGACAGTCTCGCCCTGCGTGGATTCTGCAAACGCGCCGGCGCGATCGGAATCGGCTTCGGCGAGTGCAGCGCAACCGTTATGCCCGCGCCCGCAGTGCCGACGTAAACGCATGCTCAGTTGGCGCGACGGTTCGAAATACGGCATTCGCGCTATTTCATCACGTCGTCCAGCGCCGGTCAGTGGTCGTTCGCCAATGACAGGAAGTGGCCGCCAGGAGCCCCAAGACTTCCCTTCATCGACGGCCAGTACAACGGCCGCTATGTGCCCAAAGCGCAGATTGCTTCTATGAGTTAGAACGCAGTTGCACATGACGCAGCGTGCGAGCGACTGAGGGCCGATCACCCTCAGTCGTCCGTGCGCCGTCGACACGGTGTGCGTTGCACTACGCGGCAAGCGCCATCTCAGCCACCGCGCAGAACCAGCGCACGCCGTGCGGCAGCGCATCGTCGTTGAAGTCGTAGCAAGGGTGATGGAGCGGGCGTTCGTTGCCGCCCTGGCCGAGCCAGAGGTAGGCGCCGGGCCGCTCTCGCACCATGAACGCGAAGTCCTCCGAAGTGAATGCCGGCCGCGGTGCGACGCTGGCCTTCAGGCCGGCAACCTCGGCAGCGTGCAGCGCAAGTTGCGCTTCTGCCGCACTGTTCACGGTGGCCGGATAGTAGCGGTGGTAGGTCACATCGGCTTCAACGCCGTGCCCAAGCGCGACCCCTGCGACAGCATCGCGCAATGCAGCCTCGATCCGGTCCTGCGACGGCGCATCGAAGCTTCGCACCGTGCCGGTGACGGTGGCCTCGGCGGGCAGCACGTTGTGGCTGCTGCCGCCGTTCACGCGCGTGACGGACAGCACCGCCGATTCAGCCGGGTCGATGCGGCGCGAGACGATGGTGTTGAGCTGCGCCACGAGCTGGCTCGCCGCGAGCAGCACGTCGGGCGTGCGGTGCGGCTGCGCGGCATGGCCGCCGCGGCCGCGCAGCACGATGTCGAAGCGATCGGCCGCC
>JANOQS010000384.1:0-33356 GCA_031414975.1 Methylibium sp. | reverse complement strand
CAGGATGGCCACGCCGTTGGCGCCGCCCAGGCCCGGCAGCACGCCGATGAGCACGCCGAGGATGATGCCCACGAACATCAGGCCGATGTTCATCGGCGTCAGGATGACGGCGAAGCCTTGCATCAGTGCGGTGATCTCTTGCATGAGAGCGAGCTCCTGGAGGGGGTTCGAGGCTTCAATAGCCGAGGAAGCCGAGTGGGTCCAGCGAGCCCTTGAACAGCGGCACCTTGAACCACACCTCGAACATCAGGAAGAACAGCGTGTTGACCGCGAGTGCGGCAATCACGCTCTTGAGCCACGAGTACTTGCCCAGGGTCACCATGAACAGCGCGATGTAGATCGCCGACGCGATGTACAGCCCAAGGAACTGCACTGCCCCCACATACGCCATCGCCGGCAGCAGCACCGACAGCACGCGGCCGAGCTGCTCGCGGTCGACGAAGACCTCGTCGCTGCGACTCTTGCCCCAGACCGACGTGAGCATCGTGCCGAGGCTGGAGATGATGATGATCAGGCCGATGTAGAACGGAAAGTAGCCCGCGCCCGGGCCGTCGCTGCTCCAGCCGGCGCCGAGCTTCCAGCTCTGGAACGCGACGACCACGCCGAGCAGCAACAAGATGGTTGCCACCACCAGTTCGACGCGGTGGGTCGCGGTGCCGCTTTCGGCCGCGGTGGCCGCGGTGGCGGAAGTGTCGTGGGTTGTCATCGTGCCGTCCTGGTGGGGGGTCATCGGGTGCACCGCGCCGCGCCGCAGTGTCAGAGCGCAGCGCGCAGGGCTCCGCCGGGGCAGGCGGCGTGCCGCCTGCCGGGTCGATCAGGTGCTGCGGGGGGAGGGGCGAGGTGCCGCTTACTTCGCGGCCAGGAAACCGGCTTCGGTCATCAGCGTGCGGTGGTTGTCTTCGGCGGCGGTGAGCCACTTGGTGAATTCGGCGCCGACCATCGCGGTCTGGTTGAACGCGCCCTTTTCCATGTACTCCTTCCAGTCCGGCGTCTCGCGCACCTTCTTCATCAGGTCGACGAAAAACGCCACCTGGTCGGGCGCGACGCCGGGGGCCATGAAGATGCCGCGCAGCATCACGTAGTCGGTCGGGATGCCGGCTTCCTTGCAGGTCGGGATGTCGTTCCAAGACTGCGCATCGGTCACCTTGGCCTTGTACGGCATGCGCTCGTCATCGAACACGCACAGCGCGCGCAGCGAGCCGGCGCGCCATTGCGCCACGGCTTCGACGGGGTTGTTCACGGTCGAGTCGACGTGCTTGCCGACGAGCTGCACCGCCACGTCGCCACCGCCCTTGAAGGGCACGTAGATGAACTTGGTGCCGGTGGCTTTCTCGAGGCCGGCGGTCAGGATCTGGTCTTCCTGCTTGGAGCCGGTGCCGGCCATCTTGAACTTGTTCGGGCCGGCGGCCTTCACGGCGGCCAGGTAGTCCTTGGCGCTCTTGTGCGGGCTCTCGGCATTGACCCACAGCACGAACTGGTCGAGCGCCAGCATCGACACCGGCGTCATGTCCTTCCAGTTGAACGGCACGCCGGTGGCCATGGGCGTGGTGAACAGGTTCGACAGCGTGATGATGATCTTGTGCGGGTCGGCCTTGGCCTCTTTCACCGCCAGAAAGCCTTCGGCGCCAGCGCCGCCCGAGTTGTTGACGACGATGAGCGGCTCCTTCATGAGCTTGTGCTTGAGCACGATGCCCTGGATCAGCCGGGCCATCTGGTCGGCACCGCCGCCGGTGCCGGCGGGGATGACGAACTCGACCGGCTTGCTCGGTTCCCACGCGTGGGCGGGGGCCGTCAGCGTGGCCGCCAAGGCCGTGGCGGCGAGAGCCTGAACGCTGCGAACGAGTCTTGAACGCGAGGTGAACCTGGTCATTGCTGAAGTCTCCTGTGGGCTGTGGCGCAAGCTCGCTGTCGATCGTTTCGATGCGAGAGATTTCCGTGAGTGAATGGTGCAACTGCCCTTCACACGGCGCGCTTGACCGCAGTCAACTTTCCAGAAATGGCGTCTTGGGGTTGTCCCTCATGCAGTTCGGGACCGCAGGCGCGGGCGTGTCGAACACCCGCGCGTTGTTCGGTCAGACGAGGGTCAGCGTCACGTCGATGTTGCCGCGCGTGGCGTTCGAGTACGGGCAGACCTCGTGCGCGTCGTCGACCAGCTTTTGCGCGGCGGCGCGGTCCATGCCCGGCACGCTGATGGCCATCGTCACGGCAATGCCGAAGGCACCCGCCTTGCCGACCATCGGGCCGATGCTCACGTCGGACTTGATCGAGACCTCGGAGCTCAGCGCAAGCTTCTGGCGCGCGGCCACGGCCTTCATGGCGCCGATGAAGCAGGCCGAGTAGCCGGCCGCGAACAACTGCTCCGGGTTGGTGCCGTTGCCACCCGGGCCGCCCAATTCTTTCGGCGTCGTGAGGTTGAGCTTGACCACGCCGTCGGACGACTCGGTGGTGCCAGTGCGGCCGCCGGTGGAGGTGGCTTGGGCGGTGTAGAGGGCTTTTTCAATGGCCATGGAGATGCTCCTGCGAGGTGAATGGCGGCACATTGCCGCACGTGGGAAGGGCAGGGCTTGCGCCACTGCCGCGGGGAAGGGCCGCAGTCATGCCGCGGCCTCGGGGGGGAACGAATTCAGGCTCGTGCGCAACTGCTGCAGGCGGGCGACCAGCGCACCGAGCTCATCGAGCTTGCAGCCGGTGGCGCAGGCCACGGCCTGCGGCACACGCACCGCGCGCGCCTTCAACTTGCGGCCGGCGGCGCTGAGCTGCAACAGCACGCGGCGCTCGTCGGCTGTGTCGCGCAGGCGCTGCAGCAGGCCGGCTGCTTCGAGCCGCTTGAGCAGGGGCGTGAGCGTGCCGGAGTCGAGCGAGAGGCGTTCGCCGAGTTGCGAGACGGTGATGCCGTCGCCCTCCCACAGCACCAGCATCACCAGGTACTGCGGGTAGGTCAGGCCCAGCGGTGCGAGCAGCGGCTTGTAGAGCTTGGTCATGGCCAGCGAGGCCGAGTACACCGCGAAGCACAGCTGATGGTCCAGCGCGAGCCAGCCGGCGGCCGGTTCGGCGAATGAGGGGCGGGGTGTGCGCGGCATGGCTTGAAGTATAGTGAGCAATTATATTGCGTGCAATGTAAAGGCCGGACGCAGCTCAGGGTAATTTGCGCGTGCAAGGCCGGGGCCGGGGCAGGGGCCGGATCAGACCTGGCGGCGGTACAGCGCCAGCGAGCCGGCCAGTGCCAGCAAGGTGGCGCCGCAGGGTTTGCGACGTCGGGTTTCCTGCGACGTGACGTGCGTGGCGCGCAGCGGGCGGCGGGCGGGCATGCTACTTCAAGCTTGCCCGACCGGGCCCGAATCGTGCTCGGCTCGACGCAGGCAAAAATGCAACCGATGTTCACCCTGCACCGCGCCTCGTTCCGTCAGTTGCTGACGATCGCGTTCCTGCTCGTCCCGGCGCTGCTCGCGGTGGTGTCGGTGCGTGGGCTGTACACGCTTGAACGCCTGATGGTCGAGAGCCGGCACGGCGCCGAGCGCGCGGCGCGCGACACCGCCGGCCTGCAGCGCCTGGAGGAGCGCCGCGTCACGATGGAACGCGCCGCACGCCAGTACCTGGTGCTGGACGACCCGACCTTGCGCGCCAACTTCGAGGCCGCGGCGCGCGAGTCGTCCGACACGCTCGCGGCGCTGGCCGACGGACCGCTGCCGCCGGCCGAGATCACGCGCTGGACCGAGCACCTGAGCACCATCAAGGCGCAGATCGACGCGCCGCGCGGCTCCGCGTATGGCCGCGACGAAGCGCTGAGCGCCGAGTTCCGCGCCTTCGCACAAACCCAGGCGCGCATTGCCGACGCCGTGCAACGCGCCGCCGAAACGCGCAGCAAGACCGTGCTGGAGCGGCTCGAAGACGCGCGCCGGCAACTGGCCCAGCAGGTGCTGGCGGCGATCGGTCTGGCGGTGCTGCTGGCGTTCGGGTTTTCGATGTGGCTGGGCCGGCCCTTGAAGCGCCTCGAAGGCGCCATCGTCGCGCTGGGCGAAAACCGCATGACCGAGGTGGTCGACATTCCCGGCCCGGCCGACCTGCGCGAGCTGGGCCGGCGGCTGGACTGGCTGCGCCTGCGCCTGGCCGAACTCGACGCCGACAAGGCACGCTTCCTGCGCCATGTGTCGCACGAGTTGAAGACGCCGCTGGCGGCGCTGCGCGAAGGCGTGGCGCTTCTCGAAGAAGGCGTGGCCGGCAGCCTGACCGAAGCGCAGCGCGAGGTGGCGCGCATCCTGCGCCAGAACACGATGGCGCTGCAGGTGCAGATCGAAGACCTGCTGCGCTTCAACGCCGCCGCGTTCGAGGCGCGCAACATTTCGCGCCGGCGCGTCGACCTGGCCGAACTGGCGCGCGAGCGTGTCGCCGAACAGCGCCTGCAATTGCAGGCGCGCCGATTGAAAGTGAATGTGTCCGATGGCCCCGTGTGGGCCGAGGTCGATGCCGAAAAGATCGGCGTGGCCTTCGGCAACTTGCTGTCCAATGCGATTCGTTTCAGTCCGATGGAGGGCACCATTCGTTTTGACTTCACCCAACGCGCCGAAGGCGTGCAGATCGATATCAGCGACACCGGTGCCGGCGTGGCGCCGGCCGACCGCGCGCACGTCTTCGAGCCCTTCTACCGGGGCGAGCGCCAACCCGAGACCGACCTGCGCGGCAGCGGCATCGGCTTGTCCATCGTGCAGGAGTGCGTGGTGGCGCACGCGGGCCGCATCGAATTGTTGGGCGATGCGCCGGGCGCGCACTTTCGCATCGAGCTTCCGCATGCGCACCGCGACTGAACCTGCCGTGCCAGAGGCTGCACCGCGGGCGGCGCGGCGGGCCACGTCACGCACGGCGCTGCAGGCCGCGGCGGTGCCGGTGACGCTGATAGCGCTGCTGACGGCCTGCACGGTCGTGCCGGAGGCCGGCCCGGCGCCAGCGGCCGCAGCAGTCAGCGCATCGGTGCCGGCGGCCAAAGCCGCAGCCGGCACGCCGGCAAGCGCGGCCGCACCGGCGCCGGTGCCGGTGCCGGTGCCGGTGCCGGTGCCGGTATTGGCCGCCGCCGCCCCCACCACGCCGGTGCAGATCAGGGACCCCGCGCCGGCCGACGCCGCGCCCCCCAGCGCCGAAGCCTCGCTGGAGACCGCCGCGCGCGCCTTCTACAGCTACTTCGACCGCGTGCGGCAGATGCCGCCGGCCGAACTGGCGCGCGAGTTCGTGCGCCTGGATCAACCCTCGAACCCGGGCTCGGTGCTCGAACTCGCGCTCGCGCTGGGGCAGACGCGCAACCCGAACGACACCATGCGCGCGCTCGCCACGCTCGACCCGCTGCTGCGCTCCACCGACCCGCAGCTCGCGCCGTGGCGGCCGCTCGCGCGCCTGCTGGCGCTGCGCTACAACGAGCAGCGCCGGCTCGAAGAACAGATCGAACGCCAGAGTCAGCAGCTGCGCGACGCCCAGCGCCGCCAGGACCAACTGGCCCAGCAGCTCGAAGCGCTCAAGGCCATCGAGCGCAGCCTCGTCAACCGGCCCGCCACGGCCCCTGCCGCGCCGGCCGGCAGCAACGGCAGCCGGCCGGCCGCGCCATGACGGCCGCCCCCACCGCAGCGCACGTGCTGCTGGTCGATGACGACGCCGACATGCTGCGCCTGCTGTCGATGCGCCTCACGTCGGCCGGCCACCGCATCACGGCCGTCGGGTCGGCTGAAGCAGCGCTGGCGCAGTTGGCTATCGAAGTGCCGCAACTCGTGATCAGCGACGTGCGCCTGCCCGGGCTTGACGGCCTGGCGCTGTTCGACCGCATCCGCCTGCGCCATGCGTCGCTGCCGGTCATCCTGCTGACGGCGCATGGTGCGATCCCCGACGCGGTGGAAGCCACCGCGCGCGGTGTCTACAGCTACCTGACCAAACCCTTCGACGGCCTGGCCTTGCTCGACAAGGTGGCCCAGGCGCTGGCCTTGTCGGCGCCAGCTCCGGGCGAAGGCGGGCAGGCGGCCGAAGCCTGGCGTGCGCCGATCGTGAGCCGCTCGGCGCGCATGGCCGAACTGCTGACCGAGGCCAAGATGGTGGCGCGCTCGGACGCCAGCATCCTGATCCGCGGCGAAAGCGGCAGCGGCAAGGAACTGCTCGCCCAGGCCATCCACCAGGCCAGCCCGCGGGCAGGGCGGCCGTTCGTGGCGGTGAACTGCAGCGCCATTCCCGAGGCGCTGCTCGAATCCGAGTTGTTCGGCCACGTGAAGGGCGCGTTCACCGGCGCGGTGGCGAACCACCGCGGGCTGTTCCAGGCGGCCGACGGCGGCACCTTGTTCCTCGACGAGATCGGCGACATGCCGCCCGCCCTGCAGGTCAAGCTGCTGCGCGTGCTGCAGGAGCGTTCGGTGCGGCCGGTCGGCGCCAGCCAGCCCACGCCGATCGACGTGCGCGTGCTGTCGGCCACCCACCGCGACCTGGAAGCGGCGATGGCGCAAGGCCAGTTCCGCGAAGACCTGTACTACCGGCTCAACGTCGTCACCCTGCAGTTGCCCACCCTGGGCGAGCGGCGCGAAGACATTCCGCTGCTGGCCAACCACTTCCTGCAGCGCCTGGCGGCCAAGTACCAGAAGCGCATCAACGGCCTGGCGCCCGAGGCGCTGCGTGCGCTTGCCATGGCGGCCTGGCCCGGCAACGTGCGCCAGCTCTACAACGTGATGGAGCAGGTCTGCGCGCTGACGACCACGCCGCTGGTGCCGCTGAGCCTGGTGCAGCGCGCGCTGCGCGTGCCGACCGTGGAAGTGCTGAGCTTTGCCGACGCGCGCCACCGCTTCGAGCGCGAGTACCTGGTGGGCCTGCTCAAGCTGACCGACGGCAACGTGGCCGACGCCGCGCGGCTGGCTGAACGCAACCGGACCGAGTTCTACCGGCTGCTGCAGAAGCACCAGCTGACGCCGGGGCTGTTTCGCGCCGACGGTGCTGCGGCGGAACCGCCTGTCGCCGATTAGCGACGCGCTGACGCCCGTAGAACGCGGGTTTACCCGTAGCTGAAATTGGCTTTGTCGCTGATCAACGACGCATTTGTGCGCTTGCAGCAATTGTTCGCCCGATCAAGCTGTGACCGAGTTCAAGAATCAAACCTAACCTGTTGATATAAAAGGATAAATATTCGACGGCACGGTGTTTGCAGAGAAGGCCCTGGAAAGGCCCATTTCGAGCCCTTACCAGCCACCTTCCAGGACTCCGAGCTTGTTTGCCAGACCCTTCATTTCCGCCGTCGCGCTGCTCGCGGCCTTGCTGGCTGCCGGCTCCGCCGCGGCCTTCGGCTTCGACGACGTGGCCGCACTCGCGCGCCAGGAAGCGCTTGGCACCTACCGCTCGCCCGAACCGAACTCCGCCGCGCTGAAGGCGCTGAAGTACGACGCCTATCGCGACATCCGCTACCGCACCGATCGCGCCGCGTGGCGGGCCGAGGCGCTGCCCTTCGAGTTGATGTTCTTCCACCCCGGTGGGCCGTCGAACGCGCAGCCGGTCAAGCTGCACGACATCACGCCCGCCGGTGTGCGCGAGATCGGCTTCGACCCGAAGGACTACGACTACGGCAAACACACCGTCGCGCCGGCCACCTGGGGCGCTGCCGGGCACGCGGGCTTTCGGGTCCACACCGCGCTCAACAACCCGGCTTACAAGGACGAGCTGATCGTCTTCCTCGGCGCGAGCTACTTTCGCGCGCTTGGGCGGGGCCAGCAGTACGGCCTGTCGGCGCGCGGCCTGGCGATCGATACCGGCGGCGTGCGGCCCGAGGAGTTCCCGGTCTTCAAGGCGTTCTGGTTCGAACGCCCGGCGCCTGATGCGAAAGCGCTGACCCTGTACGCGCAGCTCGACTCGCCGCGCGCCACCGGCGCTTACCAGTTCACCCTGCGCCCCGGCGACGAATCGGTGGTCGATGTGCGCATGCGCCTGTTCCTGCGCGACGCGCTTGCACAGGGCGCCACTCCCATCACCACCCTGGGCATCGCGCCGCTGACCAGCATGTTCCTGCATGGCGAGAACGCGCCGCGGCTGGGCGACTTTCGCCCCGAGGTGCACGACTCCGACGGCCTGATGGTCGCGGCCGGCAACGGCGAGTGGTTGTGGCGCCCGCTGATCAACCCGAAGCGCACCCGCACCAGCGCATTCACGGTGATCGACCCGAAGGGCTTCGGCCTGATGCAGCGCGACCGCAATTTCCGCAGTTACGAAGACACCGAGGCGCACTACGAGCGCCGCCCGAGTGCCTGGATCGAACCGCAAGGCGCCTGGGGCGAGGGCCGCGTAGAGCTCGTCGAACTGCCGGCGCCGGACGAAACCTACGACAACGTGGTGGCCTACTGGGTGCCGGCGCGCCTGCCTGCCGCAGGGCAGCCGCTGGAGCTGAGCTACGCGATCCACTGGCAGGGCGAGCGCCAGCAGACGCCGCCGACCGGCTGGGCCACGCAGTCGCGCTTCGGGCACGGTTACGTGGAGCCGACCGAAGACCTGAAGCGCGACGTGTTCTACGTCATCGACTTCGACGGCCCGGGGCTGCGTGCGCTCGCGCCCGACGCCGCCGTGCAGGCCGTGGTGACCCCCGACAAGAACGGCCGCCTGCTCGAACAGAACGCGTACCGCAACAGCACCACCGGCGCCTGGCGCATGAGCCTGCGCGTGCAACGCATCGACGTGACGCAGCCGGTCGAGCTGCGCGCCTTCCTGAAACAAGCCAACAACGCATTGACCGAAACATGGACTACCCTGATTCAAGCCGACTGAGTCGGCCCGACGGCGCCCCGCTGGTTCGTCTGTTCAAAGGCGGATTCGAGGGCGGATTCGACGGCGCGGACACCCGACCGACAGCCCCGCCGATCCGGCGCGGCTCGATGGTACCGGTGCCCTGGCTCGGCTTCCTTGCTGGCCTGAAGGCGGCCTGGGCCGGCCGCGCCGCAGCCGATCCGCAGGTGGCTGCCTCCAAGGCGCCATGGGAGCTGGCCGCGGCCCAACGCCGCCGCACCTTGTTGTGGCTGATCGGCGCCTCGGCCGTGCTGGCCGCCACGCTGATGACGCGCACCCAGCCGATGGTGGATCACCCGGTGGTGCGCGTGCTGCAGGTGCTGCTGTTCACTCTGCTGTTCGCGTGGGTTTCGGCCGGCTTCTTCACCGCGCTGATGGGCTTCTGGGTGCAACTGCGCGGCGACCGGCATGCGCTGTCGCTGGCCGTGGCACGCCACCAGCCGCTCGGGCCCGAGGCCCGCACGGCGGTCATCATGCCGATCTGCAACGAGCAGGTGGACACCGTGTTCGCCGGCTTGCGTGCCACCTACGAATCGGTGGCCACCACCGGGGCGTCGAGCCTGTTCGACTTCTACGTGCTGTCCGACAGCGGCGACCCGGCCGTGCGTGCCGCCGAACTGGCGGCGTGGGCCGAGCTGCGCGACGCGCTGGGCGACGGCGCGCGCATCTTCTACCGCTGGCGCCAGCGCCGCACGCGCCGCAAGGCGGGCAACGTGGCCGACTTCTGCCGCCGCTGGGGCCGCAACTACCGCTACATGGTGGTGCTCGACGCCGACAGCGTGATGACCGGCGACTGCATCGTGACCCTGGCGCGCCTGATGGAAGCGAACCCGCGCGCCGGCATCATCCAGACCGCGCCGCAGGCTTGCGGGTTGGACACCGTGCACGCACGCGCCCAGCAGTTTGCCGGCCGCACGACCGGCCGGCTGTTCACGGCCGGCATGCAGTACTGGCAGCTCGGTGAGTCGCACTACTGGGGCCACAACGCGATCATCCGCATCGAGCCCTTCATGAGGCACTGCGCGCTGGCGCCGCTGGCCGGCACCGGCGGGTTGAGCGGCGACATCCTGTCGCACGACTTCGTTGAAGCCGCGCTGATGCGCCGCGCCGGTTACCACACCTGGCTCGTGCCCGAGCTGGCCGGCAGCTACGAACAGCAGCCGCCCAACCTGCTCGAAGAACTCAAGCGCGACCGCCGCTGGTGCCAGGGCAACCTGCAGAACGCACGCCTGATCGCCGAGCCGGGGCTGCACCGCGTGCACCGCGCGATGCTCGGCACCGGCGCGATGGCTTACCTGTCGGCGCCGCTGTGGCTCGCTTCGGTGCTGATCGGCGCGGGCGCGTGGATGTGGAGCGGCCAATCGGTCTTCGACCTGCCGCGCACGATGGGCGGCGAGATGGCGGCGCTGTGGGTCACCACCCTGACGATGCTGCTGCTGCCGCGCGCACTCGGGGTGGCGAGCCTGCTGATGCGGAGTGAACACGCCGGTTACGGCGGTCGCGTCACCCTCGTGAAGGGGGCGGTGCTGGAGGGCCTGCTGTCCACCCTGCAGGCGCCGGTTCGCATGGTTGCCCATTCGCTGTTCGTGCTGGTGGCCCTGACCGGGCTGAAGCTCGACTGGAAATCGCCCCCGCGCGAGGCCGAGGCGGTGCGCTGGCGCGAAGCGGCGGGTGGTTTCGGCCTGCTCGTCGGCGTGGTTGCCGCACTCGTGGCGGCGACCCTGGCGGTGGCGCCGATGGCGGTGCTGTGGCTGATGCCGCTGGCCCTGCCGCTGCTGCTGGCGATCCCGCTGACGGTGTTGAACAGCAGAGTCGACTTCGGCCGCCGTGTGCGCTCGCGTGGCTTGCTGCTGACGCCGGAAGAAGTGGCGGCGCCGGCGGTGCTGCGGCGCGCCTGGGCGCTGGTGGGCGGCAAGCGCGCCCCGCCGGTGGCCGTGCGGCACAACTCGGTGCCGTGGGGTGGGGAGTTGCTGGTCGCGCACTGACCGCTTGTTCCGACGGCAGCGTTCCGACGGCAGGCGGTCGGCCGCTCTACACTGGGCGCGCCATGACCGACCTGCAACACATCACCCCCCACGCCAAGGACCTCGGCGGCGGCTTCACCGTGAGGCGCTCGCTGCCCAGCGCAGTGCGTCAGGCCGTCGGCCCGTTCCTCTTCTTCGACCACTTCGGCCCGGTGGTGGCGCAACCCGCCGACAACCACGACGTGCGCCCGCACCCGCACATCGGCCTGGCGACGGTCACCTATCTGTTCGAAGGCGCGATGCTGCACCGCGACTCGACCGGCGTGGTGCAGCGCATCGAGCCCGGCGCGATCAACTGGATGACGGCCGGGCGCGGCATCGTGCATTCCGAGCGCACGCCCGACGATCTGCGCGGCGTGGCCCGCCGCAGCCACGGCCTGCAACTGTGGGCCGCGTTGCCGCTGGCGCATGAAGAAGATGCGCCGAGCTTCGAGCACACGCCGGCTGGCGCCATTCCCGAACTTCGACGTGACGGCGTGGCTGTGCGGCTGCTGATCGGCGCGGCGTTCGGCCTGGTGTCGCCGGTCAAGACCTTGTCGCCGACCTTGTATGCCGATTTCGCTTTCGAGCCGGGTGCATCGCTGGTGTTGCCGGCCGTCGCGCCGGAGCGGGCGCTCTACAGCGTTGACCAGGGCTTCACGGTGGACGGTGCGGCGGTGCCCGCCTTCACGATGCTCGTGCTGCCGGAAGGCCTTGAGCCGGTGATCAGCGCGCCGCAGGGCGCACGCATCGCGCTGGTGGGCGGCGCGCCGCTGGGGCACCGGTTCATGGTGTGGAACTTCGTCTCCAGCCGCAAGGAGCGCATCAATCAGGCGCAAGACGATTGGGAGGCGCAGCGCTTCGAGCGGGTGCCCGGCGAGACCGAGTTCATCCCGCTGCCGGCACGAAAGTAGCGCCGCAGGTCGGAACTCAGAACCTGAAGTTGGCGCCGCCGGCCATGCCCACGCGCAGCACGCGGTCGATGCCTTCGACGATCACCGCGTTCACGCCGAAGGTGATCTGGCCGTCCATGCGCGGGTCGGCGCGGTAGCCGGCCAGCACGTCGCCCACCGCGTGGCCGGGCTCGCCGTTTTGCGGGTCGACGTCTGGGATGCTGCAGCGGGTGCAGGGCTTCACCAGCTTCAGGCGCACCCGCCCCTCGTCGGTGTCGAACACGATTTCATCGAGGTGGTCTTCGCCGTGCGCCTCCAGCCCGTCGAGCACCAGGTTGGGCCGCATGCGTGCCAGGGTCACTTCGGTCTGGCCGCGAGAGCGCAGGCGCTGGTTCAACTCGTCGAGCGACGCGGTGGACGTGACGAGCAGCGGGAAGGCGTCGGCAAATCCGTTCTCGGCTTCGAGCGCGCCGGTCCAGTGCCTGTCCGACAGACGCCGCTGCTCGGGGTCGAAGCGCACCAGGCGCAGCTTGCGGCCGAGGAAGTCGCTGAACCACTGCGCGGCCAGGTCGCCCATGTCGTAGGCGGCCACCCAGTCGTTCCACACCTTGGCGCGCACCGAACCTTCCACGCCGTTCAGCGACAGGTGCAAGGCCAGCATGCCCGGCGCGCGCAGCACCATGTCTTCGTGCTTCAAGGTCGGCTGGATCAGCGCCATGCGCGGCAGTTCGCGCTGCGTGACGAACTCGCCCGCCTCGTCCACCACCATCCAGGCGCGGTCCAGGTCGAGGCCGGTTTCGATCAGCAACCCATGGCCCAGTGCGATGCCGGCGCACGACTTGATGGGGTAGATGTGCAAGGCCTGCACCCGCACACTCACGTCTTTGGCGAACTCTCCGCTCATGGCAGCAGCCCTTTCAGCTTGTTCTTCAACTTGTCTTCGGCCGAAGCGCCGGAGGCCGCCGCGCCGGGCGCCGCGACCGTGGCCTTCGAGTCCGCTTTCGGCGTCAGCCGGTCCCGCAGACGCTTTTCGACCTCGACCCTGACCTGATTCTTCAAGGTGCTGGCCACCGCCGCCGACCATTCGAATTTCCACTGTATCGCGTCGAACGGCCCGTTCAGCTGCAGCGGCAGGCTCACGCCCTTCAGCGCCGCCCAGTCGGCGCCGTCCGGGCCCCTGGCGCTGGCGTTGGCGCTGGTGTGGGTGGTCTCGGCCACGGTGGTGCGCAGGTTGGCGTCGATGCGGCCTTTGACGATGTCCACCGCCGCATCACCACCCAGGCGCAGGTACGGGCTTTTCAGATCCAGGTCGGTGCTGCGCGCCACGCCGGCAGCGATCTGGAAGCTCGCGTTCAGCTCGCTGAAGTCGGTGCGCTCGGTCCGGCTGGCGCGCACCAGCGCGTCCTGCTTCAGGCTCAGCGCGGCCTTGGCCTGGCGCAGGCTCTTGGCCAGGTTGATGCCCTTGACCGAACCGTCGCGCAACTGCAGCGCGGCCTGGCCTTTGAGGCGCGCCTTCAGTTCGGCCAAGGTGCGGCCGGCGCTTTCGATGTCAACGTCCAGGCGCCCGGCACCCTCCAGCAAGTCCTTGTCGGCCACGTCTTTCAGCAGCGCCTGGATGTTCACGCCGTCGGCGCCGGCCTTCAGCGCCACCCGGCTGGCGCGCGCATCGGCAAAGGCACTGCCCTCGACCCACCCACCCCAGGCCCGGCCCTTGAAGTGGCTGATCCTCAGCATGCCGGCGTCCAGGGTCGCGTCGAGCGCCACATCGGTCGCACGGTAGTGGCGCAGCGCCAGGCTGCCCACGCGCAAGCCCACGCTGCCGTTCACGCTGCGCAATGCGGCCAGGTCGATGGGGGCGTGATCGGCGCTGGCCGAGGAGCCGATCTGCGGCGCCGTCAACAGGCTGTTCAGGTCGAGCGAATTGAAGCGCACCTGCGTCTTCACGGTCGGCGTGATGCCGGCCAGCGAGGCCGAGCCGTCGGTGTTGAATGCGTTGTTGTTCACGTCGCCGGCCAGGTTCCAGCGGGCCGTGCCGGCGGTGGCGGTGGCAATGCCTTTGAGCGCCAGGGTCAGCGGCTTCAGGCCGGGCTCGTCCAGGCGCAATTGCAGCTCGATCTTGTCGAGCAGCGCAGAGCGCTTTTCGGGCTGCAACACCAGTTCGCTGCGCAGCCCACCGACGATGCGGCGCTCGGTCGCGGCGCTGCTGAGGCGGGCTTCGAAAGCGGGCACGCGCACGCTGTCGAAACTGCCGCTCGGCGCGTCGCTCTTGAAGGTGACCGACAGCGGCAGTGCATCGCCGAACGCGAGTTTGCCGGCCAGCGCACTGCCCTTGAGCGTGTCGCCGCTGACGTCGAGCTCGGGCCAGTCCAGGTCCAGCGCGAGGGGCTTGCCGCCCTGGCTGCCCTTCACGCGCAGCTTGAGCTGGCTGATGGCAAACGCGCGCCGCGCCGGGTCGAGCGAAAAGCGCTCCACGCCCAAGGTGCTGCCGATCAGCCGCATGCCGGCCGTGTTGGCGGTGAGGCGCAGGTTCAGATCGCCGGCCGACAGCGAAGACTTGGCGCCGTCCCACGCCAGCACGCCCTTGAGCAGCGCGTCGATGCTGCTGGCGCCGGGCGCGTCACCCTTGTAGCCCAGGTTCATGCCGGCCAGGCGCAGCGAGCCGGTGGCGAGATCGGGGGTGAAGCGGGTCGAGCCGCTCAGCTCGCCCTTCAGCGCCGGGGCCTTGAAGCCGAGCTGGGCCACCAGCGCCAACCTGGACTCGACCTGCGATGCGATGCGCCCGGTGCTCAGCTCCTTCAGCACCACTTCACCGTCGATGCCGGCGAGCTCGTCCTTCACGCGCGCCTGCACGTCGGACAACAGGATGCGGTTCACGTCGAAGCTCAGCGCCGGCGCGCCGGCTGCCGGGGTAGAGGCCGGTTGCAGCAGATCGTCGATGTTGCGCTGGCCCTTGGCGTCGCGCAGCAGCACCATGCGCACGCCGTGCGCCTCCACGCGGTCCACCGCCAGGCGGCGGCGCAGCAGCGGCAGCCACTCGATGGCCAGCGCGGCGTCATTGAGGGCCGCGAACGGGTCGGAGCGACCCGCCTCGGTCAGCGACACACCGCTCAGCCGCAGCTCCAGGCGCGGGAACAGAGACAGGCGGATCGGGCCATCGATCGCGAGCGTGCGGTTGTAGCGGCTCTTGATCCACTCGACCGCCACGCTCTTGTGGTCGGCCGGATCGAAGCTGCTCACCAGCCAGGCGGCCGCCGCTGCCAGAACCAGCCCCACCACGGCCAGCGCGGCGGCAGTTCTGCGGATCCATACGGACATGGTGATGAGGGGGAGGGGCCGGGGACAGGGAAGGCTTGAATTGTGCCTGTGTCACACCAGTGACTTGTTACCTGGACCCGCCAGCACGGGTATCGGCTCTCTACAATCCCGCCGATGCAAAACTTCGACGTGCTGGTTCGTGGCGCAGGCATCGTCGGCCGCAGCCTGGCGCTGGTGCTGGCGCGTGCCGGCCTGCAGGTGGCGCTGCGGCCGCAACCGGCCCGGGCCACGGGCAGCGCGAGCCCTGTTGACGTGCGGGCCTACGCACTCAACGCCGCTTCGGTGGCCTTGCTGCGCGGCTTGAAGGTGTGGGACGCGTTGCCGCCCGAAGCCGCCACCGCCGTGCACGAAATGCGCGTGCATGGCGATGCCGCTGGCGCCACCCTGGAGTTCAGCGCCTGGCAGCAGCGTGTGGCCGAACTCACCTGGATCACCGATGCCGCGTTGCTGGAGCGCGAACTCGAACGTGCAGTGCAGTTCGCGCCGCACGTCACCGTGGTCGATGCGGACGTGCCTGCCACCTTGGTGGCGGTGTGCGAGGGCAAGGCCTCGGCCACGCGCGCCGCCTACGGCGTGCAGTTCGAACAGCACGACTACGAGCAGGTGGCGATTGCCGCGCGGCTGGTCGCGTCGCGCCCGCACCAGGGCGTGGCGCAACAGTGGTTCGGCGCCCCCGATGTGCTGGCGCTGCTGCCCTTCGATGCGCCGCAGCCGCAGTCGTCGTACGCGCTGGTGTGGTCGTTGCCCAAGGAGCGCGCGCAGGAATTGATCGCGCAGGACGCCGCGGCCGTCGAGCAGGCGCTGATGCTCGCCACCGGCGGCGCGGCCGGCCAACTGAAGCTGGCCTCCGAGCGCGCCGCCTGGCCGCTGATACTGGCGCGCGCCGACCGCTGGTGCGGCCCCGGCTGGGTGCTGCTGGGCGACGCCGCCCATGTGGTGCACCCGCTCGCCGGGCAGGGCCTGAACCTGGGGCTCGCCGACGTGTCCGCGCTGCTGGCGGTGATTGCCGCGCGCGAGCCCTGGCGCACCCTCGACGATGAAAAGCTGCTGCGCCGCTACGCCCGCGAGCGCGCCGCCCCCACCTGGGCCATGGGCCAGGTGACCGACGGCTTGCAGCGGCTCTTTTCCACAACCACGCCGGGGTTCGCGGAACTTCGCAACCGCGGCCTGACTCTGGTGAACCACCTCCCCCCGCTCAAGCGCTGGCTGGCCGCACGCGCTCTCGATTCCTGAATTCCAGAATTCCTGAAAGACTGTCATGCCCACCTCTTCACGTTCCATCGTCCGATCCCTTCTGGTGGTATGCATCGGCCTGCTGCTCGGCCACACCGCCTTTGCACAAGAAGCCGTGATCCGCAAGAACATCGCCGAGCGGCTGCCCGACTTCCCGAAGATCGACGAAGTGAGCAAGACGCCGATCCCCGGCCTGTTCGAACTGCGCGTCGGCACCGAGATCTACTACAGCGACGAGCAGGGCAACCACATCATCGAAGGCCAGATGATCGAGACCAAAGGCCGCGTCAACCTGACCGAAGCGCGCATCAACAAGCTCACGGCGATCAACTTCGCCGACCTGCCGCTGAAAGACGCGGTGGTCTGGAAGAGCGGCACCGGCGCACGCAAGATGGCCGTATTTGCCGACCCGAACTGCGGCTACTGCAAACGTTTCGAGAAAGACCTGCAGCAGGTCAAGGACGTGACGGTCTACACCTTCCTGTACCCCATCCTCGGCGGCGACTCGCCCGAGAAGTCGCGCGACATTTGGTGTGCCAAGGACAACACCAAGGTCTGGCTCGACTGGATGCTGCGCAACGTGGCCCCGGTGCGCAGCATGGGCGAGTGTGATTCGTCGGCGCTGCAGCGCAACACCGCGATGGCGCGCAAGTACCGCATCAACGGCACGCCCGCCATCGTCTTCGAAGACGGCAAGCGCGTGCCGGGGGCGATGCCGCTGGAGGCGATCGAGAAGCAGCTGGCGGCGAGCCGGGCGAAGTCGTAGGCGCAGGCGGCGCGCGGTGACGTCCCGGCGCGACTGGCTCGCTGTCGCTGCGGCTGCGGCGTTCTCTTCAGCTTGCTCCACGCCGTCATCGGGACGACCGCCTGGCCGGGTCGATGTGCCTGGCGCGCGCCGCGGCGATTGGACCAGCGCATCCCCCGCCAGCCAGGGTTTCGATGGGCCGGCGCTGGACGCGGCGCTGCAGGCCGGTGCCGAACTTCGCGCCCTTCGAAGCCTGCTGGTCGTGCGTAACGGCGTGCTGGTGGCCGAGCGTTACCAGCATGGCGCGTCGGCGGCCGACGTGCTGCCGATCAACTCCGTCACCAAGAGCGTCAGTTCGATGCTGGTGGGGCAGGCCTTGCAGCGCGGCGCGTTGCCCGGCCTGTCGGCGCCGCTGAGCCGCTTGCTGCCGGAGGCGTTGGCGCAAGTGCCCGGGTCGGCCGCGGCCGAGGTCACGCTGGAGCAGATCCTCACTGGCCGCACCGGCCTGGCGTATGACTGGATCAAGGACGACGCTGCCATGCGAAGCACGAGCGACCCGGTGCGCTTTGCGCTGAACCTGCCGCTCTCCTCGGTGAAGCCAACCCCCTGGAACTACAACGACCCCGCCGTGGGCCTCATCGCCCCGATGCTCGCGCGCGCTGAAGGCAAGGACCTGGCCGCGCTCGCGGCACGCGACCTGTTCGCCCCGCTGGGCATCGAGCAGTTTTCATGGCAGCGCGATCGCACCGGCCAGCCGACTGCCTACGGCGGCCTGGCCTTGCGCACGCGCGACCTGATGAAGCTGGGTTGGGCCATGCTGGATGGTGGCCGCTGGCAAGGCGCCCAGGTCTTGCCCACGGCGTGGACGACCGACAGCATCCGCCCGCGCGGCGCAGCGCCGTGGCGCTTCGCGAATGTCTCCGACCTTGCGTATGGCTGCCTGTGGTTCACCGGCGCGTTGCACGGCAAACGGGTGGCGTGGGGGCTGGGTTACGGCGGGCAGGTGCTGATGCTCGTCCCCGAGTCGAAACTGGTCATCGGAGTCGCTGCCGTGCCGCCGCGGATCGACGAACTGGCCGCGCAGATGACGGCGGTCTTCGATCTGGTGGCGAAGGTGGTGCGGTCGGCCGAGTAGCGCTGGCGGCTCGCATTGCCAACTCGTGCGGCAAGCTACAGGCAGTCCAGCCGCCCCAGCACCCCTTGCGCCTCCGCGCGGATCGCTTGTCGTTGTTCCACCCCCAGCCGCGCCGCGTTCTTGGCCATCAGGGCAGTGCGCGGGTTGGCGGCCAGTTCGGCTTCGTGCGCGAGCAGGAAGTTCCAGTACAGCACGGTGAAGGGGCAGGTGGGTTTGCCTGACTTGGCGGCGTCCTTTGCCGTGGGCGCGTAGGTGCAGCGTTCGCAGTGGTTGCTCATGCGCTGGATGTAGGCGCCAGAGGCCACATAAGGCTTGCTGGTGAAGCGCCCGCCGTTCGCGTACAGCGCCATGCCCGCCACGTTGGGCAACTCGGCCCACTCCACGGCGTCGACGTAGACGGCCAGGTACCAATCGGCCACTTGCCGCGGGTCGGTCTCGGCCAGCAGCGCGAACAGGCCGGTCACCATCAGGCGCTGGATGTGGTGGGCGTAGCCGTACTGCAAGGTTTGCTCGATGGCGTCGCGGGCACAGGCCATCTGCGTCTGGCCGGTCCAGTACCAGCGTGGCAGCGGGCGTGTGTGCTGCAGGTGGTTGGCCTGCGCCATGCCGGGCATGTCGAGCCAATACACCCCTCGGATGAATTCGCGCCAGCCCAGCACCTGGCGGATGAAACCTTCCACGCCGGCGAGCGGCGCCGCGCCTTGGCGGTATGCCGCTTCGGCTGCGGCGATCACCTCGCGCGGGTCCAGCAAATGCAGGTTCAGGCTGGTGGACAGCAGCGAGTGCCAGCCGAACGGCGTGGCCGACCACATCGCGTCCTGGTGGTCGCCGAAGTTCATGAGGCGGGTTTCGACAAATGTCTTCAGTGCGATCAAGGCTTGAGCGCGGTTCACCGGCCAGGCGAAGTGCGCCAGGCTGCCCGGGTGCTCGGGGAATCGGGCCCCGACTTCGGCGAACACCTCGCGCGTCAACGCGTCGGGTTCGAAGAACTCGGGCGGCGGGATCAGCCCCGGCCCGGCGTTCGGGTAGCCCTTGCGGTTCTCGGCATCGAAGTTCCACTGGCCGCCCTCCGGCCCGCCGTCGCCGTCGAGCAAGACGCGGTGCGTGCGCCGCATCTCACGGTAGAAGAACTCCATGCGCAGGCTGCTGCCTGGCGACTTGCCGTACTTGCCCGCCCAGCGCATGAAGTCGGCGCGCGAACACATGAAGTGCGTGTCGTCCAGGCTGCGCAGCGGCACGGCCACCTCCTGCGCAGCGGCGGCGATGTCTTGCTGCAGGCGCCACTCGCCAGCCTCCACCCTGCGCAGCAGCGCCGGGCGGTGGTGTTGCAGTTGTTCGGACAGGCGCTGCGCCAGCGTCGCCAAGGCGCTGTCGTCCAGCGCCACGTAGTGAACGGTCAGGCCGCTGGCGCGCAGCTCGTCGCGAAAGTGGCGCATCGCCGCGAGGAACAACGCGATGCGCGCTTTGTGGCTCCACACATGCGTGGCTTCGCCGGGGGCCTCGATCATCAGCACCGCGTCTTGCTGCAAGTCCAGCCCGTGAAGGGCCGGGCTGTCATGGCCGAGCTGGTCGCCCAGCACCAGCACGAGCGTGCGCACGGTCACAGGGCACTTCCTGCAGGGCCGCGACGTGCGTCGGCACGGCACCGGTCGGAGCAGAACTTCACTTCGTTCCAGTTCTTCGCCCAGGCGCGCCGCCACGCCATCGCGCGCCCGCATTGAGCACACGGCTTGCTGGGCAGCGCGCGCTTGTTGCCTTTGAAACCGGTCTCTGCAACCATGCTGCGAGCCTATCGCACCGGCCCTGCAGGCGCAGTGCAAGGGCTTTGGCGCGGCGCCTAGACTCGTTCCCATGGCTCCAGAGTTCGATCCGACGTTCAACGAAGCGCTGCGCCGCCTGGCCGCGCTGCACCCCGGCGAGTACGCACGCACGCGCAATGCGCTGGACGGCGCGGTCAGCGGCTTGTCGCCCTACCTCACGCACGGCGTGATCTCCATGCGCCAATGTGTGGCGCACCTGGCGCAGCGGCACCGCCTCGGTTTCGACGACAAGCTGGTGTTCGAGTTGGGCTGGCGCGAGTTTTTCCATCACGTGTGGTCGCGCGAGGGCGACGCGGTGCTGCGCGACATTCGCCCGCCTGCTCTGGGCCCCGCGCGCCGCGAGAGCACGCTGCCGGCGGACGTGCGCGAGGGCCGCACCGGCGTGCCCGCCATCGACACGGCCGTGCGCCAGCTCTACGCCAGCGGCTACCTGCACAACCATGCGCGCATGTGGCTGGCCAGCTACGTGGTGCATTTGCGCAAGGTGCATTGGCGGGCGGGTGCCGACTGGATGTACGGCCACCTGCTCGATGGTGACGTGCCCAGCAACCACCTCAGCTGGCAGTGGGTGGCAGGCACTTTCTCCAGCAAGCCCTACCTGTTCAATGCCGAGAACGTGGCGCGGTATGCGCCCAGGCACGGCTTCGAGAACTGGGTCTCGTCAGGCACCGTCATCGACCAGGACTACGAAGCGCTGGAGCGCATCGCGCAGGCGCGGGCCGATGTGGGGCTGGAGCCTGGCGTGCACGCCGGCGTGGCCGAACCTGCGCTGCTGCGAGAGCCGCCGCGGGATGCCGCCGCGTACGTTGACCTGCGTGCCGACGGCCCTGTGGCCAAAGATGCGCTGGCCCGCATGTTCGGCACGCGGCGCGAGGTCGAACTGGTGCACCCCTGGCAACTGAGTGAACGCGACGATCCCGGCACCTTGCGGCTCGGTGCGATCCATCTGCCCTCGCACGCGGCCTTGCCCTGGAGCGAACGGCGCTGGCGCTGGGTTCTGCAGCGCCTGCAGGCGGTCAGCGATGGCACCGTCGTCGGTGATCTGACGATGCTCAAGCTGCCGGCAGCAGCCACTGCCCACGCATGCGCCGCGCCGATGCCGGGCTATGACACCGCCTTGCAAGCGGTGGCCACGCTGCAACCCGCGCCGCGCCTGATGCACAACCCCGAGCAGACCTGCCGCTCGTTCACCGCGTTCTATCAGGCAGTGCGGCGATCAGCGCCGAGCCTGCAGCACCTGCTGAATCGCTCGCTGTTTGACGGCTGAAGACGGGTTGAGGTTGCCGGCGGGCCCAGGGCAAACTGGGGCAGCTTATTTAAGAGGCGTGCGCCCGCAACCAGTCCCGAAGCGAATTGTTGAGGCGTGTTGGCCACCCGGCGCCTGTGCGCCTGAAGGACTGAGCCTGCCGCGTCGAGCGCTGACCCCGTCACGCGTACCTCAACTCCCCCGCCTTCCCCCCGAACACCCTGTAAGCAAACACCGTGTAGCCGGCGATCGCCGGCACCGAGATGCAGGTGCCGATCAGGATGACCTTCAGCGCGGCCGGGCTGCTGGCGGCTTGCCAGAGGGTCAGGCGGTCCATCACGACGAACGGGAAGAGGCTGTAGGCCAGGCCGAAGAAGCCGAGCACGAACACTGCGACGATCAGCATGAAGGGCACCCAGCAGAGCTTGCCCAGCACGCGCTCGGAGTGGAGCATGGCGCGTGCGCCGATCAGCGCGGCCACGGTGGTCAGCGGGATCGGCAGCAGCGCGATCAGCTCGGGCATGCTGAACCAGCGTTCGCGCACCGACGCGCTGACCCACGGCGTGGCCAGCGAGATCAGCCCCATGCCGATCACCATCGGCCACCAGGCCAGCCTGGCCCAGCGCAGCGCGTGTTCCTGGAGCTCGCCTTCGGTCTTCATGATCAGCCAGCTGGCGCCCAGCAGCACATAGGCAGCGGGCAGCGCAATCGCGATCGCGCCGGCAAACACGTCATAGTGCCAGCCGGGCTTCAACCCGGTGATGTAGTGCCCGAGCATCCAGCCCTGCGACACCGCAGCCAGTGCCGAACCGGCGATGAAAGCGTGGTTCCACCACTTCTTGTGCAGGTCGCGCGCCTTGACGCGGAAGTCGAACGCCACGCCGCGCAGGATCAGCCCGATCAGCATGAAGGTGACCGGCAGGTACATGGCGGTCAGCACCGTGCCGTGCGCCTTCGGGAAGGCGATCAGCAGGATGCCCACGCCCAGCACGAGCCAGGTTTCGTTGGCGTCCCAGAAAGGGCCGATCGAGGCGACCATCACGTCTTTCTGCGCGTCGGTGGCGCGCGGCATCAACATGCCCACGCCGAGGTCGTAACCGTCGAGCACCACGTAGGTCAGCATCGCCAGGCCCATCAGGGCCATGAAGATGACAGGGAGCATTTCATCGAAGCTCATGCTGGGCCTCCTTCACCGACCGCAGTGATCGGGGTCACAACGGCGGTGGGTTCGGGCTCCATCGCATCGATGTGCTTCTCGGCCATGTACTTCACCACGCCGATGTACGACACGATCAGCGCCAGGTACACGGTCATGTACAGCGCGAGCGACAGCGCGATGGTCGGCGCCGGCACGTTGGACGCGACGTCGGCCGTCTTCAACAGCCCGAACACGATGTACGGCTGGCGCCCGATCTCGGTCACGTACCAGCCGGCCACCGTGGCCACCCAGCCCGAGAACACCATGCCGGTCAGCAGCCACAGCAGCGGCCGCGGCAGCGCGCTGGCCACCCAGCCGCGCCGGTGGTAGAGCCACAGGCCGAGCCAGCTGCTGGCCAGCATGAGCATGCCGGTGCCGACCATGATGCGAAAGCCGAAGAACACCGGTGCCACCGGCGGGTGCGCGCCCTTGAACTCGTTCAGGCCCTTGATCTCGCCGTCGAACTCGTGCGTCAGGATGAAGCTGGCCATCTTGGGCACCGCAATCTCGAAGTGGTTGCTGCGCGTCTTCTCGTCGGGCCAGGCAAACAGCAACAGCGGTGCGCCGCGCTCGGTCTCCCACACGCCTTCCATCGCGGCCACTTTCTGCGGCTGGTGCTTCAGCGTGTTCAGGCCGTGCAGGTCGCCGACGAAAATCTGCAGCGGGATCAGCAGCGCGCCCATCGTCAGCCCGGTGCGCAGCACCTTCGGCGTGGAGCCGTTGGCCACCTTGCGCAGCAGTTGCCACGCGCTCACGCCCGCGAGCAGAAACGCGACCGTCAGCGCCGAGGCGAGCAGCATGTGCGCCAGCCGGTACGGGAACGAGGGGTTGAACACCACCTCGAACCAGCTCAGCACATGGAACTCGCCGTCGATGATCTCGTGCCCGGTGGGCGTCTGCATCCACGAGTCCAGGCTCAGGATCCAGAACGCGCTCATCGTGGTGCCGAAGGCGACCAGGAACGTTGCGAGCAGGTGCACCCGCTCGCTCACCTTGCCGTGGCCGAACAGCATCACGCCCAGGAAGGTGGCTTCGAGGAAGAACGCCGTCAGCACCTCGTAGCCCAGCAGCGGCCCGGCGATGTTGCCCACCTTCTCCATGTAGCCCGGCCAGTTGGTGCCGAACTGGAAGCTCATCGTGATGCCGCTGACCACGCCCAGCGCAAAGGTCAGCGCGAACACCTTGGTCCAGAAGCGGTAGGCGGTCAGCCAGGCCAGGGCGCGCGTGCGCAGCCAGCGGGTGCGGAAGAACAGCAAGGTCCAACCCAGCGCGATGCTGATGGTCGGGAACAGGATGTGGAAGGTCATGTTGGCGGCGAACTGAATTCGTGCCAGCAGCAGTGCGTCGTCCATTCGTGTCCTTGGTCTCGTTGCGTCCTGAAAGACTTTAGCGCCAGCGGCGACAATGACCGCGCCCGCGAAGAATACGCCCACACCCGACGATGACCCCGACGCCGCTGCCCCCCGCTGCCACCCGCCTGGCCTATGCCGGCCTGCTGCCTTTTGTGCTGGGGGCGGTGCTGCTGTGGGTGGTGCGCGAAGACGCGCACCCGTACGTGGCGATGGCCCTGTCGGGCTACGCGGCGGTGATCATTTCCTTCCTCGGCGGCATTCACTGGGGTTTCGGTTTTGCGCAGCCGCGGCCGGCGGCCAGCCTGTTTGCCTGGGGCGTGGTGCCCTCGCTGGTGGCCTGGGTGGCGGTGGTGCTGCCGCCCTACGCCGGGCTGGTGGTGCACGGCGCCATGCTGGGGGTGTGTTACCTGGTGGACCGGCGCGTCTACCCGCTGCAAGGCGCGGCGCACTGGTTGACCGTGCGCTTCCGGCTCAGCGCGGTGGCCGCGCTGAGCTGTTTTGTCGGCGCGGCGGGCAGCTGAATTTCCTCCTTGTTCACGCCTTCATGATCTCCTACCGAATCGACGTGGCCGATGCCCACGCCCACCTGTTCAAGGTCACGCTCACCGTGCCGAAGCCGCAACCCGAGCAGCGCCTGAGCCTGCCGGTGTGGATCCCCGGGAGTTACCTGGTACGCGAATTTGCGCGCCACCTGTCCGGCTTGCAGGCGCAGCAGGGCGGCCGGCCGGTGCCGCTGCAGCAGCTCGACAAGGCCACCTGGCTGGCGCCGTGCCCGGGCCGCGGGGCGCTGACGGTGACCTTCCTGGTCTACGCCTTCGACACCTCGGTGCGCGCGGCCTTCCTGGACGCGCAGCGCGGCTTCTTCAACGGCACCAGCCTGTGCCTGCGTGCCGAAGGTTTCGAGGCGCAGCCGCATGCGCTGGAGCTGGGCGCGTTGCCCAAGGGCTGGCAGGTGGCCACGGCCTTGCCAGCGGCCAAGGTTGATGCGGCAGGCCGCGGCCGCTACCTCGCGGCCGACTACGACGAACTGGTCGACCACCCGGTCGAGCTGGGCACGTTCTGGCGCGGCAGCTTCACGGCTGGCGGCGCGGCGCACCAGTTCATCGTCGCCGGTGCCTTGCCCGACTTCGACGGCGAACGCCTGCTGGCCGATACGCAGCGCATCTGCGAAACCCAGATCGCGTTCTGGCACAACCGCGGCAAGGCGCCGAAGCTGCCGTTCGAGCGCTATGTATTTCTGCTCAATGCGGTCGACGAAGGCCACGGCGGGCTGGAGCACCGCGCCAGCACCGCGCTGATCGCGCCGCGCCGCAACCAGCCGGTGCTGGGCCAGAAGGAAGCCGGCGAGGGTTATGTGGGGCTGCTCGGGCTCGTGAGCCACGAGTACTTCCACACCTGGAACGTGAAGCGGCTGCGCCCGGCCGAGTTCGCAAACTACGACTACACGCGCGAGAACTACACCGAGCTGCTCTGGTTCTTCGAAGGCTTCACCTCGTACTACGACGACCTGCTGCTGGTGCGCGCCGGGCTGGTGGACGCCGAGCGTTACCTGCGCCTGCTCGCCAAGACGGTGACCGGCGTGCTCGGCACGCCCGGCCGCCAGGTGCAAAGCGTGGCGCAGTCCAGCTTCGACGCCTGGGTCAAGTACTACCGGGGCGACGAGAACACCCCCAACGCCACGATCAGCTACTACACCAAGGGCGCGCTGGTGGCGCTGGCGCTGGACCTGAGCCTGCGCGCCGGAGGCAAGGGCAGCCTGGACGACGTGATGCGCCACCTGTGGCGGGCCAGCGCGGGTGGGCCGATCAGCGAGGCGGACATCGCGGCAGCGCTGCAGGCCGTGGCGGGGCGTTCGTTTGCGAAGGAGCTGGCCGCCTGGGTGCACGGCACCGGCGAATTGCCGCTGCGCGAACTGCTGGCCACGGCCGGCGTGGCCTGGCAGCACCAGGGCGCCACTCTGGCGTTGCGGCTGGGGCTGCGCGTGAGCGAAAGCGCGCTCACCGGGGTGAAGGTCACGCACGTGCTGCGCGGTGGTCTGGCCGAGCGCGCGGGCCTGTCGGCCGGCGATGAACTGCTGGCGCTGGACGGGTGGCGGCTGCGTCGGCTCGATGACGCACTGCGCCTGCAGGTGCCCGGAAAGCGCGCCACGCTGCTGGTGTCGCGCGACCAGCGGGTGCTGAGCCTGCCGTGGGCGTGGCCGGAGGATGGTGCAGACCTTGGACCGGTGGCACTGTCAGGAGTGATCAAACCGGCCAAGGCAGCAGCGGCCTTGCGCAAGGCGTGGCTGGCGGGCTGAACCTGCACAGCGACCGGCTGGCTGGCCACCCGCGTCGGCGCCGCAGGCAGGTGGCGCTGGCGCTGTTGGTGGCGGCGGTGCTGGTGGTGCACGGCTGTGCCACGCAATGGCTGGCCGATCGCATCGGCGGCCTGGAGCTGGCCGAGCCGATGCCGGCGCGCATCGAGGTGGCGTATGTGCGCGAGATGGCCGACGCGCCTGCCCCGCCGGCCGCACCGGCGGCGCCGGACGCAGCGGTTCTGGCCCCAGCGCCGGTGGTGGCCCCCAAGGCCGCGTCGGCCCCAGAACCCGCGGCCAGCCGACCCGTGCCGCGGGTGCCGCCACCGCCGCCCGCCGAAGCCGCGCGGCCGGAGCCGGCGCCCTTGCCGCCGCCTGTGCTCGAGCCTGCACCCGAGCCTGCACACGCATCTGCAGCCGAATCTGCAACCGAATCTGCAACCGAATCTGCAACTGAAGCGGCGCCGATCGCTGCAGCGTCCGAACCTGAGCGTGCGCCGGTCACCGCACCCGTGGCGCTGGCGCCTGCACTCACCGCCACCGCCACCGCCACCGCAGCGGCCGGCGAGGGCGGCCTGCCGGCCTTCGAGTGGCCGGTGTCCACGCGCATGAGCTACCGCCTCACCGGCAACGTGCGCGGCGAGGTCAACGGCGACGCGCAGGTCGAGTGGATCCGGGTCGACGACCGCTACCAGGTTCATCTGGACATCACGGTCGGGTTGAGCATGGCGCCGCTGATGTCGCGCCGCATGAGCAGCCAGGGTGACATCACGCGCGACGGCCTCTCGCCGCGCCGCTACGACCAGGACACCAAGGTCGGCTTCGGCGCGCGCCAGCGCGTGGCCGTGCTGTTCGAGCCCAACGCCGTGGTGCTGGCCACCGGCCAGCGGCGCGAGCGCTGGCCGGGCATGCAGGACACGGCGAGCCAGTTCATCCAGCTCAGCTACCTGTTCGGCACCCGCCCCGAACTGCTGCGCGCCGGTGGCACGCTCGACGTGCCGCTGGCGCTGCCGCGCAACACCTCACGCTGGCTCTACGACGTGGTCGGCGAAGAAACAGTGCACACGCCGATCGGCGCGATCGAGGCCTTTCACCTGAGGCCGCGCCGCGCGGTGGTGAAGGGCGGCGACCTGAGCGCCGAGATCTGGTTTGCGCCGCGCTACCGCTACCTGCCGGTGCGCATCCGCATCCAGCAAGATGCCGAGACCTTCATCGACCTGGTGGTGTCGCGCATTCCCGAACTGGCGGCGCGCTGAGGGGCGGTCTGGCCTTCAACCCAGCGGCGTGTCGATGAAGCGGCTGCCGAAGTCGGCCGCAACAGACGCGCCACGAGCGTTGCGCAGCACCTGCTGCGCCATCTGCAGGATCGGCACGAGGTGGGCCCAGTCGGGGCACTTTTCCAGCCGGATGGCCAGCGTTTCGGCCTCGGGACCGAGCTGGTCGTTGAGCACGCGGATCGCCTCGCGCCGACGTTGCTCGAAGGCCGGCGAGTGGGGCGACATTTGCCCCGCGGCTCGCGCCGTGGCCTCTGGCAGCAACGGCCGCAGGGTGGGGTGCACCTCAACGGTTGACACCACCTCGATGAAATCGTCGTCCAGCAAGCCCTGCAAGGTCGACACCGGGTCGCCGGGAACGAGCTTGGCCAGTTCGGCGTCGTTGCGATGCCCGTCCACCAGGATCAGCGCTGTGCGCATGCGCGGCAGCAGCCTGAACTGGCGGGTTTCGATCTCGGTCTGACCCTTTTCGGTCTTGCGATAGATCGTGGCCATGGGGGGGCGGTTGGACGAAGGGGTCTGAGCTTATCGCGTGGCCGCGGGTGATTGCGGCGACAGGGTCACGCTCGCACGTATAGTGTGTGAGTTTTGCGCGGAGTTTCGAGATGGAATGCGATTTTCTTCACACCGAGGTTCGTGGTGCCGCTGCGCTGAAGGTGGGCCTGATCACGCTCAACCGCCCCAAGCAGCTGAACGCGCTGAACGACGGGCTGATGAACGAGCTGGGCCAGGTGCTGAAGGCCTTCGATGACGACGAAGGCATCGGCTGCATCGTCATCACGGGCAGCGAAAAAGCCTTTGCCGCCGGCGCCGACATCGGCGCGATGGCGAGCTGGACCTACATGGATGTGTACAAGAGCGACTACATCACCCGCAACTGGGAGACGATCCGCAGCGTGCGCAAGCCGGTGATCGCCGCAGTGGCCGGTTTTGCGCTCGGCGGCGGCTGCGAACTGGCGATGATGTGCGACTTCATCATCGCCGCCGACACAGCGAAGTTCGGCCAGCCCGAGATCAAGCTCGGCATCATTCCCGGCGCCGGTGGCACGCAGCGCCTGCCGCGCGCGATCTCCAAGGCCAAGGCGATGGACCTGGTGCTGACCGGCCGCATGATGGACGCGGCCGAAGCCGAACGCGCCGGCCTGGTGTCACGCGTGGTGCCGGCCGCCGAACTGATGGACGTGGCGATGGCCGCTGCGCAAACGATCTGCGAGATGAGCGGCCCGAGCGTGATGATGGCCAAGGAAAGCATCAACCGCGCCTTTGAGGGCCCGCTGGCCGAAGGCATTCAGTTCGAACGCCGCCTGTTCCATTCGCTGTTCGCGACCGAGGACCAGAAAGAAGGCATGGACGCGTTCGTGAACAAGCGCAAGGCGGCGTTCAAGCAGAAGTAGAGCGCGAAGCGAAGGGCGAGGGGCCCCGCTTGCGGGGATCGACCAGCGCAGCGATCGGCGAGGGAGCGGGCTCGATGCCCGCGACCGAGGCGCGAAGCGCTCAGCCTTCCTTTCTGAGGGATGGGAAGAGGATCACATCCCGAATGCTCGGGCTGTCGGTGATCAGCATCATCAAGCGGTCGATGCCGATGCCGCAGCCACCCGTCGGCGGCATGCCGTATTCGAGCGCGCGGATGAAGTCGGCGTCGTAGTACATCGCCTCTTCGTCGCCGGCCTCCTTGTTCGCCGCCTGGGCCTGGAAGCGCGCGGCCTGGTCTTCGGCGTCGTTCAGCTCCGAGAAGCCGTTGGCGTATTCGCGCCCGGTGATGAAGAGCTCGAAGCGTTCGGTGATGGCCGGGTTGGTGTCTGACGCGCGCGCCAGCGGCGACACCTCGACCGGGTAGTCGATGATGAAGGTCGGCGACCAGAGCTGTTCTTCGACCACCGCCTCGAACAACCCGAACTGCAACTCGGCCAGTTTCCAGTGTGCCGGCGCCTCGTGGCCAAGCGCCTTCAGGCGGGCGCGCAGCACGTCGGCATCACCGGCTTGCGCTTCGCTCAGTTCGGCATGGCGCACCAGCGAGTCGCGCACCGTCAGGCGCGTGAACGGTGGCGCCAGGTCGACCGCCTTGCCGCCGTAGCTCAAGGTGGCCGAGCCGGTGGCGTGGCGCGCGGCGTGGCGCAGCACCTGCTCGGTGTAGTCCATCAGGTCGTGGTGGTTCCAGTAGGCGGCGTAGAACTCCATCATCGTGAATTCGGGGTTGTGCCGGACGCTGATGCCCTCGTTGCGGAAGCTCCGGTTGATCTCGAACACCCGCTCGAAGCCGCCGACGACCAGCCGCTTCAGGTACAGCTCGGGCGCGATGCGCAGGAACATCTGCTGGTCGAGCGCGTTGTGGTGCGTGACGAAGGGCTTGGCGTTGGCGCCGCCCGGAATCGGGTGCAGCATCGGCGTTTCCACTTCCATGAAGTGGTGCTCGACCATGAACTGGCGGATCGAGCTGAGCGCCTTGCTGCGGGCGATGAATCGCGCGCGTGAATCGGCGTCGCTGATCAGATCGACATAACGCTGGCGGTACTTCTGTTCCTGGTCGGCCATGCCGTGAAACTTGTCGGGCAGCGGGCGCAGGCTCTTGGTCAGCAGGCGCAGGCTGGTCACACGCACCGAGAGTTCGTCGGTCTTGGTCTTGAACAGGGTGCCCGAGGCGCCAACGATGTCGCCCAGGTCGAGTTGCTTGAACGCGGCGTAGGCCTCGTCGCCGAGCGCGTCTTTGGTGACGAACAACTGGAGCTGGCCCGAGCCGTCTTGCAGGGTCGCGAAACTGGCCTTGCCCATCACGCGCTTGAGCACCATGCGGCCGCCCAGTGCGACCGCAATGGCCAGCGGTTCGAGCTCCTCGTTCTTTTGTTCGCCGTGCTTGCGCAGCAGGTCCAGCGCGTGGTGGGTCGGCTTGAAGTCGTTCGGGAAGGCCACGCCGCGGGCGCGGATGGCGGCGAGCTTTTCGCGCCGTTCGGCGATGAGCTGGTTGTCGTCGGAGTGGTCGGTCATCGAGGGGCTTTCGTTGTCGGGGCGATTTTAGGGGCGGGCGTTCGGGCCGCTTCGTGCCCGCCTGGAACGAAGCAGCGCGAATAAACTCAGCCGCCCATGCCGCGCCATTCATGTCCCTGAAGCACAACGTCGCCGCGAACTTCATCAGCCAGGCGGTGGTGGTGCTGATGACGTTCGCGCTGGTGCCGCTGTACATCCGCAGCCTGGGGCTCGAGGCTTACGGGCTGATCGGCCTGTTCGTGGCGCTGCAGGCCTGGGTGACGGTGATCGATCTGGGGCTGTCGTACACGTTGAACCTGGAGATGGCGCGCTTCTCGGCCGGCCGTGGCGGGGCCGACGAATTGCATGGGCTGCTGGGTGCCACGCAGTGGCTGTACGCCGGCATCGGGCTGTTGATCGCGTTGCTGATCTGGGCTGCGGCGCCGACCCTGGCCGAACACTGGTTCAAGGTGTCGGGGCTGTCGCACGAAGTGCTGCAGATGTCGCTGCGGCTGCTGGGGCTGAACTTGGTGCTGCGCTGGGCCGCGCAGATCTACCGCAGCGCGATTCAGGGCCTGCAGCGCCAGGTGTGGCTGGCGGGGTTCACGGTGGCGTCCACACTGCTGCGCACGGCCGGCACGGTGTGGTTGCTGGTCTGGGGCGGAGGCGGCGTGGTCGCATTTTTCGCTTGGCAGTTGTTCGTCACTGTGGCCGAGTTCGGCGTGCTGGTCGTACGGCTGCACGGCTGGATGCCGGTGCGCACGGCCCCGGTGGGCGCCACGCTGGCGCCGCTGCGCAAGGTCTGGCGTTTTGCCGGCGCGGTGCTGGTGAGCAACCTGTGCGCGGCGCTGATGACGCAGATCGACAAGCTGATCCTGTCGCGCGCGCTGCCGCTCGAAGCGTTCGGCTATTACACGTTTGCGTTCACGCTCGGCACCGCGGTGGCAGTGTTCACGACGCCGATCTTCCAGGCCGTGTCGCCACGCCTCACGGTGGACATCGCCAGCGGCGACACGAACCGGCTCATCGCCACCTACCGCAAGGCTTGCCAGACGATGGCCGCCATCGTGCTGCCGTTGGCCGCGGTGATGATCTGCAACGCCCACGCGGTGGTCTTCGCCTGGTCGGGCGACGCACAGCTCGCCGAACGCAGCGCAGCGCTGGCGGCAGTGTTCGTGGCGGCGTATGCGCTGAACTCGATGGTGCATATTCCGGCCGCGCTGGCGCTGAGCCACGGCTGGTCGGGCTGGGCCATGGTCTCGAACCTGCTGGCGGTGGTGCTGGTGGTGCCGGGTGTGTTGATCGGGCTCGCGTACCTCGGCGCCATCGGCGCGGCACTGGCGAATCTCGGGTTGAACGTGCTGTATTTCGGTGTGGCGGTCTGGTTCCTGCACCGGCGTTACCTGGTCGGGCAGTGGCGTGCCTGGTTCTTCAACGACAGCTTGGTGCCGATGGCGCTGGCGTTTGCGGTGGCGGGGGTGTTGACTCTGCTGGGCGGCTCGGCCGGCGGCCGACTCGCGACCGCAGCATGGCTGGTCGGCGCGTGGGCCGCAGTGGCACTGGCGGTTGCGCTGAGCCTGCCGTTTCCGCGCCAGATGCTGCGCCTGGCGCTGGGTCGCGCCGGCGCGGTGCTCGGCTTGGGCACGGTGCGGCAGCCGTGAAGGAGCCGGCCACGACCGCCGCGCCGGCCCGCGTGACTGTGGTGATCCCGACGCTGAACCGCCCGCACACTTGTGCTGCCGCGCTGCGCTCGGCGCTCGAGCAGGCCGATGGGTCGTGCGAGGTCGTCGTGTCGGACAACGCCAGCGATGCGCTGCATGCCAGTGCCTACGACGCGCTGTTCGCGTCGCTGCCGGCGCGTGTGCGCGTGGTCCGACGCAGCCGGCGGCTGAGCCTGGAAGAGCACTTCCCTTCCCTGCTCGCTCAGGTGCACACGCTGTGGGTGGTGCTGCTGGCCGACGACGACACGCTCGCCCCGTCGTTCGTCGCTCGCGCCCTGGCGCTGGCCGATCAGTCGGGCGCCGGGCTCGTGTTCGGGTCTTATGCCTCGGTCGAAACCTCGACCGGCACGACCCGCGTTCGCAGCTTCGACTACAGCCACCCGTCGCGCGTGGTGCGAGCCTGGCGCTTCCTGTGCCGGCGCGACGATGCATTCATCTACGGCCTGATCCGCACCGATGTGCTGCGCCTGGCGCTGGCCGAGTTCCAGCCGCTGCGCATCCTGGGCCAGCGCACGCTCACGCGCATTGCCTACGCGCCGCTGCTGGTGGCTTTGCTCGCCGCGCCGTATGCGCACCTGGCCGGTGAACCGGTGTGGGTGCGCAGTGAAGACTCGGTGAAGAACGAGTCTTACCTGGGCGAGAACAATGTGCGCAAGCTGGTGATGTTGCTGCTCGGTGAGCCGGTGCTGGCGGTGCGTTTCGTGCGCGTGGCCTGGCGCGCGGGCGGCGCCGGGCTGGCGTTGGCGCTGTTGCCCGCCGCGGTTTTGATGGCGCTGGTGCACTGCGTCGGCTTTGTACTGCAGGGGGCGGGGCGCCTGGCCCGCATCGTGCGGCGGAGGCTGGCATGACGCCACGCATCGTCAGCGTGATCGTGCCGTGCCGCAACGAGCGCGGCCACATTGCGGCGTTCGTGGCTGGCGTGCAGCGCCAGCAGTTGCCGCCCGGCTGGGCGCTGCAACTGCTGATTGCCGACGGCATGAGTGACGACGGCACGCGCGAGTTGCTGTCGTCGCTGGGCGGTGGCGCCGAGCTGCTCGACAACCCGCGCGGCATCGTCTCGACCGGGCTGAATGCGGCACTGGATCGGGCCCGCGGCGAGGTCATCGTGCGCATGGACGTGCATACCGACTATGCACAAGACTACGTCGCCGAGTGCCTTGCCGCACTGGAGCAGACCGGCGCCGACAACGTGGGCGGCCCGTGGCATGCGCAGCCCGAGCCGGGAGCCGGTGCGATGCAGCGGGCGATTGCGGCGGCTTTCCAGTCGCGCTGGGTGGCAGGGGGGGCGTTGTCGCGCCGGCTGGATTTCAGCGGCTGGGCCGACACCGTCTACCTCGGCTGCTGGCCGCGCGCCACGTTCGAGCGCTTCGGCCGCTTTGACGAAAC
>JANOQS010000383.1:0-10980 GCA_031414975.1 Methylibium sp. | reverse complement strand
CTGCACCTGCACCGGAGCCGCCGCCGGTTCCGCAGCACGTGTGTCGCCCTCACGCACTTCCATCGCAAACCGATAGCCGCGCCCCGGAACCGTGGCCAGTGCCTGTGGCCCCAGCAGCTTGCGCAGCGCCGAAACGTGCACCGTCAGATTGTTCTCTTCCACCACCGAGCCCGGCCAGACAAGTTTCAGCAACTCGTCCTTGGTGACGACGCGGTCGCGCTGCTCGATCAGGCACATCAGCAGGTCGAAGGCCCTGGCCCCCAGCACCGCAGGCCGGCCTCCGGCCAGCACCCGGCGTTCATCAGGGCGAACCTCGAATTCGCCGAAGGTGTAGCAGCGAGCCACGTCTCCCCCCTTTGATGCGGTGGCAGTGCGCGGCCGATGGCGCCTGCGCACCTGGGCGCAATGTAGCCCGGGACGTGACGATTTGGAACGATTAGCCGGCGCTTAGGAACGCCTAAGGACAGGGCAGCCGCTCGGGGAACACAGTTCACCCATCGCCAACGCACCCCCGGTGCACCACCCGAAAGGTCCTTGCCATGAACACCCCCGCACTCCGCCGCGCCGCCGCCACCGCCACCGCCCTGATCGGCATCACCGCCGCCGTCGTCCTGAGCATCGCCGCACCGGCCGCCGTGGCCCAGCCGCAAGGCCGGACCACTTCGCCCGTCGAGGTGAAGGACTGGGACGTCTACGTCGACCTGCCCACCCGCTTCGCCTTCGTGAAGACTCCCACCCGCTGGGTGTTCGTGCGCCAACTCGACGAAGAACAGATGACCCGCCTGCCGCGCACCACGCTGACCGCGCTGCTGCCGATCGACGACAGCGAGATCCACTACGCCCACCCGGTGCTGGAGCCGTCGCCGCGCGTCCAGGCGCTGGCACGCGCAGAGTCCCGCCAGGCGGCTGTCACAGCGCTCACAACGCCGGGCCAGCCGACGCGGCAGTGAACACGCGGGGGCGGCTCGTCCGCCTTGCCTCCACAAACCGGGGGAGAAAGCCTTCGACACACCGAGGCGCCAGCGCTACCCTCAGCGACCCGGTGCCGAACGATCCGCTGCTGAGCTCACCAAGGAGCGAAGTGATGAAGACGGTTTTCAGACTGTGCGCTGCCATCGGCCTTGTTGGCTTGGCCCTGGGCATCGCAGACCTGGCCCAGGCCCACTGGCCCGACCAGCCGCCGCACCAGATGGCCCACCTCGGCGAGCTCAAGCTCGAAGGCGGCGGCGTGATCCCGAACCTGAAGATGAGCTACATGACGCACGGCAGGCTGAATGCGGCGAAGGACAACGCGATCCTGGTGCTGCACGGGTTCGCCGGTAATCATCACATGCTCGATCACCACATCGGGCCGGGCCGGGCGCTCGACACCGACAAGTACTTCATCATCTGCTCGGACCAGCTCGGCGCCACGCAGACCGGCTACGAACACTCGACCAGCCCGAGCAACAGCGGGCTCAAGATGAGGTTCCCGCAGTACAACTTCCGCGACATGATGAAGGCCCAGTACATGCTGGTGACGCAGGGGCTGGGCCTCGCTCGCTTGCTTGCGGTGACCGGCATGTCATCGGGAGCCGCCCACACGGTGCAGTTTGCCGTGAGCTACCCGAACTTCGTCGATGGCATCTTGCCGCTCGTAGGGGGTGCCTTCTTCGGAACCGCCGGGTTCTTCCATGTCGAGTTCATCAAGTCGGTCATTGAATCGTGCGCCGGATGGGACGGTGGCAACTATGAGGTCAACCCACGCATCTGCGCGACCAACGCCCTCTCCGTCTTGGTGTCTCACTTCTACAGCCGCGAGTGGTGGGAGCGGCACGTCGATACGCCCGAGGCTTACCAGCGCTGGCGAACAGCGATGGGCGCGTTCTACATCGACGTGCAGGACGCACGCGATATCTACTTTCTGATTCGTGCGGGTAGCTGGCTGGGCGGCACACCCGGTTTCAACGGTGCCGCCATGGCGTCACTTCGTTCGATCAAGGCGAAAGCGCTGTTCATCTATAACCCGGGAGAGGAGTTGTTCCCTCCTGCAAAGATCGAAGCCCAAGTGAATGCAATCCCCGGTGCACGCGGTGTGCAGATCAACTCCGATGCCGGCCACACCATCTGGTACAACGCTGACCCCCAGGCCACTGTGGCACTGGGCCTGGCGATGAAGAACTTCCTGTCGGAACTGACCGCGAGCAAGACCGCCGCCCGCTGATTCGGGCGCCTGATCCACCGGAGCAAACACCATGGACCAGTTCACGCTGCCAGACCTGAATCGCCGACAGTGGATCGAATGCAGCTCTGCGCTCGGGGCCGCAGGACTGCTCGGCCTTCACCCCGGCCCGGCCGCCGCCGACTCACCGCCCGAAACCCGCACCGTCCGCTTCTGCCACTCGCCCTCCATCTGCGTCGCGCCGCAATACATTGCCGGTGACCTGCTGCGTGCCGAGGGCTTCAACGACGTTCAATACCTTCCGCTCGGCACGCGCGCTGGCCCGGAGGCGCTGGCGAGCGGCCAGGCCGACATCACCATGTGGTACACGACCGGCTTCCTGCCCGCGCTCGACGCCGGCAAGGACGTCGTCTTGCTGGCAGGCGTGCACCTGGGCTGCTGGGAGCTGTTCGGCCACGCCAACGTGCGCGGCCTGCACGACCTGAAGGGCAAGACGGTCGTCTGCGAAAAGTTCCTCACCGGCGACCACATCCTGCTGTCCAGCATGCTCTCGTACGCCGGCCTGAACCCGAATGACGTGACGTGGCTGGCCCGCCCCGGCGGCAGTGCGATGAACGCCTTCATCGACGGCCGGGCCGATGCCTTCCTCGCCTTCCCGCCCGAACCGCAGGAGTTGCGCGCCCGCAGAATCGGCCGCGTGCTGCTGGACACGAACACCGACCGGCCCTGGTCGCAGTACTACTGCTGCATGGTCGGCGCCAATCGCAATTACGTGCAGCGCCATCCCATCGCCACCAAGCACGTGCTGCGCGCCATCCTCAAGGCAACCGAGCTGTGCAAGGCGTCGCCGCAAATGGCCGCCGGCTACCTGCGCGACCACGGCTACGAACCGCGCTACGACATCGGCCTGGAGTCACTGAAGCGCCTGAACTACGACTACCGCACCGCCAACCCCGAAGACACGCTGCGCTTTCACGCACTGCGGCTGCGCGACGTGGGCCTCATCAAGTCGACGCCGCAGAAGCTGATTGCCCAGGGCACCGACTGGCGGTTCCTGAATGAGTTGAAGCTGGAGTTGAAGGCGTGAGCGCGCTGCGCGTCCGCGGTGCAGGCCGACGAGTGGCCTCCTCGCACCGCCGGCGCGAGGCCAGGGTTGATCAGGCCGTGGCCTGCACCTGGCGCGTCAGGTCGCCCGTACCGGCCAACAGGCCTGCGACGGAAATGTCTTCATCCAGCGCGTCCCAATGTAACCCACCCGAGCTGATCTCGACCTGGGCACGCTGGTCGGGTGTGGCGCGCAGCAGGCGCGGGAACCATGCCAAGGGCACCGCGATCGTGCGCCCGTCGGCCAGGTCGACCCACAGGCTGTTCTCGTCGAAGCGCACTGCCTTAGGAGAAATGTTCATTCCAGGCCCTTTCGATCAGATCGGCATTCTGTTCCACCACTTGCGCCAATTCCCGCAGGGTACGGGCATCGAAACCATCGCTGTCGGCCACCCGGACCTCCGGCCGAACCCAGAACTTGGCTTCGCTGCCCTCACCGCGCACGTGGACGTGCACCGGCTCGCGAGGACTGCCTTCGTTGGAATAGAAGAAGAACCGAAAGCCTTTGTAGCGCAGAACGACTGGCATGGCGGCGATCATAGATCGCTGAGAGGGATGGCGAAGTGGGGAACCGCCCCGCTGGTTGCTGCGACGCAGATTCGTCCAGGATGTCACCAAGGAGCGAGTTGATGAACATGTTGCAGAGGCTGTGCGCAAGCTTCGGGCTCTTGCTGGCGGTCACCAGCGGCGCCAGCGCTCACTGGCCCGGCCAGCCGGAGCATCAGATGGCGCAACTCGGTGACCTGACGCTCGAGAGCGGCGAAGTCATCAAGAACTTCCGCATGTCGTACGTGACGCACGGCAAGCTGAATGCGGCGAAGGACAACGCGATCCTGTTCATCACAGGCTATGCCGCAAGTCACCATCTCTTCGATCACATGATCGGACCTGGCCGCCCGCTCGACACCGACCGGTATTTCGTCATCTGTCCAGACCCGCTCGGCGCATCTCAAACCAACTTCGAGCACACCACCAGCCCCACCAACAGCGGGTTGAAGATGAAGTTCCCGTTCTACAACCTGCGCGACATGGTGAACGCGCAGCACCGACTGATCACCGAGGCACTCGGCATCCCGCACCTGCTCGCCGTGACCGGGATTTCCAGCGGTGGAACTCAAAGCGTGCAATTCGCGGTCAGCTTTCCGAACTTCATGGACGACATATTTCCGGTCGTGGGAGGAGCCTTGGGTGGCACGCAGGGGCGCTTCCGGACGCCGCTGATCAGCTCGAGCATCGAATCCTGCAAAGGATGGGATGGCGGCAACTACGAAGAAAACCCCAAACAGTGCGCGACCAACGCGATCTCCATTCAAGCCGCTCACTTCTATTCGCGCGAATGGTGGAACCAGTACCTCGACACGCCTGAGAGCTACAAGCAGTGGCGCAACACCTTCGGCGAGTACTACCTGGATGTGCAAGACGCCCGCGATCTGTATTACCAGACCCTGTCGTGGACGCGCGGCTGGGTCGGTGACACGCCGGGCTTCGGCGGCAATCTGCAGAAAGTCCTGGGCTCGATCAAGGCGCGGACTCTGTTCATCTACAGCCTGCAAGACGACCTCATGCTGCCGCGCCACATCGACGCCCAGGTCAAGATGATTCCGAATGCACGCGCGCTCGGCATCGATTCGATCGCCGGCCACCTGATCTGCTGCAACGCCGACCCGCAGGCCACGCGGGTCATGGGCGACGGAATCCGGGCCTTTCTGCAAGAACTGAACGCGCCGCGAATTAGCGCGAAGTGACATGCATCGCAACCAGGTAACGCCGGCAGCGGAGCGCGGAGCAGAACGATGACAGGCAAGTCTTTCGCAATGGCAGTTCTCGCACTGTTACTCGCCGCACCGAGCACCGCAAGCGCCCACTGGCCAGGCCAACCACCCCACCAGATGGCGCAACTCGGCGACCTGACGCTCGAAAGCGGCTCGGTCATCAAGGATCTCCGCATTTCCTATGTGACCCATGGCAAGCTGAGCGCGGCGAAAGACAACGCGATCCTGTTCATGCACGGCGGTGGGGCAAACCATCACGACTTCGACCACATGATCGGTCCTGGCCGCCCGCTGGACACCGATCGGTACTTCATCATCTGCCCCGATGTGCTTGGCGCCACGCAGACCGGCTACGAGCACTCGACCAGCCCCACCAACAGCGGCCTGAAGATGAAGTTCCCGTTCTTCAACGACCGGGACATCGTCAAGGCGACCCACCTGCTGGTCACCCAAGGCCTTGGCATCCCGCACCTGGTCGCGAGCACCGGTATCTCGATGGGTGGCAGGGCCAGCGTTCAGCTCGCGATCAGCCACCCACAGTTCATGGACGGAATCATCCCGGTCGTCAGTGCACCGGTTTCCGGTACGGGAGCAAGCGTTTCGCAGGGGCGCTTCCGTGGACCGCTGATGGTCTCTTCCCTCACATCGTGCAAGGGCTGGGAGGGCGGCGACTACGAGCAGAACCCGAAGGCGTGTGCAACGAACGCGATTTCCGTTGTCGCGAACCAGTTCCATACGTCGGAGTGGTGGAGCCGTGACCTCGACACGCCAGAGGCTTATGCCAGGTGGCGCAACACTTTCGGCACCGAGTACCTCGACGTCCAGGATGCGCGCGACCTGTTCTATCAGATGGTGGCCTGGGGTCGAAGCCAGATAAGTGAAACGCCTGGCTTCAACGGCGACCTGAACAAGGCGCTGAGCTCCATCCAGGCCAGGTCACTCGTGATCTACAACCCGCGCGATCAGCTCAGCCTGGCCGCAGATGCCGAAGCGCTGATCAAGGCAATTCCGAACGCCCGCGGGCTGGCCATCGATTCGCCAGCCGGTCACCTGATCTGCTGCAACGCCGACCCGCAGGCGACGCGCACCATGGGCGATGCGATCGGCCACTTCCTACGAGAGTTGAGCGCGCAGCGCGTGTCGGGCCAGCGAACCGAGGCGCCTCGACCCGCACCAAACACCCAGGAGCCAGCACGATGAACGCATCCGTGAAGATGGACCTTCGACGCCGAGACTTCCTCGCTTGCGGCGCAGCGCTCGGCGTCCCTGGCCTGCTCGGCGTTGCAAGGCACTCCAGGGCCGCCGACCCACCTCCCGAGACAAGCCGCGTGCGCCTGGTTCACGCACCGTTCGCCTGCTTCGGCCCGATGTACCTTGCCGAAGAGTTCTTCCGCGCGGAAGGCATCACCGATTGGGAGTACCTGCAACTCGGCTCGCGCAATGGCGGCATCAACGCCATCGCCGAGGGCCGTGCCGACATCACCATGTGGGACGCGTGCAGCCCGATCCCGATGATCGACGCAGGCAAGCCGGTCGTCGTACTGGCCGGCATCCACGGCGGCTGCTGGGAACTGTTCGGCAACGGCGACGTTCACGCCATCCGCGACCTCAAGGGCAAGGCGCCCGTGGTCCACTTTCTCGGCGGCGGCGACCACGTGCTGCTCTCGTCGATGCTGGCGCACGTCGGCATCGACCCCGACAAGGACATCCGCTGGATCACCGGCGGCGGTACCGACGCGAAAGATGTGTTTGCCAACGGCAAGGCCGATGCGTTCATCGGCTTCGCGCAGGAGCCGGCCGAAGTGCGGGCGCGCAACGTCGGGCGGGTGATCCTGAACACAGCGCAAGACCGACCCTGGTCGCAGTACTTCTGCTGCGTGGTGATCGCCAACCGCGACTTCGTGGCCCGCAACCCGGTCGCGACCAAGCGCGTGTTGCGCTCGATCCTGAAGGCGTCCGACATCTGCGCCACCGACCCCGAGCGCGTGGCGCGCTTCATGGTCGACATGCGCTACGAAACGCGCTATCCCATTGGGCTGGAGGTGATGAAGAAGACCTCGTACACGCGCTGGCGCACCGACAACCCGGAAGACACGCTGCGCTTCCATGCGCTGCGGCTGCGCGACGTAGGCATGCTGAAGTCGTCGCCGCAGCAGATCATTGCCAAGGGGACGGACTGGCGCTTCCTGGACGAGATCAGGCGGGAGTTGAAGGCGTAGCTTCCCGCTGAGGCGATTTCGACCCTGACGGATAGACGTACATCCAAGTGTTTACAAAGGGCTTGATCGGGATTAGGATGTACACGTACATCCAACGGAGCTGACATGCTGACAACCAAGATCTTCAAGAACGGCAATTCCCAGGCCATCCGGATCCCGGCGGAGTTGGCCTACGGCTCCTGGGACATGGAGTTCGTCATCGAACGCACGGGCGATGAATTGCGGATTCGCCCCGTTCCCCGTCGCATCGGCGACGTGTTCGCCAAGTTGGCCGGCTTCTCGCCCGACTTCATGGCTCAAGGTCGCGGCGAAAACGCGGAAGCGCAACGAGACGCGCTATGAAGCCAAAGTTCATGCTCGACACCAACATCTGCATCTACCTCATGAAGCACCAACCACCCGAGGTTGCAGCGCGCTTTGCCGAGTACTTTGTCGGAGAGGTGGTCATTTCCGCCATCACGCTGGCCGAGCTGGAGTTCGGCGTGACCAGCTCCAACGCGGCAGCCGAACAAAACCGGCAAGCGCTCGATGGGTTCCTGGAAGAGATCGTTGTGGCCGAATTCGACCGACCGACGGCCAGGGCCTATGGCCCGGTGCGCCTTGCCACACGCGAACGCAAACGCGACGCTCTCGACAAGCTCATCGCCGCGCACGCATTGGCCCTGGACGCCACCCTGGTGACCAACAACGAAGCCGACTTCGCGGCGTATCCCGGCTTGCGGGTGGAAAACTGGGTGGCAAATCACTGACCTGAGCTGGGCCCCTGAGCGGCCGCCATGAACACCACCGCACCCCGCCCGACCAACCGGAAGACACGCCGCGCGTCCATGCGCTGCGGCTGCACGAGGCGGGATTTCTGGCTGGCCCCGCTGCTGTTGACGCTGCTCACTCCCGCGCCAGCGGCGCCACCCGGCACCGCGCGCTTGCCAATGCTCGGCCCCGCGCCAAGCTTCGTGCTCGACTCGGCTCGCGGCCCGCGCGTGGCACTCGCCGACCTGCGCGGCAAGGTTCTGGCGGTCACCTTTGTGTTCACCACCTGCAGCAGCACCTGCCCGGTCCTGACGGCCAAACTGGCCGACATCGGGCGCTCCCTGGGCAGCGACTTCGGCAAGCGCTACGCCTTCGTCGCGATCAGCGTCGACCCGCTGAACGACACACCGGAGCGCCTGCGAACCTACGCGTCGGCGTTCGGTGCCGACACGCCGGGCTGGCACTTCCTGACGGGATCGCCGCCTGCCATCGACGAGGTGGTGCGGCGTTATGGCGCCTATGCCAAGAGGACCGACAGCGGCAGCGTCGACCACCTGTTCCTGACCTCGCTGGTCGATCGCGCCGGCATGCTGCGTGTGCAGTACCTGGGCACGCGCTTCGACCCGGTTGAAATGCAGAGGGATCTGCAGATGCTGGCGCGCGAGTGAATGCTCAGAGCATCAAGAAGTGACTTCCCATGCTGCTGTCAGCGTGCCGCCTCGATCAACTCGATGTCCTGCTTGAGCAGCTCGTTGACGAGCTGGGCAACCTCGATGCCGCGGGCCTTTGCGCGCGCATCGAGGTAGTCCTGAACATCGGCTTCCAGATACACCGGCAGATTGAGCCGCGCACCGGGCTTGAAGAACTTGCCGCGCACACCCTTGGCGAAGTCGACCTCCGCGGGCATGTCGTCGTCGTGTGGATTGGCTTGCGTTTCCATCGTCGTCACCTCGATCCTGCGATTGCAGAGCGTTTCATCGTGGCTCATCCTCGTACTGCCGGCGTTCGTTGCGTGTGGCCTCGCGCACTGAAATGAATCTCACCCGCGCGCTGGCCGGTCCCGTGGCCGTGTACGTATGTGACACTGCCAGCAACTTGCCGTCGCTGGACAGGCCCAGCGTGAACCAACGTTCCTCGAATTCGCTGTGCGCGTCGTCGAGTTTAAGCGCCGGTGCAGCGGTCGTGTTCGACGAAATCTCGACAACTCACGTTGGCAAGCCTGCATGTCGGCGATGCGGAGGATGACATGAGGACGCGGCGCGCGTGAACACCCCATTGCTCCGCTGGTTACCGCTGGCCGTGGCGCGCGCACCGGCCAAGGTGAACACCAAGCTGCTGCTGGCGTTCCTGGCCATTGTCGGCTTGTTGATCGCGATCGGCGCGGTCAGCCTGGCCGAACTGGGGCGGCTGAACCAGCGCGCCGAGGACTTCGTGCAGCTGCAGCGCAAGATCGCGGCGTACCGGCAGATCCAGCACAACACCACCTCGCAGCTTTACAGCGTGGCCACCGCGATGCTGGAGCCCGATGCCGCCACGCTGGACGCGACGCTGCGCCAGCTCAACCAGTTCGGCTACGACCTCGACCGGCTGAAGTTCGTGGCCCAGGACGAGGTCGACGTGCTGCAGCGCGTGCGCCTGCAGTACGAGGCTTTCACGGCCGCCGTGGGCGAGGTGATCGCGCTGGTCCGCTCCGGCAATGTGGCCGAGGGGCGGCGCGCGCAGGTCGAGCGGGCGGGGCCGCTGGCCGAGCGGCTGGAACGCCTGACGAACGAGCTCGTCAACAAGGCCGAGGCCGACATGCTGGTGCGCATCGACGACAGCCATGCGGGCTACGAAGCTTCACGGCGCTGGGTGGTGGGGTTTGCAGTGGGCAGCATCGTGCTGGCGCTGGCGCTGGGTTACGCCATCTCGTGGTCGCTGATCGGGCCGCTGCGGCAGATGGGCGAACGCTTCGACCGGATTGCCGCCGGCGATTTCACAGGTCAGATGGCCGTACCCAACCGCGACGAGCTCGGCGCGCTGGCCTCCAACCTGAACCGCATGAGCGAGGAACTCGGGAACCTGGTCCAGCGCCAGATGGCCACGGCCGACGTGCTGCAGGTGATCAGCAGTTCGGTGGCCGATGCGCAGCCGGTGTTCGACCGCATCGTCGAGAGCGGCGTCGGCCTGTTCGCTTCGTACTCGATGGCCATCACCTTGGTGGGCGAAGACGGCCGCCTCAACCTGGTTGCATTCGGCGGGGCGGCGGAAAGGAAAGCGGCGGTGGCATCGCAGTTCCCGATGCGGCTTGAAAACTCGTCGGGCGGGCTCGCCATTCGTGAACGGCGTGTCGTGCGCTACTCAGACGTGCTGTCCGACCAAGGGGTGCCCGAGATCACCCGCCGTGTCTGCGAAAGGTCGGGCGCACGCTCGCTGGCCGTCGCGCCGATGCTCTGGGAAGGGCAAGCCATCGGCGCGATGTACGTGGCCCGCGACAACGTCAGAGCCTTCTCCGACAAGGAAGTCGCCCTGCTCAAGACCTTTGCCGACCAGGCGGTGATCGCGATCCAGAACTCGCGCCAGTTCCATGAAATCCAGGACAAGAGCCGCCAGCTCGCCGCCGCCAACCAGCACAAGTCGGACTTCCTGGCCAACATGTCGCACGAGTTGCGCACGCCGCTGAACGCGATCATCGGGTTCTCGGAGGTGCTGGTCGAGAAGATGTTCGGCGACGTGAACGACAAGCAGCTCGAGTACCTGCAGGACATCCACAGTTCGGGCCACCACTTGCTGAGCCTGATCAACGACATCCTGGACCTGTCGAAGATCGAGGCCGGCCGCATGGAGCTGGACCTGGAGAGTTTTGACCTGGGCGACTTGCTGCAGAGCGCCACGATGCTGGTGCGCGAGCGCGCGAGCCGCCAGGGCCTGACGCTGGTGCTCGATGTGCCCGACAACCTGGGCGACTGGGTGGCCGACACGCGCAAGGTCAAGC
>JANOQS010000382.1:0-3645 GCA_031414975.1 Methylibium sp. | reverse complement strand
CGCCCTGCAGGTAGTTCATCACCATGTAGACGGTTTCGTTCTCGCGGAAGAAGTTCAGCACCGACACCACGCTGGGGTGGGCGATCTGCGCGAGCGAACGGCCTTCTTCGAAGAAACTCTTGAGCCCCAGGCGATACAGCGGCAGCTTTTCGGGCTTGACACGTGGGGTCAATTCGCCTGCGGCACGTTCGGCGAGCGAGGCCGGCAGGTACTCCTTGAGCGCGACCAGGCGGCGGTCGGAATCTTCGGAGAGGTACACGACGCCGAAGCCACCGGCTGCCAGCTTCTTGATGATCTGGTAGCCACCCACCACGGTGCCCGCAGGCAAGGGGGCAGGCTTCAGCTTTGACATAATTGAAATTTGTGAGGCACGTGTCCAATGGCAGTCTACAGCATGACCGGCTATGCAAGCGCCTCGGCAGGCGTCACTTCCGCACACCTTTCAGGGGTGCAAACGGAAGGCGGAACACCCCGACCGCAAGGCCCTGTGCAACCAAATGTGAGCATCGAACTGCGGTCCGTCAACGGCCGTTTTCTGGACCTCGGTTTTCGCTTGCCGGACGAGTTTCGATCGCTCGAGCCGGGCCTGCGCGAGCTGCTGACCGCGGCGTTCCGGCGCGGCAAGATCGAGTTGCGGCTGAACACGCGCGCCGACAACGACACGGCCTGGTCGATACCGCAGCCCGAGCAGCTCAACCGTCTGTCACGTCTTGAAAGCACGGTGCAGGGCTGGTTGCCCAAGGCCGCGGGGCTGTCGGTGCATGAAGTGCTGGTGTGGTGCAAGGGCAGCGCGCCGGCCGAGAAGCTCGACGACGCCGCGCTCGACGCCGCACGCCGCTGCATCACCGGCCTGAAGGAAGCTCGCGCACGCGAAGGCGAGCGCCTGGTTGCGGTACTGATGGAACGCGTGAAGCGCCTGCGCGAGCTCAGCGACCAGGCCGAGCCGCTGGTGCCGGCCGTCGTCAAGCGCCAGCAGCAGCGCTTTCTGGAACGCTGGCAGGAAGCGCTGGAATCGACCGGCGCGGCGCAGACCATCCCGCGCGAAGCGCTGCAGGAGCGCGCGCTGAACGAGGCCGCGGCCTACGCGATCCGCATCGACGTGGCGGAAGAACTGGCCCGCGTGCGCGCCCACCTCGACGAGATCACCCGCATGCTCAAGGCCGGCGGCGAGGTTGGCAAGCGCCTGGACTTCCTGATCCAGGAGCTGCTGCGCGAAGCGAACACGCTGGGGTCGAAAGCCGCGTCGCTGGAGCTGACGAACGTTGCGGTCGAGATGAAGGTGGCGGTGGAGCAGATGCGCGAGCAGGTGCAGAACATCGAGTAGGTTTTCGGGCGCGCGACAACGCGGCCGTACTCAAGACTGCCCAGACGTCACAGCGCCGACGGTGGCAACAGCAGCCCCTCGTGCAGCGCCACATGCTCCAGTGCGGCCTCGAAGCCGGCGCGGGCATCGGCCGCCACGCGGCCCAGGAAGGCGTGCAGTTGAGCGTCGGCCGGGGCGCGCTGTTCGCATTGCGCGCTGTAGGCCTCGAAGCGCGACAGCTGCATCAGCAACTCGGCCACATGGCGCGGGCACTCACAAGCCACGGTGGTCGACAGGGATGCGAAGTCGGTCAGTGCGGCGTCGTCCCAGCGTCGTGGCGCGATGCGGTCGGCGGTGACGGCAACGTCGGCAGCGGGCTCGACAGATCTTGCTGACCGCGACGCCGGCAGCGCCGATGCCTGCGCCCAGTGGCGCAACCACTGCGCCAGCGCCACGTCCGGCTGGGGCTCGCGCAGCAAGGCCACGCCCGTGGCCGCCAGGGCCTCGCACACTGCGTCGCCAGCAAAGCCGTAAAGCACTGCGACCGGAACTGGCGTGCCCGCACGCATCCGCTCGCGCACCAGCGCCGGCGCCGCGGCCTCGAGCGCAGCCAGCCAGCCCGCATGTAACTGGGGTTCGTGCAGCAGCCAGGCGTCCGCCGGCCGGCCATCGGGCTGCGCCGCGAGCGCCGTGGCGGCCTGCGCCACGTTGTCGAACGGGCCCAGCAACTCGATCGGCCGGCCCAATTGCCGCAGCAGTGCGGGCCGCCGCAGACGCACACCCAGCGCCTTGCCGACCACCACCAGCCGCCAGGCCGGCACTGCGCCCCGCGCTCGCATTGAGGCGCTGCCCGTGTGCCGCCCGGCCTGCGTGGCCGCCAGCGCCTGCGCATGGGTGGCCGCCACGCGCTGCAGTCGGGCCATGTCCAGCGGCGCCAGGCTGCCGATGGCATGGCCCAGGTCGGTCAGTTGTTTGAGCAAGCTGAGCCGGCGCACGTCGTCAGACGAATACAGGCGCTGGCCACCGGGCGACACGGCCGTGTTCGTCAACGCATAGCGGCGTTCCCACACCCGCAGCGTCGCCACCGGCATGCACAACATGCGAGCCACGGCGCCGCTGCGGTGAAAGCATGCCGCCGGTACGGTGTGGATTGGCATTTTTGACGGAGGCGCCGCTTGATTCATTCCAGAAACGATCAACTGACCCTGTATTGACTCACATTCTATCGCTGCATTGACCATCATATCCATGCTTGACTCTCTTTTGACCTTATCCGTATAACATCTGCCGCACTCGCTACAGACAGCAAATCAATGAAGCAAGCCCAGGAGCAGCCGTGAAATCCCGCCCGCTACCGGAGACGCTGACCGTGCTGTTCGATGGCGCGTGCCCGCTGTGCCGACGAGAAATCGCCCACGTGCAAGGCCTGGCGCAACGGCAAGGTGACAGCGCGTTGTGCTTCGTCGACGTCAACCGCGCTGACGCCGATGCCACTCGCACCGTCGATCGAGCCGCGCTGCTGGCCCGCTTCCATGTGGAGCGCGCCGATGGCACGCGCTTGCACGGCGCCGCCGCCTTTGTCGAGATGTGGGGCCGGCTGCCGGGCTGGCGCTGGCTCGCGCGGCTGGCCCGCCTGCCCGGCATGCTGGCGCTGCTGGAGGTGGCGTACTGCGGCTTCCTGCGCCTGCGTCCGGCGCTGCAGGCTGGGGCTCGCCTGCTGGAAACGGCGCTGCGGCCCACACCGGAATCGACCTCAGGCCTGTCGCTTCACATGGAGCGCGAACTGCGCTCCGACCATGCTGGGGAGACCGGCGCAGTTTTCATCTATCGCGGCATCGCGGCGATCGTCGCTTGGCGCGGCGATGCCGAGCTGCTCGCATTCGCGCGCCGCCATGGCGACACCGAAGCCGAGCATCTGAGGCTCGTCGAGGCCTGGTTGCCGCCGCACAGGCGCAGCCGCCTGCTCGGGCCCTGGCGGCTGGCTGGCTGGCTGACCGGCGCGCTGCCGGCACTGGCCGGCCGGCGCGCGGTGCACGCCACCATCGCCGCGGTCGAGACCTTTGTAGACCTTCACTACCAGCAGCAGATCGATCACCTGCAGCGCCACGGCGGCCCCGACGGGCTGCTGCCGCTGCTGCAACGTTGCCAGGCCGACGAGCGCCACCACCGCCAGGAAGCCGAGCAGGCCGCGGCGCGGGCCGGCGCCGAGCTGCCGTGGCCGTTGCGCCTCTGGTGCGCGACGGTGGGCGCGGGCTCGGCCGCCGCCGTGGTGCTGGCACGCTGCATTTGAGCGCGGAACCTCCCCTTCACAAGGAACGACTTGATTGGCGACGATCCTCAGC
>JANOQS010000381.1:0-1637 GCA_031414975.1 Methylibium sp. | reverse complement strand
CAGGATGGCCGCACCCTCGGTCATCTCGACCATGAAGGTGCTTTGCGCGTTGGCGAGGTCGTCGGCCGCGCCGATGCGGGTGTGGATGGCGTCGATGGGCCCCAGCCGGCAGGCTGCGGCGGGCACGTAGGAGCCCATCGCCGCCAGCAGCACGATCAGCGCCACCTGGCGCATGAAGGTGCTTTTTCCGCCCATGTTCGGGCCGGTGATGACGAGCATCTTGCGCGTGGTGTCGAGCCGGCAGTCGTTGGCCATGAAGGTGCCGGCGCCGGTTTCGAGCAGGCGCGCTTCGACCACCGGGTGGCGGCCGGCTTCGATCTCGATACAGGGTTCGCGCACGAACAACGGCCGGCACCAGCCGAGCGTGGCGGCGCGTTCGGCGAGCGCCGCCAATGCGTCCAGGCTGGCGAGCGCGCGCGCCAGCGCGGTCAGCGGCTCGAGGTGGCTCTGCAACTGGTCGAGCAGTTGTTCGTAGAGCAGCTTCTCGCGCGCCAGCGCACGATCTTGCGCCGACAAGGCCTTGTCTTCGAAGGTCTTCAGTTCGGGTGTGATGAAGCGCTCTGCGTTCTTCAGGGTCTGGCGGCGCTGGTAGTCGCCCGGCACCTTGGAGGCCTGGCCCTGCGTCACCTCGATGAAGAAACCGTGCACCTTGTTGAACTGCACTCGAAGGTTGTGGATGCCGGTGCGTGTGCGTTCGCGCGCTTCCAGGTCGAGCAGGAAGGCGTCGCAGTTGGCGCCGATGCCGCGCAGTTCGTCGAGCGCGGCATCGAAGCCGGGCGCGATCACGCCGCCGTCGCGCAGCAGCACGGCGGGTTCGTCGGCGATGGCCGCCACCAGCAGTTCGCCGATCTGCGCCGGCGGGTGCAAGCCTTCGGCCAGCATGTCGAGCAGCGCGCAGGCGCCGGTGGGCACCCAGCGGCGCAGCGAAGGCAGTGCCTGCACGGTGGCGCGCAGCCCGCTCAGCTCGCGGGGCCGCACCTGGCGCAAGGCCAGCCGGGCGGTGATGCGTTCGACATCGCTGACGCCGCGCAGCGCCTCGCGCAGGCCGTCGACAGCGTTCGCGCCGCCGACGTTCGCGTCCATCAATGCAGCCAGCGCGTCGTGGCGCTGCGATGCCACGCGGCGCTCGCGTAGCGGGTGGGTCAGCCAGTGGCGCAGCGCGCGGCTGCCCATGCCGGTGCGGCAGGTGTCCAGCAGCGACAGCAAGGTGGGTGCGTCTTCGCCGCGCAGGGTCTGCGTCAGTTCCAGGTTGCGGTGCGTGGTCGGCGGCAGTTGCAGCAGATCGCTGGCGCGCTGGACGTTCAGCGTGCGCACGTGGGCCAGCGCCTGGCCTTGGGTGTGCTCGGCATAGCTCAGCAGCGCCGCCGCCGCGGCCTGCGCAGCCGGCAGGTCCTGCGCATTGAAGCCGGCCAGACTGGCCACGCGCAGTTGTTCGCACAACTTGCGTTGCCCCAGCGCGGTGTCGAACTGCCACGCCGGGCGGTGCGTGATGGCGATGCGCGCCTGCAGCAGAGCGGCCGGCACATGATCGCGGTCGACCAGCACCTCGGCCGCCGACAGGCGTGCCAGCCAGGCCGGCAATTCGGCCTCGGCACATTCCGTCAGGCCGAGCTCGCCGCTGCTCAGCGCCAGCCAGG
>JANOQS010000380.1:0-13986 GCA_031414975.1 Methylibium sp. | reverse complement strand
GATTCCTTGCATTTCTCTGCACATCCTCTGCACATCCTCTGCGTTCTCTGCGCCTCTGCGGTGAATGACTTCATCTCCACCACGCCATGAGAGCCCCCCCCATCGCCAAGCTCGTGCTGTCACCCAGCGTGCTGCTGGTGGGCGCGTGCGTCTATGGCTACATCGCCTTCACGTTCTATCTGTCGTTCACGGCCTCGACCATGATGCCGGTGCTCGAGTACACCGGCCCCGAGGCCTACACGCGCCTGTTCGGGCTGACGAACTGGGATGTGTCGGTGAAGAACCTTGGCATCTTCGCCACGCTCTACATCGTGTTCTGCGCGTTGCTCGGCATGGGGCTGGCGATCCTGATCGACCAGAAGATCCGCGCCGAGTCGGCCTTCCGGTCGATCTTTCTGTACCCGATGGCGCTGTCCTTCATCGTCACCGGCACGGCGTGGAAGTGGATCATGGACCCGAGCGTCGGGCTGGAACGTTCGATGCACAACCTGGGCTGGGCGAACTTTGCGTTCGGCTGGGTCAAAGATGGCGACCTGGCGATCTACTGCGTGGTGCTGGCCGCCGTGTGGCAGACCTCGGGCTTCGTGATGGCGCTGTTCCTGGCCGGGCTGCGTGGCGTGGACAGCGAAGTCATCAACGCCGCGCGCATGGACGGCGCGAGCACCTTGCGCATCTACTGGCGCGTGATCATTCCGCAACTCGGCGCGTGTTTCATCTCGGCCTTCGTGATCCTGGCGCACATGGCCATCAAGTCGTATGACCTGGTGATCGCGCTGACCAACGGCGGGCCGGGGCGATCGACGTGGTTGCCCTCGGTCTTCATGTACCAGTACTCGTTCACGCGCAACGAGATGGCGGTCGGCGCGGCGAGTGCGGTGCTGATGCTGGCAGCGATCTCGATCGTCGTGGTGCCCTACATCCTGCGCGAGGCGCGCGAGGCCAGGCACCATGGCTGAACAATCGGTTGCGCCCCATGGCTAGGCGAACCCTCGCCAACACCTTGCCGCGCGTACTGCTGTACGCCGTGCTGCTGTACCTGGCGCTGCTGTTCCTGTTGCCAATCTACGTGATGATCGTCAACTCGCTGAAGCCGCTCGACGAAATTCGCGCTGGCGACCTGATGGCACTGCCCGCCGACCCCACCTTCGAGCCCTGGTCGCAGGCCTGGAGCCTGGCGCGCATAGGCGTGCAGGCCACCGGCCTCAAACCCTATTTCATCAACTCGTTCCTGATGGTGGTGCCGGCGGTGTTCCTGTCCACCGTGATCGGCGCGTTCAACGGCTACGTGCTGACGCAGTTCACCTTGCGCGGCTCGGCCATCATCTTCGCGCTGCTGCTGTTCTCGGTCTTCATTCCGTTCCAGATCGTGCTGATCCCGATGGCCAAGACGCTCGGCGTACTCGGCCTGGCCGGCACGGTGAAGGGGCTGATCTTCGTGCACGTGGTCTACGGCATCGGCTTCTCGACGCTGTTCTTCCGCAACTACTACGCCGCATTCCCTGGCGAGCTGGTGCGGTCCGCCCGCATGGATGGCGCCGGTTTCATGCGCCTGTTCTGGCGCCTGCTGCTGCCCAACAGCGGGCCGATCATCGTGGTCTGCGTGATCTGGCAGTTCACCAACATCTGGAACGACTTCCTGTTCGGCGCTTCGTTCAGCGACTACAGCTCCTACCCGCTGACGGTGGCGCTGAACAACCTGGTGAACAGCTCCACCGGCGTGAAGGAATACAACGTGCATTTCGCTGGCGCCTTCATCGCCGCGATCCCGACCTTGATCGTCTACATCGTGTCGGGCAAGTACTTCGTGCGCGGGCTGATGGCTGGCTCCGTGAAGGGTTGAAGAGGCTGAACACAAACAACACCATGGCCAAACTCGCACTCGAAAACGTCAGCAAGAGCTTCGGCAACGTGAAGGTGCTTTCGCAGATCGACATCACGCTGCCCGACGGCGAATTCCTGGTGCTGGTCGGCCCGTCGGGTTGCGGCAAGAGCACCTTGATGAACATCGTTGCGGGCCTCGAAGAACCGAGCACTGGCCACATCGTGCTGGGCGGGCGCGACGTGACCGAACTCGGCCCGTCGGAGCGCAACATCTCGATGGTGTTCCAGTCGTACGCGCTGTACCCGAACATGACGGTGGCGCAGAACATCGCCTTCCCGCTCGAGATGCGCGGCGTGCCGCAGGCCGACCGCGCCAAGACGGTCGACAAGGTGGCCACCCTGCTGCAGATCGGCCACCTGCTCGACCGCAAGCCGCGCCAGCTCTCCGGCGGCCAGCGCCAGCGCGTGGCGATCGGCCGGGCACTGGCACGCGAACCGCAACTGTTCCTGTTCGACGAACCGCTGTCGAACCTGGACGCCAAGCTGCGCGTGGACATGCGCGCCGAGATCAAGCGCCTGCACATGCGCACCGGCGTGACCACGATCTACGTGACGCACGACCAGGTCGAGGCGATGACCCTGGGCTCGCGCATCGCGGTGCTCAAGGGCGGCGTGATCCAGCAACTGGCCACGCCGCTGGATTTGTACGAGCGGCCCGCCAACCTGTTCGTGGCCGAGTTCATCGGTTCACCGTCGATCAACACGCTCAAAGCCACGGTCGACGATGCCGGCCTGCTGCGCCTGCCGAACGGCCATGCGGTGCACTTCGGCGGCGATGCGCGTTTGAAAGTGGCGGCCAGGGAAGTGATCGTCGGCGTGCGGCCGGAAGACTTCGTGCTGCGCGATGAGCGCAATCCGGGCGCCGACGGCGACGTGCTGCTCGGCAAGATCTCGCTGATCGAACCGACCGGGCCCGAGACCTACATGGAAGTCGACCTCGGCTTCAAGGAAATCACCGTGCGCCTGGCCGGCCGGCCGACGCTGGAGCTGGGTGCGCCGGTGCGGCTGGCGATCCCGGCCGAGGCGGTGCACCTGTTCGATGCCGACAGCGGCGTGCGGCTGAATTGAACCGAAGACCGAGGAGATCACGATGCGTTGGGGCTTCATCGGGGCGAGCAACATCGCCGAGCGGGTCATCCCGTCGCTGCGCAAGCTCGAAGGTCAAACCTTGGTCGGTGTGTATTCGCGCCGCCTGTCGCGCGCCCAGGAATTTGCCGCCCAGCAGGGCTTGGCGATTGGCAGCGACGACCTCGAATCGTTCCTGACCCAAGGCCGCTTCGACGCCGTCTACATCAGCTCGACCAACGAACTGCACCACCCGCAGGCACTCGCCGCGCTCGCGCACGGCTGACACGTGATGTGCGAGAAGCCGCTCGCGATGTCGCTGGCCGACGCCGCGCAGATGATCGAGCGTGCCCGCGGCGCCGGCCGCGTGCTCGCCACCAACCACCACCTGCGCGCGTCGGCCCTGCACCAGCGGGTGCGCGAGATCATCGCCGCCGGCGAGTTGGGCGAAGTGCATGGCGTGCAGGTCAGCCACGCGGTGCACCTGCCGCCGCACCTGCAGGGCTGGCGGCTCGATTCGGCCGCGGCCGGCGGCGGCGTGGTGCTCGACATCCTGGTGCACGACGCCGACCTGCTGCGCTTTGTGTTGGGCCGCGAGCCGCTGCGCATCGGCACCCGAACGCTGGGCGCCGGCATGGCCCGCGCCGGGCTCGAAGACAGCGCGATGAGCGTGATCGACTTCGATGGCGGCACGCTGGCCCAAACCCATGAGTCCTTTGCCGCTGCGCACGCGCTGACTCGCCTGCACGTGCTGGGCACTCAAGGCAATCTGTACGCCGAAGGTTCGCTGACGCAGGCGGGTGGCGGCACGCTGGTGTGGCGAAATCCGCAAGGCGCCACCTCGATTCCAGTGCCGGCGGTGGACCTGTACGAACGCGGCTTTCAGCGCTTCGTCGGCGCCTGCGCCGGCGAGGGCGTACCCCTCGCCAGCGGCGAAGACGGCGCCCGCGCGATGGCGGTGGCGCTGGCCGGCCTGCGCTCGGCCCGCAGCGGGCAGGTCGAGGCCATCTCCTTCTCATCTTGAGGTGACGTGATGCAAGCTTGGATGAACGACATTCCGCGCGCCGTGGCGCACGCCCAGCGCGACCTGCGCCAGCGCGTGGCCGACCACGCCGAGCGCTTTGCCACGCTGTCTGCCGCGCTGCGCGATGAAGTCGCCAGCGTGCGCAGCGAACAAGCCGCCGGTGGCGCGGTGCCCGAACTGGCGTTTGCCGACCTTGCCGCCAGCAAGGTCTCGCCAGATGCAGTGGCGCGCATCAAGCGGCGCGGCTGCGTGGTGATCCGCGGCGTGTTCGACCCGCGCCAGGTACACGAGTGGAACGAGCAGATCGTGCGCTACATCGACTCGAACCATTACCTCGAACATGCCAAGGCCAAGGCCGGGCTCGACAAGTACTTCAGCGCGCTTGCGTCGGGCCGGCCGCAGATCTACAGCCTGTACTGGTCCAAGCCGCAGATCGCCGCGCGCCAGAGCGAGGCGATGGCGCAGACCAAGAAGTTCCTGAACCGGCTCTGGACCTTCGAGAAGAACGGCGTGCAGTTCTTCGACCCCGACCGCGAGGCCACCTACTCCGACCGCATCCGCCGCCGCGAACCGGGTGACAAGACACTGGGCCTGTCGCCGCACTGCGACGGCGGCTCGGTCGAGCGCTGGTGCGACCCGTCGTTCCACGCCGTCTACCGCAAGGTGCTCGAAGGCGACCCGCTCGCCTACGATCCGTTCGACGCCGAGGGCCGCACCGCGACGAACGAGATTCCGTCGCCCGCCGTGTGCTCGGCCTTCCGCACCTTCCAGGGCTGGACGGCGCTGTCGTCGCAAGGCCCGGGTGACGGCACCTTGAAGCTGGTGCCGGTAGCCAACTCGATGGCCTGGATGCTGCTGCGCGCGTTGCAGCCCGACGTGCCCGAGGGCAACCTGTGCGGCGCGCAACCGGGACGCGCGCTCGGCGCGTCGGCGTTGTGGCATGGCGCGTTGCTGGAGGGCCTGGTGTCGATCCCGAAGGTCGAACCCGGCGACACGGTGTTCTGGCATTCCGACGTGATCCACGCGGTCGAAGACGAACACCACGGCAAGGGTTACAGCAACGTCACCTACATCGGCGCCGCGCCGTGGTGCGACAAGAACGCGCAGTTCCTGAAGCGCCAGGCGCCCGCCTTTCTGGAAGGGCGCAGCAGCCCCGACTTCGCGCCCGAGAACTACGAGGTCGACTTCCAGGGCCGCGCGACCGCCGACGACCTGAGCGCGCTCGGCCAGATGCAGATGGGCCTGCGGCCGTGGGGTGACGCCGCGCGATGAATCCTTCGCCCGCCTTCCGGAGCCCGGCCTTCCTGCTCGATCACATCCTTCACACGCTGTCGTTCTACGAAGGCCGCTGCCTCGACCCCAGCGGCGGCTTCTTCCACTTCTTCAAGGACGACGGCACGGTCTACGACCGACGCACGCGCCACCTCGTCAGCAGCACGCGCTTCGTGTTCAACCACGCGATGGCGTTTCGCCGCTTCGGCGGGCAGGCGCGGCAAGACGCCGTGCGCCACGGTCTGGCCTTCCTGCACACCGCGCACGCACAGCCGCAAGGCGGCTTTGCGTGGCAGATCGATTGGAATGGCAGGCAGGCCACGGTGCAGGACGGCACCAACCACTGCTACGGCCTGGCCTTCGTGCTGCTGGCGCACGCGCACGCGCTGCTGGCCGGCGTGAGCGAAGCGACAACCGGCCTGGAAGCGACCTGGTTGCTGATGGAACAGCGCTTCTGGGAACCCGCCCACGGCCTGTACGCCGACGAAGCGACACCCCATTGGCAGGTCGGAAGCTACCGCGGCCAGAACGCCAACATGCACGCTTGCGAAGCGCTGATCGCGGCCTTCGACGCGACCGGCGAGCGCAAGTACCTGCAACGCGCGCTGACCCTGGCCGAGTCGATCACCCAGCGCCAGGCCGCGCGCGCCGACGGCCTGGTATGGGAGCACTACCGCGCCGACTGGACCCCCGACTGGGACTACAACCGTGCCGACAAGAGCAACATCTTTCGCCCCTGGGGTTACCAGACCGGGCACCTGACCGAGTGGGCCAAGCTGCTGCTGCAACTCGAGGTGCACCTTCCACAAGGCGAGCGGCCGGCGTGGCTTTTGCCCACGGCGCGGCACTTCTTCGACACCGCGATGATCCGCGGCTGGGACCGCGTGAACGGCGGCCTGGTCTACGGCTTTGCGCCCGACGGCAGCGTGTGCGACGGCCACAAATACTTCTGGGTCCAGGCCGAAAGTTTTGCCGCCGCCGCACTGCTGGCGCTGCGCACCGGTGACCCGAAGTACTGGGACGCCTACGACCACCTCTGGGCCTACGCCTGGCGGCACATGGTGGACCACACGCACGGCGCCTGGTACCGCATCCTGACGCCCGACAACCGCGCGATCAGCGACGAAAAGAGCCCCGCCGGCAAGACCGACTACCACACGATGGGTGCGTGTTACGACGTGCTGCGCGGGCTCGAAGGCACGCGCGTCAAGGGCCACGCGGCTGCGTGATCTGGCGGGCAAAGGTCTCCGCGTCGATGTTCGCGCCGCAGACCACCAGCCCGACACTCTTGCCTTCGAGCCGCTCGCGCAGTGGCGCATTCATCAACGCCGCCAATGCCGCCGCACCGGCCGGCTCGACGGCCAGCTTCGCGCTGCGGAACAACAAGCGCATCGCGCTGAGGATCTGCTCGTCGCTGACCAGCACCACCTCGTCGACGAAGCGCCGGTTCAGCTCGAACGAATACGGCTCGCAGCGCGGTGCGCCGAGCGAGTCGGCGATCGTGCGCACCGCCTCGACCGCCTGCGGCGAGCCGGCCTTCATGCTGCGGCTCAGGCTGTCGGCGCCTTCGGGCTCGACGACGTAAACCGCGGTGCCCGGGCTCATCTGCTTGACCGCGCAGGCCACGCCACCCGTCAACCCACCGCCGCCAGCCGCGACGATCACCGCATCGAGCTCGGCCCCGGCCGCGCGCACCTGCTCGATGAACTCCAGCCCGACCGACGCGGTACCCAGCGCCGTCTTCGGCCCTTCGTACGGATGCACCAGCGTGCGGCCTTCGTTGGCGACGATGTCATGCACGCGCGCGAACGCCTCATGCACGTTGTCGACCAGCAGGATCTCGGCGCCAAGTTCGCGGCACACCTGAATGCGGAACGGGTTCGCGCTCTTGGGCATCACCACCTTGGCGGTGGTCCCAAGGATGCGCGCGCAGTAGCCGAGCGAGATCGCATGGTTGCCGGCCGACACGCCGGTGACACCACGCGCGAGCGTCACCGCGTCCAGGTCGAGCATCACCGACAGCGCACCGCGCGGCTTGAAGCTGCCGGTGCGCTGGAACAACTCTTCCTTCAGCCACACCTGCGTGGTGGCACCGACGGCCGCGGCCACCGCGTCGTCCACCAGCCGGCGGATCGGCGTGGTGACGATGCGATCGCCCAGCCGCGCGCGGTTGGCGCGGATCACGTCAAGTGTCGGGGATTCAAAGTTCATTGACGACCTGGCTTCAAGACTCTGCATACCCTGCTTCCTTCTGGCTGCGCACCGCGAGCACGAAAACCGTGTCGATCTCGACGACAAACCGGTAGAGCGCGACGAAGCCGCGCGAACCCCGACCGATCACCAACTCCCGCTTGCCGCCATAGGCCGGCCGGCCGATCAGCGGGCTGCGGGCGAGCACATCGACAGCGGAGATGATGTCCTGAATTCGGCCGGCCGCATCTTCGACTTCATGCTCGACAAGGTGGTCGAGGATGCGATCGAAGTCAGCAGCCACCTCGGGGGCAAACTCGATCCGCGACATCCTCAACGCGCGAGCTTTCGGGCCACCGGGCGGGAAGTCTTCTTGGCTGCGACGCGGTCCTCAAGCCAGCGCCGCATGTCGCTCCAGGGAACCGCCTTGCCGGTGGCAACGATCTCGGCATAGCGCCGTTCGGCAACGGCGTCGAAGTCGGCGCGTCGTTCCTCGCGTTCCGCCTTCTCGGCGATGGCCTCCAGGATGAATCCATGGGCGGTGGTGCCAGCGCGATCTGCGGCCTGCGACACACGCTCCTTGAGATCCTCAGGGAGGCGGATGGTGGTGGTGGACATGGGCTACTCCAGCAGCTATGGAGGCATAGTAGCACAAATGTGCTACAACTTGCTGACACTCCACCCGCGACGCACGAGCGGTGACCAAGCGGACGCCGTGAACCGGCTCTGCCGGGCGCTGGCGTGCCCCCAGGGGGGAGCGCCGAAGGCGCTTCGGGGAGTCACGTTCTCGCTCCCTGCCCCTTGACCCCCAGCTTGAACGCGATCATCGCGCGCAGCTTGTTCGGCAGCACGGGTTTGGTGAGCACGTGGAAGTTGTTTTCCTGGGCTTCTTTCTCGTGCCCGGTCATCGTGCTGCCGGTGACGACGATGGCCGGCACGCCAGCGCCGAAGCGCTCGCGCAGCGCCAGGATCGCCTGCACGCCGTTCAGGCCGTTCTCGAGCCGGTAGTCGACGATCAGCAGGTGCGGCGCCGGCTGTTCGGCTGAGCTGCTGCGGGCCCATTCGGCGCTGGCGGCCACGCTGTCGAACGACACGATGCGCGCGCCCCAGCCCTGCAGCAGCAACTCCAGGCTGGCGCGCACCACCGGCTCGTCTTCGACGATCACGATCAAGCGGCTGTCCAGGGTGAGCTCCAGCGGCCCCTTGGCTGCGCGCGACTCGACCGGCGCCGGCACCGCCTTGCCCGACGGCAATTCCAGCGCGAACACGCTGCCGCGCCCGGGTGCGGACTGCAGCCGCAGCGGCGCGCCCATCAGCCCGGCCAGGCGCTTGACGATGGCCAGCCCCAGGCCCAGCCCCTTGCGCTGGTGCGGCAGCGCGGCGTTGCTGCCGGGCACCTGATAGAACTCTTCGAAGATCATTGCCTGCTGCTCGGGGGCGATGCCGGGGCCGCTGTCCCACACCTGCAGCAGCACCTTGTCGCCGCGCTGGCGGCAGCCGACCAGCACGGTGCCGTCGTGCGTGTAGCGGATCGCGTTGGACACCAGGTTGCGCAGCACGCGCTCCACCAGCAGCGGGTCGGCGAACACCGCGCGCTGGCCGCCGCGCAGGCGCAGCACCAGGCCCTTCTCGAAGGCCATCGGCTCGAAGTGCAGGCGCAACTTGCGGTGAATGTCTTCGATCTGGAAGTGGCGCGGGGTGACCTCCACGCCGCCGCTGTCGATGCGGGTGATGTCCAGCAGCTCCGAGAACAGGCCTTCGAGCGCGTCGACCGATTCGTTGATGCTGTTCACCAGGTGCGCCACCTCGGGCTCGTGTACACGCTGGCGCAAGGCCTCGGCAAACAGGCCCATCGCGTGCAGCGGCTGGCGCAGGTCGTGGCTGGCGGCGGTGAAGAACTGGGTCTTGGCACGGTTGGCCACTTCGGCTTCTCGGCGCGCGGCTTCGGCGGCCTGCTTTTCCACACGAAGCTGGGCCAGCAGGCCGTCGGCCTGCAGCTTGAGTTCGATGACCCGCTGCAGCGCCTGGCGGTAGTAGCGCGCCAATACCGCGGTCAGGCTGATGATCAGCAGCAGCTCGCCCGCAAGCTCGTAGCTGCCGATGCCGCCGCCCATCGCAATGCGCACCACCAGCGGCAGGAAACACAGCGACACGAACGCCAGGAACATGCGCGGCTGGGTCGACAGCACCGGCACCGCGGCCACCGCAAAGGTGTAGACGATGACGATCAGCCCGGTCTGCTGGGCCGGGTCACCGCGGCCGTGGAAGATCCAGCCGGTCACGCCCCACAAGCTGCCGGCCACGATGGTGCCGAGGTTGGAGTACAGGCGCCAGCGCAACCAGTCTTGTTCGGTTTGCGGGTCGGCGCGCTTGAAGCGCTGCGCGACGAACCAGCGCACCAGCGCCATCACCGCGAACGCGCTCATCCACGGCAGCAGCACCGTGTTGGGGGTGAGCTTCCAGAACAACATCGTCACCACGCCAACACCGGCGACGAAGCCGGCCAGGGTGGCGGGCAGGAAGTCGTAGATGCTGCGCACCTGGTCAGGCAGCGCCGACAGCGCCAGCGCTTGCTGACCGTCGGAGGCCGGGGCCGCGCCTGCGGGGGTCGCGACTGCCGGTGTCGCGATGTCAGCCGCCAGAAGACCGCCAGGCATTGAGCCCGCCCTGCTGCTGCATCTGCCCCACCGCCAGCACCGCCTGCGTGCGCGAGCTCACGCCGAGCGCGCGCAGGACCGCGGCCACATGGTCCTTCACGGTTTCGACCGACACCTTCAGGTCGCGCGCGATCAGCTTGTTCGGCTTGCCCTGCAGCAGCAGCGCCAGCACCTCGGTCTGGCGCGGCGTGAGGCCCAGGTCAGCCAGCGGCGGCTGGCTCTGCGCCTCCCCGGCTCGGGCATGGCTTTGCACCACGTCGAGCGCGTGCTGCATCGCATCGGCTTCGGCGCTGGGCGCGGGCCGCGCGGTGCCGATGGCCATGGTCGGCACATAGATGCCGCCCGACATCACCACCTCGAGCGCGGCGTACATGGCCTCGTTGCTGGAACGCTTGGGCACGAAGCCCATCGCGCCGGCATCGACCGCGCGGATCACGTCGCTCTGCCGGTCGGAGGCCGACACCACCACCACCGGCAGCGCCGGGTAGGTGGAACGGAATTCGTCGAGCACGTCGAAGCCGTCGGCGTCGCCGAGTTGCAGGTCGAGCAGCACCAGGTCGAAGTCGGCATCGGCTTTCAGTGCCCGCCGCGCCTCGCGCGCGCCGCCGGCCGTGACCACGGTGACGTCGGGCCGCAGGCTCTGGATCACGCTCTGCAGTGCCGACAGGATCAGAGGGTGATCGTCGACGAGCAGGATCTTCATCGGCAACTTCCCGGGCTCAGGTGAAGCGGCGCGCCACCGAATCGGCCACGCACACCGGCTTGGGCGAGCCTTCGCGCTCCATGGTGACTTCCATCGTGAGTTGCGCGCCGCCGTCGATCGGCTCGTAGGCGAGCAGCTTGAAGTGCCCGCGCAGCCGGCTGCCCGAGGGCACCGGGGCCGGAAAGCGCACCCGGTTCAGGCCGTAGTTGACGCCCATCTTCGTGTCCAGCACCTCCATCGCCGACGCGCCCATCTCGGGCAACAGCGACAAGGTGAGAAAACCGTGCGCGATGGTGGTGCCGAACGGCCCGGCCGCGGCGCGCACCGGGTCGATGTGGATCCACTGGTGGTCGCCGGTGGCCTGGGCGAACTGGTCGATGCGGGCCTGCGTGACGGTGATCCAGTCGCTGGTGGCGACCACCTGCCCCACGAGTGCCTGCAGGTCGGTGACTTTGTCGAAGGTTCTCATTCGTTGCTGCTCTTTCGTTGTCTCATTCGTTGCTTCTCATTCGTTACTTTCCTTGGCCGGCGCTTCACTGTCGAGCCAGGCGATGATGGGTTGCCACTGTTCCAGGTCACGCTCGAAGCGGCCGGGCGCCACGTCCCACAAGGTGCGGCCGTGCGCTGCCAGGTGAACGTAGTTCTGGGTGTCGCGCACGAAGCCGAGCATCGGCACGTCGGCATGGCCCAGATAGGCGCGCAACTGGTCGGTGGCGATGGTGCCTTCGCGCGTGCGCATGCCCACGGTGGCGAGCAGGAACTTCGAGCTGCGCTTGTGCGCCAGCAACTGGGCGATGAAATCGTGCGTGGCGCGGATGTCGAAGATGCTCGGCTGCAGTGGCACCAGCACATGGGTGGCGAGCTTCATCACATCGTTCAGGCGGTCGCCGTGCAGGCCGGCGGGCGTGTCGAGCACCAGGTGGGTGGTGCCTTTGGGCGGGCGCACGATGTGGTTGTGCGCCACCTCCCAGCTCGCGATGGCCGGCAGCCCCGGCGGGCGCTGCTGCAGCCAGGCACGCGCCGACTGTTGGCGGTCAACGTCGCCCAGCATCACCGCGTGGCCGCGTGCCGCAAGGTAACCGGCGATGTTGGTCGACAGCGTCGACTTGCCCACGCCGCCCTTGGGATTGGCGACCACGATGACCGGCATGCAAACCTCCTGGCTCGTTTCGGGTCTTGGTGGGCGACGACCCTCAACGCATCGCCCATCAGATTTCAGGTTATGTTACCGGCGCCCGCCGCAGGCAGGCCATCGAGACTAACCAGCGTGCATTTTCGCCCATGGCCACTGACACAGATACCGCCCCCGCCGACGTGCTCGTGATCGTCGCCCACCCGCAAATGGAGCAGTCGCGCGTGAACCGAGCATTGCATCGCGCTGCCGTTGCGCTGGCGCACAAGGGTGTCGATGCCGGTGCGCCAAAAGTGGCGGTGCGCGACCTGTACGCGCTGTACCCCGACTACCTGATCGACACCACCGCCGAACAGGCTGCGCTGGCCGCCGCGAAGCTGGTGGTGTGGCAGCACCCGATCCACTGGTACAGCATGCCGCCGCTGATGAAGCTGTGGGTCGACGAGGTGCTGGCCTTCGGCTGGGCCTACGGCCCTGGCGGCCGCGCGGTGCAGGGCAAGGACCTGTGGCTGGTGGCCACCACCGGGGGGCCCGAAGAGTCGTACCGGCCCGACAACTACAACCGCTATTTCTTCGACGCTTTCCTGCCACCCTTCGAGCAGACCGCGGCGCTGTGCGGCATGCGCTTCCTGCCGCCGCTGATGCTGCACGGCGCTCACCGCGCGGGTGACGCCGAGGTGGCGGCCCACGCCAAGGTCTACGCCGAGCGGCTGGCGAGCTACCCCGGCTGGCCCGAGCTGGAAGACCTGGAAAGCTGCGCTGCGTGCGAAGTGCCGCGCAGCGAGCGGCCGATGGAAGCAGTTGAAGCGGCTGAAGCGGCTGGAGGCGTTGAACAGCCAATCGACCCGGGAGCACGCAATCTGGCCGAGAAAGCGAGCGCCTGATGGAACACACCTCGTGGCTGACCGGCACGCTGGTCTACCTGGGTGCGGCGGTGATTGCCGTTCCGCTGGCCCGGTTCCTGGGCCTGGGTTCGATCATCGGCTACCTCGGCGCCGGCATCCTGATCGGCCCCTGGGGTTTGAAGTTCGTGACCGACCCGCAAGACATGCTGCACTTCGCCGAGTTCGGCGTGGTGCTGATGCTGTTCCTCGTCGGCCTCGAACTCGAACCGCGCCGGCTGTGGTCGCTGCGCAAGCCGATCTTCGGCTGGGGCAGCGTGCAGTTGTTCGGTTCGGCCGCGCTGATGTTCGGAGCCGCGCTGCTGGCCGGCGTGGACTGGCGGCTCGCGCTGGTGGCCGCGCTCGGCCTGGGCATGTCGTCCACGGCCATCGGCCTGGGTGTGCTGAACGAGCGCAACCTGATGGGCACGACCTCGGGCCAGAGCGTGCTGAGCGTGGCGCTGCTGCAAGACGTGGCGGCCATCCCGATCCTGGCGCTGGTGCCGCTCCTGGCCACCGCGCACGTCGAGGCCAGCGGCGGCGGCTGGCTCGGTGCCGCCAAGGCGATCGGCGTGATCGCCGCCCTCGTGCTCGGCGGCCGGTTGGCACTGCGCCCCGCGCTGCGCTGGATCGCACGCAGCGACACGCCCGAGATCTTCACCGCCGCCGCGCTGCTGCTGGTGGTGGCCACCGCGGCGCTGATGCAGGCGGTGGGTCTGTCGATGGCGCTGGGAGCCTTTTTGGCCGGCGTGCTGCTGGCCGAAAGTGAATACCGGCGCGAGCTCGAGACCGACATCGAGCCGTTCAAGGGCCTGCTGCTCGGCCTGTTCTTCATCGCCGTAGGCATGAGCATCGACTTCGCCGTGGTGATGAAGCAGCCCGGGCTGGTGGCGCTGGTGGTGCTGGGCTTCCTGCTGCTGAAGGCACTGGTGCTGTGGGGCATGTGCAAGACCATGCCGCTGCCGCTGCCCGAGCGGCCGGTGTTCGTGATCCTGCTCGCGCAGGGCGGCGAGTTCGGCTTCGTGGTGTTCCAGACCGCCCTGGGCGCGAACGTGATCGACGCGGCCACCTCGTCGCTGCTGGTCGCCGCGGTGGCGATCTCGATGCTGCTGACGCCGCTGCTGCTGGTGGCCGCCGACCGCTGGCTCGCGCCACGCCTGGCCGCGCGCGGCCAGAAGAAG
>JANOQS010000379.1:0-2796 GCA_031414975.1 Methylibium sp. | reverse complement strand
ACCGGCCAAGGTGATGAACTGGAACTTGTAGCCCATCGCACCCAGCTCGCGCTGGAACTTGGCGATCGTCGCGTCATCGAGGTTCTTCTTCCAGTTGAAGCTGGGGCTGCAGTTGTAGGCCAGCAGCTTGCCGGGGAACTTCTTGTGGATGGCGTCGGCGAACTGCTTGGCGTAGGCCAGGTCGGGCTTGCCGGTTTCGCACCACACCATGTCGGCCACTTCCGAGTAGGCCAGGCCGCGCGAGATGGCTTGCTCCAGGCCGGGCTTGCTGCGGTAAAAGCCTTCGACCGTGCGCTCGCCAGTCATGAACGGCTGGTCGATCGGGTCGACGTCGCTCGTCACGAGATCGGCCGCTTCGGCGTCGGTGCGGGCGATCACCAGCGTGGGCGTGCCCATCACGTCGGCCGCCAGGCGCGCGGCGGTCAGCTTGGCCACCGCTTCACGCGTGGGCACCAGCACCTTGCCGCCCATGTGACCGCACTTCTTCACCGAGGCGAGCTGGTCTTCGAAGTGCACGCCGGCGGCGCCCGCGTCGATCATCGACTTCATCAGCTCGAAGGCGTTCAGCACGCCGCCGAAGCCGGCTTCGGCGTCGGCCACGATCGGGGCGAAGAAGTCGATGTCGTTCTTGCCTTCGGACCACTGGATCTGGTCGGCGCGCTGGAAGGTGTTGTTGATGCGCTTGACCACCATCGGCACCGAGTTGGCCGGGTACAGCGACTGGTCGGGGTACATCTCGCCGGCCACGTTGGCGTCACCCGCCACCTGCCAGCCGCTCAGGTAGATCGCCTTCAGGCCGGCCTTGACCTGCTGCATCGCCTGGTTGCCGGTCAGCGCGCCGAGCGTGTTGACGAAAGGTTCGGTGTTGACCAGGTTCCACAGCTTCTCGGCGCCGCGCTTGGCCAAGGTGTGCTCGATGGGGATGGAGCCGCGCAGGCGCACCACGTCGGCGGCGGTGTAGCTGCGCTTGACGCCCTTCCAGCGCGGGTTGGTGGCCCAGTCTTTTTCGAGGGCGGCGATCTGTTGTTCGCGGGTCGGTTGAGTCATGCGGAGCTCCTGGGTGGTTGAAGAAATCTCAGGTCCCAGCGTAGCCGCGAAGTGAGGTCACGCGAACACTTATGTCTTATAGAAGACTGAAAACTTTTTTCTTTTAAATCAATTAGTTAACAACAATATTTCTGGATGTGGAACTCGCTTCCCCACAATGAGAAATTTTGCGGCGCCGCACCATCAGCAATTTCCGCATCCTGAAAGCTTGCCAGCCCGATCTGAAACGGACAGTCAGCCCGGCTCGCTTGTTACCGCCCAGGTTTCGGCGCGACCATCGGCATGCTTGGCAAAGCGCACCCGCTGCGGCCCGTGCACCGGCGCGTTGTCGGGCCAGGGCCAGCCGCCGAACTGGGTGCGCTGGTAGTCGTCGAAGGCCTGCTGCAACTCCTGCCGGGTGTTCATCACGAACGGCCCGTATTGCGCCACCGGCTCACCGATCGGCCGGCCCTGCAGCAGCAGGAACTCGGCAGGCTCGTTGCCATTGACCAGCTCGACGGGCTGGTTGGCCTGCAGTTCGATGGCAGCATGCCGGTCGAGCGCCTGGCCGGCCAGCGTCACGCTGCGGCCCTTGAAGAAGTAGAACGACCGGTGCGTGCCGGCGCCCTGCGCGGGCGGCAAGGTCCAGCGCGCGTTGGGCGCCATCTTCACGGTCCAGATCGCCAGGTCGGCATCGACCTGCGACGCCCACGAGTCGGGCGGGGGCGTGGGCGTGGGCGCGAGCGGCGCGGCGCTGCCCGGCTCGCCCAGCCGGCCGGCGATGCAGGCGACCTCGGTGCGGCGGCCCGCGTCGTCGGTAGCCACGTGATGCGGAATGTCCTGCGACCAGAACATCGTGAAGTGCGGCTCGGCCATCTTGCTGCGCGCCGGCAGGTTGAGCCAGATCTGGAACAGCTCCAGCGGGTTGGGCGCCGCAGTGTCGAGCAGTGGGAACATCTCGGCGTGCACGATGCCGCGCCCGGCGGTGAGCCACTGCACGTCGCCGCCACCGAAGCGCGCCGTGGCGCCGAGCGAGTCGGAATGGTCGATCAGCCCCTTGCGCACGATCGTCACCGTTTCGAAGCCGCGGTGCGGGTGCGACGGAAAGCCGGGCACGCTCATGCCGTGGTACATGCGCCAGCCGTCCTGGCCGGCGAAGTCCTGCCCCAGGTTGCGGCCGGCGAGCGAGGCGCTAGGGCCGAACTGCACGTTGCCCTTCGGGTAGCGGTCGTCGTGGTAGACGCAGAACAGGAACGGGTCGAGGGTTTCCCAGGGAAAACCGAGCGGGCGGGCCTGGAGGATGGCGTTGGTAGTGCTCATCGCGCGTCTCGCTGAAGCAGCGTCAGGCCCGCTTCGGGATCGCGAGCCCGCGCACGACGGCCGGGCGCGCCACGAAGGCCGCGAGCGCGCGCTTCACATGTGCAAAGTCGTCGATGCCCACCAGCCCGCCAGCCTCGTAGAAACCGACCAGGTTGTTGATCCACGGGAAGCTCGCGATGTCGGCGATCGTGTACGCGTCGCCCATGATCCAGTCGCGGTCGGCCAGGCGCTGGTCCAGCACGCCGAGCAGCCGCTTCGATTCGGCCACGTAGCGGTCGCGCGGGCGCTTGTCCTCAAAGTCCTTGCCGGCGAACTTGTGGAAAAAACCGAGCTGGCCGAACATCGGACCGATGCCACCCATCTGGAACATCAGCCACTGGATCGTCTCGTAGCGGCCGGCCGCGTCCGCGGGCATGAACTGGCCGGTTTTTTCAGCGAGGTAGATCAGAC
>JANOQS010000378.1:0-14938 GCA_031414975.1 Methylibium sp. | reverse complement strand
CAGCTCGGCCACCACCTGCATCACCCGCTGCATGGTGTCGACGTTGACGCCCGGGCGCTTGTTCAGCACCCGGTCTACGGTGGCCGTGCCCACGCCGGCGCGGGCGGCGATGTCGGCAATGGTGGCGGTCGTGGACATGTCTCGGGCACTTCTCAGGCACCCAGACTAGACCCATCAATAAATAAATCAATCAGGGTTTGATGGGATGTCACTCGTCCGTGACTCCGTGGAAACCCGGATCATTCCTACTCCGGCTTGATGCCCGCCGTCTTGATCACCTTGGTCCACAGGTTCAGCTCGCTCTGCACGAACTGCGTGTAGGGGCCCGATCCCAATGCCGGCACCACGAAGCCCACCGACTCCAGCCGCTGCTTGAACTCCGGCGAGCCAATGATCTTCTTCATCGCCGCGTCGAGCCGGTCGATGATCGGCTGCGGCGTGCCCTTGATGACCGAGATGCCCGACCAGCTCAAGGCCTGGAAGCCCGGGAAGCCGCTTTCGGCGACGGTCGGCACGTCGGGGTAGAGCGGGTTGCGCTGCAGGCTGCTGACGGCCAGCGCGCGCAGTTTGCCCGCCTTCACGTGCGGCAGTGCCACGTCCTGGTTGATGAACATCAGCGGGATCTGGCCGCCGAGCAGGTCGCTCATCATCGGGCCACCGCCGCGGTACGGGATGCCGACCATGAAGAAGCCGTTGCAGTCTGTCTGGCCGCCCTTGGGTGATGGCGGGCATTCGCTGGCGCGCTGCTTCAGCAGTTCCATCGCCATGTGGCCCGACGCGGCGTGCGTGAAGCCGTAGTTCAGCTTGCCCGGGTTCTTGCGCACGTACTCCACCAGCTCCTTGAAGCTCATGAACGGCGTGCTCGCGTTGACCACCAGCACGTTCGGGCCGGAGTTGACCTGGCTGATGTGGACGAAGTCCTTCATCGAGTCGTACGCCAGCTTGGGGTCCAGGCCGTGCGCCACCGCGTTCTGCCCGACACCGGTCTGCACGATGGTGTAGCCGTCGGGTGCCATCTTCGAAGCGCGCAGTGTGCCGATCGTGCCGCCCGCGCCGCCGATGTTGTCGACCAGCACCTGCTGGCCCAACTCCTTGCCCAGCGCCTCGGCCACAAGGCGTGCCATCACGTCGCTGGTGCCGCCGGCCGGGAAGGGGCTGACGAGCTTGATCGGCTTGCTGGGCCAGGCGTCCTGTGCCAGCGCCGGCACGGTGCCAAGGCAAAGTGCGACCGTGGCGGCGAGGAGTTTGCGACGGATCATGGTGTTTCCTGTTCGTGGGTCGATGATGAATGGAATCGCGCGTGGTCAGAGGTCATTCGCCCTGGCAGTGCCTCGCATGGGCACCGGCCAACGCTCAGACCGCCCCGTGCGCCTCTACATACAGCGCATAGAGCGAATGGCAGCTCGCCATGTACAAGCGATTGCGCTTCGGCCCGCCGAACTCGAGGTTGGCGCAGCGCTCGGGCAATTTGATGAAGCCGATCGCCTTGCCCTGCGGGTTGAACACCATCACGCCGTCGAGCTCTTCCGACTTGGCCTGCGGCGAGCCGTTGCTGCCCCAGCCGCACCACAGGTTGCCGTCGGTGTCGACCTTGAAGCCGTCGAGCGAACCCGGGCCGTTGGCGTCGATCAGCTTGAGCTTGTTCGACACGCTCCCGTCGGCGTTCACGTCGAAGCCCCAGATGCTGCGGTTGGGCGTGCCCTTCCATTCGACGACGTAGAGCTTCTTCTCGTCGGGCGAGAAGGCCAGGCCGTTGGGGTTGACCAGGTCGGTGATCACCGCCGTCAACTTGCCGTCGGTGCCGATGCGGTAGACGTTGGTCGTGGCCTGCTCGGTCTTGGCGCGTTCGCCTTCCCATTCGCCGTTGATGCCGAACAGCGGGTCGGTGAACCAGATCGTGTTGTCGGACTTGGCGACGATGTCGTTCGGCGCGTTCAGCCGCTTGCCCTCGAACTTGTCTGCGAGCACGGTGATCTTGCCGTTGTACTCGGTGCGCGTCACGCGCCGCGTCACCGAATGTTCGCAAGTCAGCAGCCGGCCCTGGCGGTCGCGCGCATTGCCGTTGGCGTAGTTGGCGTTGGCGCGGAACACGCTGAAGCTGCCGTTGGTCTCGTCGAACTTCATGATGCGGTTGTTCGGGATGTCGCTCACCAGCAGATAGCGCCCGTCGGCAAAGTACACCGGCCCTTCGGCCCAGCGCATGCCGCTGGCGAGCTGCTCGACGGTGCTGCTGTAAATGCGGTACTTGCCAAAGCTCGGGTCGAGGATCTGCACCGACACGTCGGGGTAACGCTGGTTCGGTTTGAACTCGAAGGACTGCGCGAGAGCGCTGCCGCCGAGTGCGGCGAGGCTGGTGCCGGCGGCGGCCTTCAGAAAGCCGCGGCGGGCCGGGGTTGGGGTGAGGGTGTCGTCTTGCATCGTTGTCTCCGGTTGTTGTTCGAGGTGAGGGAAGCTCAATTGGCGGTGGCGCCCGACTTCTTCACCAGCGCCGCCCAGCGCGGAATCTCCCTGGCCATCAACGCGGCCAGTTCATCGGGCGAGCCGCCGACGATTTCCATGCCGAGCTGGTCGTGCAGCTTGGCCTTCACGTCGGGCAGCGCCAGCGCCTTGGCGATCTCGGCGTGCAGCTTCTGCACAATGGGCTTCGGCGTGCCCTTGGGCGCGTAGATGGCCTGCCACGACGACATCTCGAAACCCGGCACGCCGGCCTCGATCATCGTCGGCGTGTTCGGCGACAGCGCAATGCGCTTGCCCGTGGTCACCGCCAGCAGCTTCAGCTTGCCGGCCTGCAGCAGCGGCACGGCGGCGGTCATCTGGTCGAACATGAAGGTCACGTTGCCCGACGACACGTCGATCATCGCCGGCGGCGTGCCCTTGTACGGAATGTGCTGCAGCGGCACGCCGATCAGGTCGGCGAACATCTCGCCGGCCAGGTGCGTGGACGTGCCGGCGCCCGACGACGCGAAGGTGCGCTTCTTCTCGTCCTTCTTCAGCAGCGCGATCAGTTCGGCCACGCTGTTCACACCCAGGTTCGGGTCGACCAGCAGCACGTTGGGCAGGAAGGCCACGAGTGCCACCGGCTCGAAGTCCTTCACCGGGTCGTAGCTGAGGTTCTTGTACAGGCTGGCGTTGATGGCGTGCGTGCTGATCGTGCCGCCGAACAAGGTGTAGCCGTCGGGCGTGGCCTTGGCGACAAAGGACGCGCCGATGCCACCGCCCTGCCCCGGCTTGTTGTCGACGATCACGGTCTGCTTCAGCGCCGCCTGCAATTTTTCAGCGACGGTGCGGCCGACCACGTCGGTCGAGCCGCCTGCCGTGAAGGGCACGACGTAGGTGATGGGCTTGGCGGCGGGCCAGTCTTGCGCCGCGGCGGGGCCGGCGAGTGTGAGCGTCAGGCCGGTGGCAAAAACGGACAGGAAGGAAGAGCGTTTCATGGAGGGTCTCCGGAATGTCGGCGGGGAAAAGGGGATCAGCGGCCGGTGCGCTGCCGCCACGCGGCAAAGTCGGTGCGCGACTGTTCGTCGGTCGGCGGGTACAGGCCCAGGATCGAGCGGCCTTCGAGCACTTTTTCGGTGACGAAGTCTTCGAATGCGGTCATCTCGGTGGCCTCGGCGGCGATCTGATCGGCGAGGTGGGCGGGGATCACGATCACGCCCTCGCCGTCACCCACCACCACGTCGCCAGGCCACACGGCCACGTCGCCGCAGCCGATCGGCACGTTGATGTCGAGCGCCTGGTGCAGGGTCAGGTTGGTCGGTGCGCTGGGGCGCTGATGGTAGGCGGGCATGCTCAGGCGCGCGATCTCGGGCGAGTCGCGAAAGCCGCCGTCGGTGACGATGCCGGCCACGCCGCGCTTCATCAGCCGCGTCACCAGGATCGAGCCGGCCGAAGCGGCACGCGCATTCTTGCGGCTGTCGATCACGAACACCGCGCCGGGCGGGCACTCTTCGACCGCCTTGCGCTGCGGGTGGGCGCGGTCCTGGAACACGCTGATCGGGTTCAGGTCTTCACGCGCCGGGATGTAGCGCAGGGTGAACGCCTCGCCGACCATGTTGGGCAGGCTCCCGTTGAGCGGGCGCACGTCCTGGATGAACTGGTTGCGCAGCCCCTGCTTGAACAGGGCGGTGCACAGGGTGGCGGTGCTGACCTTGGCAAGCAGGTCTCGGGTGTTTGGCGTCACGGCATTCTTTCGTTCGAGATCATTCAATAGATCGCCGGCTCGACGACCGGCGCACCGAACTGGGTTTCGAGAAAGTCGAAGTCGCAGCCCTGGTCGGCCTGCAGGATGTGGCGCGTGTACATCCAGCCGTAACCGCGTTCGAAGTGCGGCGCGCGCGGCGTCCATTCGCTGCGGCGGCGCGCAAGTTCTTCGTCGCTCACTTCGAGGTGGATGCGGCGCGCCGGCACGTCGACCGTGATCAGGTCGCCGGTGCGCACCAGCGCGAGCGGCCCGCCGATGAAAGCCTCGGGCGTGCAATGCAGGATGCAGGCGCCGTAGCTCGTGCCGCTCATGCGCGCGTCGGACAGGCGCAGCATGTCGCGCACGCCTTGCTTCACGAGTTTGGTGGGGATCGGCAACATGCCCCACTCCGGCATGCCCGGGCCGCCTTGCGGGCCGGCGTTGCGCAGCACCAGCACGTGGTCGGCCGTCACGTCGAGATCGGGATCATCGACCGCCGCCTTCAAGCTCGGATAGTCGTCGAACACCAGCGCCGGCCCGGTGTGCTGCAGGTAGCGCGGCGCGCACGCGCTGGGCTTGATCACGGCGCCGCCCGGTGCGAGGTTGCCGCGCAGCACCGCCAGCGCGCCTTCGGCGTAGACCGGTTGGTGCAGCGGACGGATCACGTCGTCGTTGTGCACGCGCGCGCCGGCCAGGTCGTCGCCCAACGTGCCGCCGCTGACGCTGCGCGCGCCGAGCTGCAGCTTGTCGGTGAGCCGGCTCATCAGCCCGGGCAGGCCACCGGCGTAATAGAAGTCCTCCATCAGGTAGGTGTCGCCGCTGGGGCGGATGTTGGCCAGCACCGGCACCCGGCGGCTGGCCTTGTCGAAGTGATCCAGGGTCACGGCACACGCATCACCGGCGCGGCGCGACATGGCCACCAGGTGGATGATCGCGTTGGTCGAACAACCCATCGCCATCGCCACCACGATCGCGTTCTCGAACGATGCACGGCTCAGCACGCGCGCCGGCGTGAGGTCTTCCCACACCATCTCGACGATGCGCCGGCCACTCGCGGCCGACATGCGCGCGTGGTTCGCGTCGGGGGCGGGAATGGCCGACGCACCGGGCAAGGTCATGCCCATCGCTTCGGCGATGCCCATCATCGTCGCGGCGGTGCCCATCGTCATGCAGGTGCCGTGGCTGCGCGCGATGCCGCCTTCGACACCGATCCATTCGGTGCGGCTGATGTTGCCGGCGCGGCGTTCGTCCCAGAACTTCCACGCGTCCGATCCCGAGCCCAAGGTCTGGCCCTGGTAGTTGCCGCGCAGCATGGGCCCGGCCGGCAGGTAGATGCAGGGCAGGCCGGCGCTGATCGCGCCCATCAACAACCCCGGCGTGGTCTTGTCGCAGCCACCCATCAGCACCGCGCCGTCGACCGGGTGGCACCGCAGCAGCTCTTCGGTGTCCATCGCAAGCAGGTTGCGGTAGAGCATCGTGCTCGGCTTGACGAAGGGCTCGGCCAGCGACAGCGCCGGCAGTTCGATCGGGAAACCGCCGGCCTGGAACACGCCCCGCTTCACGTCTTCGACGCGCTGCCTGAAGTGGCCGTGGCAGGGGTTGATGTCGGACCAGGTGTTGAGGATGCCGATCAGCGGCTTGCCGACCCAGTCCTGCGGCGCATAACCCATCTGCATCATGCGCGAGCGGTGGCCGAAGGAGCGCAGGTCGTCGGGCGCGAACCAGCGCGCGCTGCGCAGGCTGTCGTAGGTGCGGCTTGGGGTCTGGAGCATAGCCGTCAAGTAAAGCACTAATACATTAGTGTGTCAATGCGGACATCAACTCCTAGAATTCAGGCATGCCGCCGCCAACCCCGACCCATTCCACTGTCCGTTCGGCCAAGCGCTCCGCCGTCCGTTCACCGGCCCCCGCCGAGCCGCGCGCGATGCGGCTGGACCGCTCGCGCCACGCCTCGCCGCAGGTCTTCGAGCAATTGCGCGAGCAGATCCTGTCGCTCGAACTGGCGCCCGGCACGGTGCTGTCGCGCGCCGATCTGGCCGAGCAGTTCGGGCTGAGCCAGACGCCGATCCGCGACGCGCTGATGAAGCTGGGCGAAGAAGGCCTGGTCGACATCTTTCCGCAGCACGCCACCGTGGTCAGCCGCATCGACCTGACGGCGGCGAAGCAGGCCCACTTCCTGCGCAAGTCCATCGAACTCGAAGTGGTGCGCACCCTGGCCAGCGCGCCGCCCGACGGTCTGGTGGCCCGGCTGCGCGCGCAGATCGATCTGCAGTCCTCGGTGCTCGACCCGGCCGACTACCGCGACTTCGTCGCCGCCGACCGCGCCTTCCACCGCATGATGTACGAGTCCGCTGGCGTGCCCGAGCTGTTCGACCTGGTGCGCCGCCTGAGCGGCCATGTGGACCGGCTGCGCCGGCTGCACCTGCCCAGCGCCGGCAAGGCCCAGGCGGTGGTGCGCGACCACCGCCGCATCGTCGAGGCCATCGCCAAAGGCGACCCCGCCGCCGCCCAGCAGCGCCTGCGCGAACACCTTTCAGGCACGCTCGGCAAGGTGGACGAGATCAGCGCAAGCTTTCCGGACCATGTGACGCGGTAGCGCAGGCCCACATCGTGATCAGTCGGCAGGCCCGCTCCGGCGGCGCCTGCAAAAACCTGGCGCGGACGGGCCACACGGCAAGTGTCACTGGGTTGAAGGCTGCAGCGGCGCGCACTGGTAGCTGGCCGCGAGCTGGGGGTCGCCCGTGCCGTTGTAGCGCACGTAGGCGGGGTGGCGGCACATCGGGCGCGACGCCAGCACCGTGAACGGCGGGGCCGGCGCCTGCAGGGTCTGCACCACCGCGTCGGGCGGCGGCTTGCCGTGTTCGACCCACTGCTCCAGCAAGCCCAGCACGTCCACGCCGGCTGGCACACCGGGCCCGAAGCCGGCATGGTTGGCGCCGGGTGTGACGTACAGGCGCACGAACTGATCCACCCGCACCGGGCTCATGCGGCGCTCCATCGCCTCGACGTACTCCAGCCCGGCGTACGGGCTCTGCGCGTAGTCGTTGCTGAACTGGTGCACGATCAACTTGCCGCCCCAGGCCTGGAAGGCCGACAGGTCGGGCTGCGTGGCGTCGAGCATCGACGACAGGCGCTGCATGCGCGCGCGGAACAGCTCGGGGCGCAGGGTGGCGGGGTCGAAGGTGGCGTCGCGCGCGATGAAGTAGCGCAGCACGCCGCTGCCGGCGAGCCAGTTGCGTGCCTCTCGCGGCCCGGTTTGCGGGCCGGCCTGCAGCGCGGCTTGCAGCGCAGGCGGCGCGTCGCCGGTGACGTAGCGCTCCCACTGCGCCGGGTTGCTTTCGCCACCCAGGCCCCAGCCCGGATAGGCGCTCAGGCCGTTGGCCAGCGCGAAGTTCAGGCGCAAGGGCGCACGCACGGTCCGCACGGTGGCGATCTGTGCGTCGGACAGGCACTGGTCGCCGGCGTCGCTGCCGCCGGCGCAGCGCAGGCTGCGCAGCTCGAACACGGCCGGGCAAGCCAGGTGGTGGCTCACGATGCCGTCGTGCAGGCCGTCGAGCCCGTCGCAGGCCTTCAGCACCGCCTTGCTCAGCAGCTCGACCTTGCGCGGGTTCAACCAGCCGCCGTTGCGCTGCACCACGCCCATGCGCGCCCGCGCGAGGTGCAGGCCGACGAAGCCGATCGTCGGCGCGCCGGCGTAGATGGCGTCGTAGTCTGCCGGGTAGCGCTGGGCCAACACCAGGCCTTCGCGCCCGCCTTCGCCGCTGCCGACGAAATAGATGCGTTCGGGCCGGGCGCCGTAGTAGGCCTGGATCAGCGCCAGCGCCGCGTCACGCGTCTTCTTGTAGGCCGCGAAGGCAAAGTTCTCGAGCGCCTCGTCGTTCAGCGCAAAGGCCTGCGGCTCCACGCCGAAGGCGATCTGGTGGCCCGAGTCGGTGCCGAAAGTGGCGTAACCGCGGGCGATCGGCAAAGCCGCATCGGGCGGCGCCAGCGGCGCCGGCCCGAGCCCGCTGACGAGCACGCCGTTGAACCCGCTGCCGCCGAACTGCAGCGCCTTGCGGTTCCACTGCGCCGGCAGGTTGACCTGGAAGTGGATCTTCGGCGCCGCCGGATCGACCGGCGATATGTGGCCGAGCAGGCGGCAGTAGGCCGGCGTGGCGGCAAAGGTGCGGCCGGTGCTGCTGACGGTCTGCGCCGCGGCCGGGATGATCATGGCCGACGTGACGGTGACGCCGCCGTTGGGCAAGGCCAGCAGTTCGGCCGGCAGCGAGCGCGTCTGCGGTGCGCAGCAACACGGCTTGCCTTCGGGCGGCGGTGCGGGTGCATTGGCAGCGCAAGCCGCCAGCGCCAGGCTCACAAGCACGAACAAGGCCGTTGCCGTGACGCGCCGGACCGATCCGAGGGCCGATCCAAGATTGGGAAGCCGCACCTGCCAGTAGCTGCTCACTCACCTGCTCACTCTGCTGCGAGGGCGCCATTGTGCCCGCGGAGCTCTGCAAATTTGGCAAGCGTGTGGCGCCCGGCGCACAGTCCGCCCTCAAGTCGCCGCGCATCTCGACCGAGAATGCACGAATGAACCGTTTCTCGCAGTTTTTTGCCGGTGGCCAATGGCGTGCCTGCACCGGCTCCGAGCTGGTCGGCGTGTTCAACCCGGCCACCGAAGAACAGGTCGGCATGGTGCGCCTGTGCAGCGCGCAAGACGTGGACGCCGCGGTGCGCGCGGCCACGCTCATCCAGCCCGCCTGGGCCGGCAGCAACCCGGTGCAGCGCAAAGACGCGCTGGCGCGCCTGGCCAAGGCCATCGAGTGGCGCGAGCAGAGCTTCATCGCCAGTTTTGCGCTCGAAGCCGGCTGCCCGGCCGCCACCAGCCGCACCGTGCAGGGCCAGATGCCGCGCCAGGCCTTTGCCGCCGCGCTGCAGGGGCTGGACAAGGTGCGCTGGCGCGAGACGGTGAACCACACGCTGGTGCTGCGCGTGCCGGTCGGCGTGGTGGCCGGCATCTGCGCCTGGAACGCACCGCTGTTCCAGATGGTCACCAAGGCCGCCGCGGCGATCGCAGCCGGCAGCAGCATCGTGCTCAAGCCGAGCGAGCTGATGCCCGGCACGATCCGCCTGTTCTGCGAGGCGCTCGAAGAATGCGACCTGCCGCCTGGCCTGGTGAACGTGCTGTGCGGCGGCGCCGCGGTGGGCGAGGCCCTGGTGGCACACCCCGACGTCGCGTTGGTCAGCTTCACTGGCTCGACCGCGGTGGGCCGGCGCGTGGCCAGGCTCGCCGCCGACCAGGGCAAGCGCACGCTGCTGCACCTGGGCGGCAAGTCGGCCGCACTGCTGCTCGACGACGCCGACCTGGACGCCGCGCTGCCCGCGGTGCTGCAGTCGTGCCTGGCGCATTCGGGCCAGACCTGCACGGCGTTGACCCGCCTGCTGGTGCACAACGCCCAGCGCCACTCGGTGGTCACCAGCCTGCAGGCGATGGTGCAGGAGTGGACCGTCGGCGCGCCGCAAGATGACAGCACCCGCATCGGCCCGCTGATCTCGGCCGAACGCTTCGAGCGTGTCAACGAGGCGATCGAAGCGGCACTCGCCGAAGGGGCCGAGCTGATCGCCGGTGGGCCGGGCCGCGCTGCCGGCTTCGACACCGGCCACTACCTCGCGCCGACGATCCTGGGCGTGACGCCGCAGATGGCGATCGCGAAGGAAGAATTGTTCGGCCCGGTGCTGTGCGTGCTGGGCTACGAGAACGACAAGGACGCGCTGCGCATCGCCAACGACACGCCCTACGGCCTGTCGGCCGCCGTGTGGTCACGCGACCCGGCGAGGGCCCAGGCGATGGCGGCGCGGGTGCGGGCCGGCGAGGTGATCGTCAACGGCGCGGCGCATGAACCGACCGCCCCCTTCGGCGGCGTCGGTGCCTCCGGCGAGGGGCGCGAGAACGGGCGTTTCGGCATCGAGGCAATGCTCGATCACCGCAGCATCCACGGCGGGGCCTGACCGCACCCGTTGTTCGCCTTGGCCTGCACCGGCCAGCCTTGATCAGTGGGTATGGGGCTTGCTACATTCACCGCCATCCACTGCAGTTGATGCTTTGCAAGCTGCAGTCCCTCCGCCCCCACAGCAAGGACAGTTCGCATGGCCACATCACACGGCTTGTCTCGGCGCAAGGCGATGCACTGGATCGGCGCCCTTGGCGCAGTCGGCCCCGTGCCGGTCGGCAGCCTGGCCTGGGCGCAGGGCAAGTACCCCGACAAACCCATCCGGCTCGTGGTCGCGCTTCCCGCGGGCGGCAGCGTCGACATGATTGCCCGCGCCATGGCAGAACGGCTCGCCACGGCCTTGGGCCAACCCTGGATCGTGGACAACCGCGCCGGAGGCTCCGGGCAGATCGGCATGCCGGTCGCCGCGCGCGCCGCGGCCGATGGCTACACGTTGACAGTCTCGCCGGCCTCGTTCCTGACGACCAACAAGAGCGTCTTCAAGAAACTGCCCTACGACCCGGAAGCCGACTTCGCCCCCATTTCGCGGCTGGTGAACCAGCCCATGGTGGCCATCGTCAAGGACCGGCAGAAGTACCCGAGCGTGGCGGCGCTCATCGCCGCGGCCCGCGCCTCACCCGGTGGCCTGACCTATGCCTCATCGGGCGACGGCAGCCCCCAGCACCTGGCCGGCTTGATGTTCGAGACCCGCTCGCAGACGAAGCTGCTGCATGTGCCCTACAAGGGTGGCGCACTGGCGATCAATGACCTGATCGGCGGGCAGGTGGAGGCGATGTTCGCGGTCATGCCGGAGGCGGTTCCGCATGTGCAGAGCGGCAGGATCCATGCGATCGGCGTGATGAGCCCGAAACGATCGCCGACGATGCCGCAGGTGCCCACCATGGCCGAGGCCGGCGTGGCCGATCTCAACCTCTCGGCGTGGATGGCCTTCCTGGCGCCGGCGAATACGCCACGCGCCGTCATCGACTTGCTCAATCGCGCCACGGCCACCGCGTTCGATGCCGGGCTTCGAGCCAAGCTGGCCGAAAGCGGCATCGAGGTGGCCACGAGCAGCCCGGAGGAACTGCAGCAACTGATCGCCCACGACATCAAGCTGCATGCCGAGCTGGTGAAGGCGGCGGGCCTGGTACCGCAATAGGTACCGCAATAGCGCCAGGCCTCTCAAGCCCTCGCGTACGCCTCCAGCCCCACCGGCTTGATGCGCGCCGCCATGCCCGCACACCCGAACGCATTGAACCGGTCGACGCACACGTCGCGCGCCGCCGCGGTGGCGTCATTCAGGAACTTGCGCGGGTCGAACTCGCTGCGGTCCTTGTTCATCGCGCGGCGCATCGCGCCGGTCATCGCCAGGCGGATGTCGGTGTCGATGTTGATCTTGCGCACGCCATGGCGAATGCCTTCCTGGATCTCTTCGACCGGCACGCCGTAGGTCTCTTTCAACTCGCCGCCGTTGTCGCGGATGATCGTGAGCCACTCCTGCGGCACCGACGACGAACCGTGCATCACCAGGTGCGTGTTCGGGATGCGCGCGTGAATGTCCTTGATGCGCTGGATCGCGAGGATATCGCCGGTCGGCTTGCGGCTGAACTTGTAGGCGCCGTGGCTGGTGCCGATGGCAATCGCCAGTGCATCGACGCCGGTCTTCGCCACGAAGTCGGCCGCCTGTTCGGGATCGGTCAGCATCTGCTCGTGCGTCAGCGCACCTTCGGCGCCCGAGCCGTCTTCTTCACCGGCCAGGCCCGATTCGAGTGACCCGAGGCAGCCCAGTTCGCCTTCCACCGACACACCCACCGCGTGCGCCATCTCGACCACGCGGCGGGTCACGTCGACGTTGTAGTCGTAGCTCGCGGGTGTCTTGGCATCACTCATCAGCGAGCCGTCCATCATCACGCTGGTGAAGCCGGAGCGGATCGACTGCAGGCACACCGCCGGGCTGGCGCCGTGGTCCTGGTGCATCACGATCGGGATGCCGGGGTACATCTCGGCGGCGGCCTCCACCATCTTGCGCAGGAACGGCTCGCCGGCGTATTTGCGTGCGCCCGCCGAGGCTTGCAGGATCACCGGCGCGTCGGTCTTCACCGCGGCCTGCATGATGGCCTGGATCTGCTCCAGGTTGTTGACGTTGAAGGCCGGCACGCCGTAGCCGTGTTCGGCAGCGTGGTCCAGCAGTTGGCGAAGCGAGATCATGGCCATCGTGGGCTCCTGTGGATGTGAAGGATTCAGGCCGTCTGCGCTTCGCCGAACGGCACCTGCGCCGGCAGGCCCAGCAGGCCGCGCGCACGCGCCGCCACCGCCGCTGCCGTGATGCCGAAGTGCTGGAACAGCGCCGCCGCGGGGGCCGACTCGCCGAAGCGGTCCAGCCCCACCACGTCGCCGTTCTCACCCACGTACTTCCACCACAGGCCGGTGCTGCCAGCCTCGATCGCCACGCGTGGCAGGTGGCGCGGGATCACGCTCTTGCGGTAGCCGTGGTCCTGGCGCTCGAAAGCTTCCATGCACGGCATGCTGATCACGCGTGCCGCAATGCCCTGCTCCGCCAGCACCGCAGCCGCCGCCAGCGCCACGCCGACCTCTGAGCCAGTGGCCAGCAACGCCACCTGCTCGCCAGCCGGGCGGCGCAGAACGTAGGCGCCGCGGGCGATGTCGTCGATGCGCGGGTTGCCGTCACCGGCATGCGGCAGGGCCTGGCGCGACAGCAGCAGGCAGCTCGGTGCGTCGCTGCGGCACAGTGCCTCGCGCCACGCGACCGCCGTTTCAGTCGCGTCGCAGGGGCGCCAGACATCGACGTTCGGAATCAGCCGCAAGCTGGAGGCGTGCTCGACCGACTGGTGCGTCGGCCCGTCTTCACCCAGGCCGATCGAGTCGTGCGTGAACACATGCACCACCGGCAGCTTCATCAGCGCCGACATGCGGATGGCGTTGCGCGAGTAGTCGCTGAAGGTCAGGAAGGTGCCGCCGAACGGCCGGTAGCCGCCGTGCAGCCGCAGGCCGTTCATGATCGCCGCCATGCCGAACTCGCGCACGCCGTAGTGCACGTGGTTGCCGGTCGCCTGGCCCTTGAGCGCGCGGTGGCCCTTCCAGTCGGTCAGGTTCGAGCCGGTCAGGTCGGCCGAGCCCCCCAGCAGTTCGGGCATGGCCGGGCCGAACACGTTCAGCGCGTCTTGCGAGGCCTTGCGCGTGGCCACGTTGGCGGCCTTGGCCTCTGCCATCAGGCAGGCATCGTTCAAGGCGGCCCGGGCGGCCGGTGTCGGCCCGGCGCTCTTGTCGGCCCGGCGCAGCAATTCGGCGGCCAGTTCGGGGTGAGCAGCCGTGTAGGCGGCAAAGCGCTTCTGCCAGGCAGCCTGCACAGCCGCGCCGTTCTCGAGCGCCGACCAGGCCTGCGCCACATCGGCCGGAATCTCGAACGGCGCACTGCTCCAGCCCAGCGCTGCGCGCGTCAGCGCGATCTCGGCGTCGCCGAGCGCCTCGCCGTGCGCCTTGGCCGTGCCGGCGCGGTTCGGCGAGCCCTGGCCGATGCGCGTCTTGCAGCACACCAGCACCGGCTTGTCGGACCGGTGCGCTTCGCTGATGGCGGCGTCGAGCGCGGCGAAGTCGTGCCCGTCCACATTGCGCAGCACCGTCCAGCCGCAGGCCTCGAAGCGGCCGGGTGTGTCGTCGTTGAACCAGCCCTTCACGTCGCCGTCGATCGAGATGCCGTTGTCGTCGTAGAGCGCGATCAGCTTGTTCAGCCGCCAGGTGCCGGCCAGCGAGCAAGCCTCGTGGCTGATGCCTTCCATCAGGCAGCCGTCACCCAGGAACACATAGGTCCGGTGGTCGATGACGTCGAAGCCAGGGCGGTTGAATTCTGCTCCCAGCAGCTTCTCGGCCAGCGCCATGCCCACCGCATTGCTGATGCCCTGGCCGAGCGGGCCGGTGGTGGTCTCGACCCCCGGCGTCACGTCGACCTCGGGGTGGCCCGGCGTGCGCGAGTGCAGTTGGCGAAAGCGCTTCAGCTCGGCCATCGGCAGGTCATAACCGCTCAGGTGCAGCAGCGCGTACAGCAGCATCGAGCCGTGGCCGTTCGAGACAACGAAACGGTCGCGGTCGAGCCAGTGCGGGTCAGCGGGGTTGTGGCGCAGGTGGTGGCGCCACAGGGTCTCGGCGATGTCGGCCATGCCCATGGGCATGCCGGGATGGCCCGAGTTGGCGGCCTGCACCGCGTCCATCGCCAACGCGCGGATGGCGTTGGCGCATTGGGTGCGCAGCGCGTTTCGATTGGACAATGCAGCGGCTGAAGGTGTGTTCATGGTGGGGCCTCGAGAGTGGAAACGAACCGTTGCGGCGGCGCTCAGCCGGCCAGCGCCTTCTTGCGCCGCTCCACCAGCCGCATGATCATCGGCGTGAGGATGAGCTGCATCGCCAGCTCCATCTTTCCACCCGGCATCACGAGGGTGTTGGCGCGCGACATGAACGAGTCGTGGATCATGCTCAGCAGGTACGGGAAGTCGAAGCCGCGCGGGTTCGCAAAGCGGATCACCACCAGGCTTTCGTCGGCGGTGGGAATGGTGCGTGCGATGAACGGGTTGCTGGTGTCCACCACCGGCACGCGCTGGAAGTTGATGTGCGTGCGCTCGAACTGCGGGCAGATGTAGTGCACGTAGTCGTGCATGCGGCGCAGGATCACGTCGGTCACCGCCTCGGTGGAATAGCCGCGTGTGTTCTTGTCGCGGTGCAGCTTCTGGATCCACTCCAGGTTGATCACCGGCACCACGCCGATCAGCAGGTCGGC
>JANOQS010000377.1:0-1943 GCA_031414975.1 Methylibium sp. | reverse complement strand
CCCCGGGGTGCATCGCCAACCCGGCCTCGACGACCGCGAAATTGAGCGGCACGTCTTCGATGTAAAGCACCTTGCCGCGCAGCTCGGCAGGCGGAGGGGCGGGGGCGGGGTGGAGTGACATCGATGGCTGCCGAGGTTCGCGCGATTGTTGCATCACGCCGTTGCCTCAAGGCTCGCGCAGCGCGGCTCGAAGGGCGTCGATCAAGGCCGTCAGCTCAACCATCAGCGCGTTGCAACTGGCGTCTATTGCCTGCCGATCGGCCCGCACATGGACGGCGGATTGCAGCGCCCGCGCTGCTGCTGCCACACCGCTGGCACCGACGTTGCCCGCCGCACCCTGCAACGCGTGGGCGCGCGCCATGGCACCGGCGAGGTCGCCCGCCGCCAGCGCCTCGGCAAGCCGGCTGACGTCTTGCCCATGGCTGTCGACGAACATGGCCAGGATGCGCTCATAGGTGCTGGGGTTGCCCAGCACCATGGCCAGCCCGCGCTCGGTGTCGAGCCCGGCAACTCCTGCCCATCGCGGCATGGTCTGCGAAGGGGTTGGTGCCGCCGTCCGGAGCGGTTCGGCCCAGCGTTCATCGCGCCGCCCATCCCCCGAGGGGATCAAGGAAAGCGGCAGAGCCGAATTTCCTTGAGACAGCGACAACCACCTCAGCAGCGCGGCGTAGAGCGCGCGCGGATCGACCGGCTTGGGCACGAAGTCGTTCATGCCCGCGGCCAGGCAGGCGCGCCGGTCCTCGTCGAACGCATTGGCGGTCATGGCCAGGATCGGCGTCGCCGCGCGCTCCGGCAACAGGCGCAACGCGCGGGTCACTGCCAGGCCGTCCAAGTGCGGCATCTGCACGTCCATCAGGATCAACGGGTAGTCGGTGGCACGCGCCATCTGCAGCGCTTCGCGCCCGTCGACGGCGACATCCACCGCCAGGCCCACACTGTGCAGCAGTTCAACCGCCACGCTGCGGTTGATGGCGTTGTCTTCGGCCAGCAGCAGCCGCACGCCCGCATGGCAGCGGCGCAGTTCGGCCTCGGCACTGTCGGCCATCGCGGCGTGGTCGTTCACGGCGGCCGGCACTGCGCCGTGGCCGTGCTCCAGCCAGGCAGTGAACCAGAATGTGCTGCCCCGCCCAAGGTCGCTGTCCATACCGGCTTCGCCGCCCATCAGCCCGACCAGGCGGCGGGTAATGGTCAGCCCGAGCCCAGTGCCGCCGTAGCTGCGGGTCGTCGATGGATCGGCCTGCTCGAACGCGTTGAACAGCTTGGCCCTGCCCTCCGGCGCGATCCCGATGCCCGTGTCCTGAACCTCGAAACGGACGCGGATTGCGCGGCCGTTGTCTTCCAGCAGCAGGGCCCGCAGCGCGACGCTGCCCCGCTCGGTGAACTTGACGGCATTGCCGGCGTAGTTGAGCAGCGCCTGGCGCAGCCTTGTCGGGTCGCCGCGCAGCCACCGCGGCACCGCGTCGGCGTCAACCGTGACCGCCAGCGCCTTGAGGTGGGCCTGCTCGGCGATCAGCGAGCCCACGTGGTCGAGCACTGAGCTGAGGGCAAAGTTGGTGTGCTCGAGTTCGAGTTTGCCGGCCTCGATCTTGGAAAAATCCAGGATGTCGTTGATGATGGTCATCAGGCTCTCGCCCGAGTCCCGCACCGTGCGCGCCAGGTCGCGCTGGTCGTCGTTCAGCGGCGTATCCAGCAGCAGTCCGCTCATCCCGATGATCCCGTTCATCGGCGTGCGGATCTCGTGGCTCATGGTGGCCAGGAAGCTGCTCTTGGCAGAGTTGGCGGCTTCGGCCTGGGCGCGTGCGTCCTGCGCCTCCTTGAACAGGCGCGCGTTCTTCATCGCGATCTGCGCCTGCGTGGCGAAAGCCTGCAGCAGGGAGATCTGCTTGTCGGAGAACGGCCGTATCTCCGGCCGCACCAGGTTGAGGATGCCGATGATGGTGTTG
>JANOQS010000376.1:0-6239 GCA_031414975.1 Methylibium sp. | reverse complement strand
CGGTTGTTTGAACGAAATGAGCGCAGCGAATGGAGTGAGTTCGGCGGCGCGACCCCAGAGTGAGCACCGCAGCGGAGTCGGCTGTACCCGGCCGACCGCCTCAGCGAAGCCCTCCGGCCTGCCCGGACGCGCCTTTGCCGCTCAACCGTGCCAATCAATGCGCAGGAATCAAAACCATGGATGACAAGCGCTTCAAGAAGCGGGTGATCTTCCTCATCCTGTACCTCGTGTTCGCCATCCTGCCGGTGTACTGGATGGTCAACATGTCGTTCAAGACGAACAACGAGATCCTCTCGACCTTCAGCCTGTGGCCGCAGACCTTCACGCTGCAGCACTACAAGACCATCTTCACCGACGTGAGCTGGTACTCGGGCTACATCAACTCGCTGATCTACGTCGCCATCAACACCGTCATCTCGCTGCTGGTGGCGCTGCCGGCGGCCTACGCGTTCAGCCGCTACAGCTTTCTTGGCGACAAGCATGTGTTCTTCTGGCTGCTGACCAACCGCATGACGCCGCCGGCCGTGTTCCTGCTGCCCTTCTTCCAGCTCTACACCACCTTGGGCATGATGGACACGCACATCGCCGTGGCGCTGGCGCACCTGCTGTTCAACGTGCCGCTGGCGGTGTGGATTCTCGAAGGCTTCATGAGCGGCATCCCGCGCGAGATCGACGAGACGGCCTACATCGACGGCTACTCTTTCCCGCGCTTCTTCCTGACCATCTTCATCCCGCTGATCAAGGCCGGCGTCGGCGTGGCGGCGTTCTTCTGCTTCATGTTCAGCTGGGTCGAGCTGCTGATGGCCCGCACGCTCACCAGCGTGAACGCCAAGCCGATCGTCGCGGTGATGACGCGCACGGTGTCGGCCTCGGGCATGGACTGGGGCGTGTTGGCGGCGGCGGGCGTATTGACCATCGTGCCGGGCGCGATTGTGATCTGGTTCGTGCGGCACTACATCGCCAAGGGCTTCGCGATGGGCCGCGTATGAGGAGGGCTTGCTGATGTTCGCGTGGATGGCCTGGACGGTTCCCGTGGCGGTGTTCTTCACCTGCATCGTGCTGATGCTCGTGGCCATGACGGTGTGGGAGCTCAAGTCCCCCACGGTCATGCGCAAGGGCTTCCTGCCGATCGAGACGACGCGCGGCGACCGGCTCTTCATCGGGCTGCTCGCGGCCGCCTACTTGAACCTGGCCTTCGTGGCCTTGAGCGAAAAGATGATCGGCTGGTTCGGCCTGGCCAGCGAACCGTCGATCTGGATCAGCTTCGTGATCTCGATGCTGTTGTTGGCGTTCATCCTGCGCAAGGGCTGAACGTCGGGTCGAATTTTTCGAACGGCAGCCGGCCGACCTTCCCAACCGGCATGCCTTGAGTTATCAACGGGAAGTTTCTGAGGAGACCAGTGATGAAACGTTCACTATCGATGTACGCGCTTTCGGCCGTGGGGGCAGCGGCGCTGATGCTGTCTGCCTGCGGCAAGAAGGAAGAACCGGCGGCGCCTGCGGCTGCACCCGCGCCAGCGGCTGCGCCGGCGGCACCGGCATCGCCCGTCGCGGCGGCACCGGCGGCCTCGCCCAACGAGACCGCCGCAAAGAAGTGGATCGACAGCGAATTCCAGCCGTCGACCCTGTCGAAAGACCAGCAACTCGCCGAGCTGAAATGGTTCATCGAAGCCGCGGGCAAGCTCAAGGCCAAGGGCGTGAACGAGATCTCGGTCGTCTCCGAGACCATCACCACGCACGAGTACGAGAGCAAGACGCTCGCCAAGGCGTTCACCGAGATCACCGGCATCACCGTCAAGCACGACCTGATCCAAGAGGGTGACGTGGTCGAGAAGCTGCAGACCTCGATGCAATCGGGCAAGTCGATCTACGACGGCTGGATTTCCGACTCCGACCTGATCGGCACGCACTACCGCTACGGCAAGATCCTGGCGCTGAGCGACTACATGGAAGGTGCCGGCAAGGAGTGGACCAACCCGGGCCTGGACCTGAAGGACTTCATCGGCACCAGCTTCACCACCGCGCCGGACAAGAAGCTGTACCAGCTGCCCGACCAGCAGTTCGCCAACCTGTACTGGTTCCGCGCCGACCTGTTTGCCAAGCCCGAGCTGCAGGAAGCGTTCAAGAAGAAGTACGGCTACGACCTGGGCGTGCCGCTGAACTGGAGCGCCTACGAAGACATCGCCGCGTTCTTCACCAACGACGTGAAGAACATCGACGGCAAGCCGATCTACGGCCACATGGACTACGGCAAGAAGGACCCGTCGCTCGGCTGGCGCTTCACCGACGCGTGGCTGTCGATGGCCGGCACCGCCGACATCGGCATCCCGAACGGCAAGCCGGTCGACGAGTGGGGCATTCGCACCACCGAAGACGGCTGCACGCCACTCGGCGCATCCGTCGCCCGAGGCGGCGCCACCAACTCGCCGGCCGCCGTGTACGCGCTGACGAAGTACATCGACTGGATGAAGAAGTACTCGCCGAAAGAAGCCATCGGCATGACCTTCGGCGAAGCCGGCCCGGTGCCTGCGCAAGGCCAGATCGCGCAGCAGATCTTCTGGTACACCGCCTTCACCGCTGACATGATCAAGCCGGGCCTGCCGGTGGTGAACGCCGACGGCACGCCGAAGTGGCGCATGGCCCCCGGCCCGAACGGCCCGTACTGGAAGCAGGGCATGCAGAACGGCTACCAGGACGTGGGTTCGTGGACCTTCTTCAAGGACCACGACGCCAACAAGACGGCCGCCGCCTGGCTCTACGCCCAGTTCGTCACCGCCAAGACCACGAGCCTGAAGAAGACCGTGGTCGGCCTGACGCCGATTCGGGAAAGCGACATCCAGTCGCAGGCGATGACCGACATGGCGCCGAAGCTCGGTGGCCTGGTCGAGTTCTACCGCAGCCCGGCCCGCGTGGCCTGGACACCGACCGGCGGCAACGTGCCCGACTACCCGAAGCTGGCGCAGCTCTGGTGGAAGAACGTGGCCGTGGCCGTGACGGGTGAGAAGACCCCGCAAGCCGCGATGGACAACCTGGCCAACGAGATGGACGACGTGATGGGCCGCCTGGAACGCGCCGGCATGGCCAACTGCCCGCCCAAGCTGAACCCCAAAGGCGACCCGAACAAGTACCTGAGCGACAAGGGTGCGCCGTGGAAGAAGCTGGCCAACGAAAAGCCCAAGGGCGAGACCATCAACTACGACAAGTTGCTGGGCGCCTGGAAGGAAGGCAAGGTGCGTTGAGCCTGGCTTGACGCTCAACGGGGCCCTCGATGCGAAAGTGTCGAGGGCCCTTTTTCTTGCGGTGCTCCAAGGCACGTGCCGGCCGAAGCGGCCCAGAATGTATAACTGACGAATCCGGCAGCAGCACCTTCCGAGCAACCCATGCCAAGCACCTTGTCCAGCAAAGGCCAGGTCACGATCCCCAAACACATCCGTGAAGCGCTGAACCTGCTGCCGGGAACGCGACTGGACGTTTCGGTGAATGCCCGCGGGGACGTGCTATTGCACCCGCCGCGGGCGCGGCCGGGAACGCGTGGCGCCAACGTGGACCGCTTCGACGCCGCGCGTGGCCGGGCCGACATCACATGGCGCACCGACGATCTGATGAAACTGCTGCGCGCAGACGACTGACAGCAGGATGCCTCAAGACGGACACAAGCTCGCGTGCCCGTTCATCAACCCACCGAAAGGAACCCCATGCCCTTCATCAACATCCGCATCACCCGCGAAGGCGCCACCGCCGAGCAGAAGGCCGAATTGATCCGCGGCGCAACCGACTTGATGGTGCGCGTGCTCAACAAGAACCCGGCCACGACCTTCGTCGTCATCGATGAAGTGGAGACCGACAACTGGGGCGTCGGCGGACAATCGGTGACCGCGATGCGCCGCGCCGCGTCGTCGCCCGGCGGCAAACCCTGACGCTGGAACCGAAGCGCAGGCTCGGCACGCGGCGGTGACGGAGACCCCGGGTGCAGATCTTCATTTCCTATTCCTCCAAGTACCGCGACATCTGCGACCGCCTGCAGCTCGCGCTGGAGGCCGACGGCCGGCACCAGGTCTTCGTCGACCGCTCCGAGCTGACGCCGGGCCGGCCCTTCGACCAGACCCTGCGCGACGGCATCAAGACCTGCGACCTGCTGTTGTTCCTGCTCAGCCCCGAAAGCGTGGCGCCGGGCAGTTATGCGCTGGCCGAACTGAGCCTGGCGCGGCAGCGCTGGCGCCACCCCGGCGGCCACGTGTTGCCGGTCAAGGTGGCGCCCACGCCCAAGGAAGCGATCCCGCCCTACCTGCGCGCGGTGACGATCCTCGAGCCGCAGGGCGATGTGGTGGCCGAGACCGTGGCCGCGGTCGACAACGTGCGGCCGCCCTCGCGGCGCGGGCGCATGCTGGCGCTGGCGGCTGCGGCGGTGCTGGCCGTCGGCGCGCTGGGAACCTGGGGCGCCTTGCACTGGCAACAGCAACGTGCGGCCGAAGCCCAGGCGATCGAACGCCAGCGTGCCGACGAAACCCAGCTCGCCACGCTCGAAACGGCCGCGCGCCAGTTGTGCGACTCTGGCGACCACGCGCTGGCCTGGCAGCGCTTCGACGACGCCGATGCGCGTTTCCCCGACCGCCCTGCCCTGCGCCAGGCGCGCGAAGACTGCGCGATGCGCTGGCTGCGCGAGATCCATGTCGAGTCGGGCAAGCAGACCTTCACCGAGATCGTCAACCGTGTGCTGCCGGTGCTCGCGCAAGGCGCTGCGGCCGCCACCGGCCAACGTGCGGGTGATCTGCGCGCGCACATGGGCTGGGCCGACTTCCTGCGCATCCGCGAGGGCGCGATCCGCATGGACCCGCCGGCTCACTACCGCCAGGCGCTCAGCGCCGACCCGGCCAACGTGTACGCGCATGCGATGTGGGGGCACCACGTGATGGTGCGGCGCGAGCCGATCGTCGAAGCGAAACAGCACTTCGCCGCCGCGCTGGCCAGCGGGCGCGAAACCGGCTGGGTGCGCGGCCTGCAGTTCGCCGCACTGCTGTACCACCGCGAGCCGGCCGGCCAGGTCGAAGCGGCGCTCGCCGCCGACGACATGCGCCGGCGCGGCGAGCCGCGGGCCGAAGGCCTGCCCGACCGCCTGTGGAGCACCGTGTACTTCGATGCGCTGCTGTCGCGCGACCGTCGCGCCGCTTTCGTGGCCGGCCTGCGGGAAGCGGGTGCGCCGGCCGATCCGCTCGCCACCTTCTTGTGGCTTTACCCGAAGCAGCCGGTTCGCGATGACCGGCGTGCGCTGTGGCGCTATTTCACCGCCTCGCTCGAAGAGGTGGCCGGCGACAAGGCCGCCGCGCGGCAACGCTTCGAAGCGCTGCGCGACGATCTGAAGCGCGAACGTTCGTCGGGCCGCATCCTGGACGAGACCTTGGCCGGCATCCAACGGCTGCAGAACCCCTGACCGCCCCCGCCGCCGGTGCCGCGAAGGCTGGTGTACGCTCGCTCCGCCCGCCTTCGGGCCCATGCACTGCCGAATGAAAACTCCTGAACTCGACAAACCCGTGGCGCGCAAGGCGGCCCACTACATCGACGGGGCGAACTACGTGCCGTCTTACCTGAGCCACCTGAACAACCGGCTGTCGTCGGGCGCGTCGCAGCTGTACCTGAAGCACTTCGGCGTCGGCATCAACGAGTGGCGCATCCTGTCGGTCCTGTCCAACTGGCCGCGCAGCACGGCCGGCACCATCGGCGAAACGGTGGGCATGCACAAGACCGTGGTCAGCCGCAGCCTGCGCGAGATGGAAGAAAAGCAGCTGGTCACGATCGCCACCGGCGACGGCCAGCGCCTGATGGACCTGACCCCGGCCGGCCAGCGCCTGCACGACCGCATCGTCCTGGTGGCGCTCGAACGCGAACGCCTGCTGACGCAAGACTTCAGCGACGAAGAGCGCCGCACCCTGATCGCGCTGCTGGCGCGCATGCTGGCCAACGTGGAAGGCGTGAATGCCTGGGACCCGGTGGCCGAGCCGGCCAAGCGGCGTCGCAGCGCTGCTTGAAGAGGGCCGCGTCGCAGCGCTGCATGAAGAGAGCCGCGCCTCAGACCCCCTCGATCGCCGCCACGGTCGAGTTCGTCGAACGGGTGCGCAGCGCCAGCAGCGGGGTGTACTCGGGGCCGTGGTACCAGGCCTGCAGGCGCGCCATGTCGGGGAATTCGAGGATCACCACCCGGTTGGGCACGCCGCCGCCTTCGAGCACTTCGGTGGCGCCGCCGC
>JANOQS010000375.1:0-1584 GCA_031414975.1 Methylibium sp. | reverse complement strand
CCGGCGAGCGCCGTCACGCTGGCCGCGACTTGCGGCGAGGCAGCATCAGCCGGCCGCGGCAGCACGACGCTGAAGGTGCTGCCCCGGCCCGGCGTGCTGGCCACCGTGATGTCGCCGCCATGCGCGCGCACGAAAGCCAGGGCCAGGCTGAGGCCGAGGCCGATGCCCTGTTGCGAACGGCTCGGGTCGCAACGGTAGAAGCGCTGGAAGATGCGCGGCAGGTCCTGCGGCGCGATGCCGATGCCGGTGTCCTCGATCGTCAACAGCACGCGCTGCGCTTGCTCGCGCAGGGCGATCCTGACCTCGCCGCCCGGGGCGGTGTACTTGAGCGCGTTGTCGAGCAGGTTGGCGATGACGCGTTGCAGGCGCTGCCGGTCACCCTCGATCCAGCAGTGTTCGGGGGCGCTGGTGGCGATGGCGATCTGGCGATCTTCGGCCACGGTCTCGTACAGGTCGGCCGCGTTGCGCACCATGTCGGCGAGGTCGACCCGGTCGAGCTTCAACTTGGCGGCGCCGGAGTCGGCCTCGGCGATGTCGAGCGTGGTGTCGAGCATCTGCAGCAGGCGATCGCACTCTTCGATGGTGGCGGCGGCCCAGGACTCGCGAGCGCCATTCGCTTCGCCACTCGCCTCGCCTTTCGCGTGGCCATTCGCCTGCCCATTCGCCAGGCTCATCTCGGCGCAGGCGCGAACGCGCGCCAGCGGGCTGCGCAGGTCATGCGCCAGGTTGTCGGCCATGTCGCGCATGCCGATGATCAGCGCCTGGATGCGGTCGAGCATCGTGTTGAAGGTGCGCGCCAGCTCGTCGAGCTCGTCGCCTGACGTGCCGACGGGCACGCGACGGTCGAGCGCGCCGTCGGCGATGTCATTCGCGGTGCGCGTCACGGCCTTGACGCCGTGCAGCGCGCGCCGGGCCAGGAACCAGCCGATCGGGCCGCCGAGCAGCAGCACGACGGCCAGGCCGAGCACAAAGCCGCGCAGGATGTCGCGCTGGAGCTCTTCATCGTCTTCGAGCGAGCGCCCGATCTCCAGCCAGACGCCCGGCCCGAGAGGGCCGATGAGCGTGCGCAGCGGGGCGTCGCTCGACGCCAGCTGGCGCGTCTCGAACCACGGCTTCTGGCCGGCGTCGGTCAGTCGCGGCGGCGACAGTCGCGCCAGCTCGGGCCAGGCGCCGAGGTCGGTCGCCGCGAGCTCGCGGCCATCGCTGCGCCAGAGGCGAAAGTAGGACTTGGTCGCATCCTTGCCCTGGGTATCGAGTTGCATTTCTTTGCTGACTCGGTCGATCCCTTCCTGGCGCCAGTGGATCGCGTACTCGTCGAGGTCTTCCTGCAGGTCGGCATCGCCGCGCTCGGCGATGAAGCCGACGATCAGCGCATAGACGACGGCGAAGGCGAGCAGCGACGAGGCCGCGAAGACCGCCGCGTACCAGAGCGTCAGGCGCAGCGCCAGCGAACGGCTGGGCCTAGGGTGTGTTGACATTCAGATCGCCCCGCGCCGGGGTGGCCACGGGTGCAGGGCAAGGCGCGACACGCGCCCTGGGGTTGGGCCCCAGGCACGGGTCGCAACGCGGCCCTGCGCCCTTGGG
>JANOQS010000374.1:0-6779 GCA_031414975.1 Methylibium sp. | reverse complement strand
GCCCCACGCAGTGGGGATCGCAGCCCGGAGTCGACTCGCGGCACGAATGGCCGCTTGACCAACATTGAAGGAACCCAACATGCCCGTCAAAACCAAACAATCCAACTACCTCGGCAACCGCCGCGAAAACAAGCGCGTCGGCATCCGCAACCACGTCATCATCCTGCCGCTGGACGACCTGTCCAACGCCGCGGCCGAGGCGGTGGCCCACAACATCAAGGGTGCGATGGCCATTCCGCACCCTTACGGCCGGCTGCAATTCGGCGCCGACCTGGACCTGCACTTCCGCACCCTGATCGGCGCGGGCTGCAACCCGAACGTGGCCGCGGTGGTGGTCATCGGCATCGAAGACGGCTGGACCAAGAAGGTCGTCGACGGGATTGCCACCACCGGCAAGCCGGTGGTCGGTTTCGGCATCGAGGGCCATGGTGACCACGACACCATCCTGCGCGCCAGCAAGGCGGCACGTGAGTACGTGCAATGGGCCAGCGAGAAGCAGCGCGAGGTCTGCCCGATCCACGAACTGTGGGTCTCCACCAAGTGTGGCGAGAGCGACACCACCAGCGGCTGCGGCGCCAACCCGACGGTGGGCAACGCCTTCGACAAGCTGCACCCGCTGGGCAACTACCTGTGCTTCGGCGAGACGTCGGAGATCACCGGGGGCGAGAAGATCGTCGCCGAACGCTGCGCCACGCCGCAGGTGCGCGACCGCTTCATGTTCATGTTCAATCGGTACCAGGACATGATCAACCGCCACAAGACGAGTGACCTGTCCGACAGCCAGCCGACCAAGGGCAACATCGCCGGTGGCCTCACGACCATTGAAGAAAAGGCGCTCGGCAACATCCAGAAGATCGGCAAGAAGTGCACGGTCGACGGCGTGATCGACAAGGCCGAAATACCCAGCCACCCCGGCCTGTGGTTCATGGACTCGAGCAGCGCCGCGGCCGAGATGGTCACCTTGTGCGCGGCCTCGGGTTATGCGCTGCACTTCTTCCCCACCGGCCAGGGCAACGTGATCGGCAACGCGATCGTGCCGGTCATCAAGATCTGCGCCAACCCGCGCACCGTGCGGCTGATGAGCGAGCATGTGGACGTCGACACCTCGGGCCTGCTGCAACGCGAGATCACGCTCGACCAGGCCGGCGACCAGTTGCTCGAGTGCATGCTGCGCACGGCCAACGGCCGCTTCACCGCCGCCGAGGCACTGGGGCACCGGGAATTCGTGCTGACGCGGCTGTTCGAGAGCGCTTGATCACACACAACCCGGAGTAACGCTTGAAGATCGTCATCACCGAGTTCATGGACGAGCGCGCTGTCGCACAGCTCGCCGCCAAACACGACGTGCTTTACGACGCCACCCTGGTGGACGACCCGGTGCGCCTGAAGCAGGAAGCCGCCGGCGCCGACGTGCTGATCGTCCGCAACCGCACCCAGGTGCGGGGCGAGTTGCTGGGCGCGCTTGCGCGCTGCCGCATCGTCGGCCGGCTGGGGGTGGGGCTGGACAACATCGACGTGCCGGGCTGCGAGGCCCAGGGCATGCGGGTGATCCCGGCCACCGGCGCGAACGCCTTGAGTGTGGCCGAGTACGTGATCGCCACCGCCATGGTGCTGCTGCGCGGCGCCTACCAGTCCACCGCGGCGGTGGCCGCGGGAACGTGGCCGCGCAACGCCCTGGGCAACGGCCGCGAGATCGGCGGCAAGACCTTGGGCCTGATCGGCTTCGGCTTCATCGGGCAGCTCACCGCCGGGCTGGCGCGCGGCGTGGGCATGAACGTGCTGGCCTTCGACGCCATGATGGACCGCGACCACCGCGCCTTCCTGCGCGGCGTGGCGCGGCCATCGGGGCTGGCCGAACTGGTGGCCGCGTCGGACGTGATCAGCCTGCATGTGCCGCTGGTCGACTCGACCCGCGGCTTGTTCAACGCCGAGCGCATCGGCGCCATGAAGAAGGGCGCGGTGCTCATCAACACCTCGCGCGGCGGCATCGTCGACGAGCCCGCGCTGGCCGCGGCGCTGCGCAGCGGCCACCTGGGCGGTGCGGCGCTCGACGTGTTCGAGACCGAGCCGCTGCCAGCCGGCACGGTGTTTGCCGACTGCCCGAACCTGGTGCTCACGCCGCACATCGCGGGCGTGTCTGCCGAGTCGAACGAGCGGGTCTCGTTCATGATTGCCGAGAAGGTGCTGGAGGGCTTGGCCTGATGGCGCAGATCAGTCTGGCCGAGGCCCGCACCCTGGTGGCCGCGGCACTGGGCGCGGCCGGTGCGAGTACCGATATGGCCGAGGCCACGGCGCGCGCACTGGTGTTGGCCGAAGCGCAAGGCCTGGCCTCGCACGGCCTCAGCCGGGTGGGGCAGTACTGTGTGCATCTGCGCAACGGGCGGGTCAATGCTGCGGCGGTGCCGGTGGTGCTGGCCGGGCGTGGCGGCGCGGCGCGTGTCGATGCGCAAGAGGGGCTCGCCTTCGCAGCCTGCGAACTGGCGGTGGCCGAGGCGGTCCGGCGTGCCGCCGAATTCGGCATCAGCGTGGTCGGGGTCATGAACAGCCACCACGCGGGCGTGATCGTCGATCACCTGCGTGCGGCCGCCGAGGCCGGCATGGTGGGGCTGGGCTTTGCCAACTCACCCGCGGCGATGCCGGCGGCCGGTGGCAAGCACCCCATCTTCGGCACCAACCCGGTGGCGGCGGTGTTCCCGCGCCGGCAGGGTGGCGCTGCGGGCGCACGTGATCCGCTGCTGATCGACCTGAGCCTGAGCGAAGTGGCACGCGGCAAGCTGATGGTGGCGGCCAAGAACGGCCAGCCCATCCCGCTCGGCTGGGCACTCGATGCCAATGGCCAGCCGACCACCGACCCGAAGGCGGGCATGGAGGGGTCGATGCTCCCGTTCGGCACCGGGGCAGCGGGCGGCGCGGGGGCGCTCAGCAGCCCCAAGGGCGCGATGCTGGCGCTGATGGTGGAGCTGCTCGTCACCGCACTGATCGGCGCCCACTACGGCTTCGAGGCGTCGAGCTTCTTTGTGGACGAAGGCAACCGGCCTCGCATCGGCCAGCTCTTCATCGTGATCGATCCCGGTGCGCTGGCGGGCCGCGAAGCGTTTCTCGACCGCATCGAGGTGCTGGTGCTGGAGATGCAGAAGGACGAGGGCGTGCGCCTGCCCGGCGCGCGGCGTGAACAATTGCGCCGTGCGGCCGAGCGCGACGGCATTGCGGTGGCCGATGCCACACTGGCCGCCTGGCGCGCACTGGTCTGAACGAGGATCTCGAGACCACCCCCCTGGAACACCCCCCGGAGCACCTGCCCCGAATCGAAAGCCGACGATGCAAAGACGTGAACTGTTGATCGGCGCTGCGGCGCTGTGGCCCTTGCTGGTTTCCCTGCCCGGCCACGCGCAGGTGCCCGACTACCCGAAGGCGGGCACGACGATCCGCTATGTGGTGCCGTTCCCGCCCGGTGGTTTGACCGACGTGATGGCGCGCCTGGTCGGCCAGCAGCTCGGCGAGCGCTGGTAACTCAAGGTGGTGATCGACAACAAGCCCGGCAGCGGCGGGATCATCGGCGCCGACGCGGTGGCCAAGGCCGCACCTGACGGCTACACGCTGCTGGCGATCACGATGACCCATGCGGTCAACGCGACGCTCGCCAAGGGCAAGGCGCCGTACGACTTCCAGAAAGACCTGAAGCCCGTGGCCTTGCTCGCCGGCAGCCCGATGTTGGTGGTGGTGCCGGCGGCCAGCCCGATCAAGGACTTCAAGGACCTGATGGCTGCGGCCAAGGCCAGGCCGCTCAACGCCGGCTCCAGCGGCAACGGCACACCGCCGCACCTGACCTTGGCGCTGTTCAACGAACTGACCAAGGCCGAGGTGCAGCACGTGCCTTACAAGGGCGGCGCGCCGGCCGTGACCGACCTGATCGGTGGGCAACTCGACGTGATCTTCTCCAACTTTCCCGAGTCGATCGCGCATGTCAAGTCGGGCAAGCTGCGGGCGCTGGCGATTGCCAGCGGCTCGCGTCACCCGCTGGTGCCCGAGGTGCCCACCACCGCCGAGGCCGGCCTGGCGGGGCTGCAGGTCGACAACTGGACCGCCATCATGGCGCCCGGCGGCACACCCGACGCGATCGTGCAGAAACTCGCCGCCGAGGTGTTGCAGATCGTGGCCAGCGCCGACGTGGAGGAGAAGGCGCGCACGCAGGGCTTTCGGGTCGACGCGCGCGGGCCAGACAAATTCGGCCCGTTCGTGCGCGACGAGGTCGAGCGCTGGGCCAAGGTGATTGCCACGGCCCGGATCACGGCCGATTGATCAGCGCCGATTGATCACAGCCGATTGAGACGTGGCCGGCCAGCCGCCGGCCCGGTCGATTCGCGCACCACCAGCGAAACCTCGATCTCGGTCGAACGCGGCACCGGCTCGCCACGCAGCGCGGCAATCAGGCGGTCGGCGGCAGCGCGCCACATGGTCTGCGCGGGCACCAGCATGGTGGTCAGCGCGGGCTGCAATTGGCTCGCCAGTTCCAGATCGTCGAAGCCGACGATGGACAGCGCCCCCGGCACGTCCACCCCCAGGCGCCGCGCCTCCAGCAGCGCGCCGAAAGCCAGCACGTCGTTGCCGCACACGATGGCCGTGGGCGTGGGGCGCGCCGCCATCAACTCGCGCAGGCCCTCGCGCGCGGCGGCGAGGCCGTACTTGCGCTCCACCAGGTGCTGCGGCGCCAGTGCCAGCCCGGCCTCGTGCAGTGCCAGGCGCACCCCCTGCACGCGCGCGGCGGCGCGGTCGTTGTCGTGCGTCATGCCGGCCAGCATCGCAATCTGGCGGTGCCCCAGGTCCAGCAGATAGCGCACCGCCCGCGCCATGGCAGCGGCGTTGTCGAAACCCACGCAGGTCATGGCCGGGTCGGCCGGCAGGGTCATGACATGAACGCAGGGCAGGCCGCGCTGGCGCAGAAAGGCCAGCAGTTCGGGGCGCTGCCCGGCACCGCACAGCGCCAGCCCGTCGGCGCCGCGCGCGACCAGGTTGACGGCCTGGCGCATCTCGGCGTCGGGGTCGTAGTCGCTGGTGGCGATCAGCAGCTGCGCACCGGCCTCCGACAAGCGGCGCTGCAGCGCGTCGATGGCCTTGGCGAAGATCGCGTTGTCCACGGTCGGGAAGATGGCGCCGATCGTGCCGGTGCGGCCCAGCATCATCGCGCGCGCGCCGGCATGGGGCACATAACCCAACTGCACCACCGCGGCTTCGACGCGCCGGCGCAGCGCCTCACGCACCGCCTGCGGCCGGTTCAACACCCGCGAGACGGTGGCGGTGGACACGCCCGCCGCGGCGGCCACCGCTTCGATCGTCGGAAGAGGGAACGTCGCCATGCGCTGAATGTACGCGCTTGCAGAGGCCGGAGCAGATGTCGATGCGGGTGCAGATGCGGGTGCCGGCCCCCGGGTTCCGAGGGAAAGTACGGGGCGCTGCGGCCCGCGCGCGGCCTTGACCCGGTGCTTGACGGACACGATACTGAAAGCGCTTACAAACGATTCGCTGCCACACGCGGCGCTCCCGGCGCGGCACCTCCACTTCATCATCAATGAGTACCCCAGCGGCCGCGCCGCGCCCCCTGCTGACCTTTGGCTACGCACTGGCTGCGTTGGCCATGGTGCTGCTGGTGTGGCATGGGCTTACCGCCGGAACGGGCTTCATCGCGCCCACCACCTTCCCGACGCCGCTCGAGGTCGGCGGCGCGCTGCAGCAGATCGGCACCGAGGGCTACAGCAACGGCCGTTGGCACGAGCACGTGCTGCGCAGCGTGCTTCTGGTGACGATGGGCTTTGCGGTGGCCTCCAGCATCGGCGTGGTGCTCGGTCTGGCGATGGGCGCCAGCCGCACGGTCGAGGCCATCGCCAACCCGGTGTTCCTGCTGTTGCGGCCGATCCCGCCGCTGGCCTGGATCCCGCTGGCCATCGTGTGGCTCGGGCTGGGTGATGCGGCCAAGATCATGGTGATCTTCTTCGCCGCGTTCGTGCCCTCGGTGATCAACAGCTTCACCGGAGTGCGCCAGATCGACAAGCCGATCTTCGAGGCCAGCGCCATGCTCGGCGTCAAGGGCTGGCGTTACTGGCGCGAGGTGCTGATCCCCGGGGCGCTGCCGAGCATCTTCACCGGCCTGCGGCTGTCGCTGCAGGCCTCGTGGACCACGCTGGTGGCGGCGGAGCTGGTGGGTGCGGTGGCCGGGTTGGGGCAAATCCTCAACCAGGCGGCGCAAGACATCTACCCCGCGATGATCGTCGTCGGCATGGCCAGCGTGGCGCTGTGCGGCTGGTTGATGACCCAGGGGCTGGGCTGGCTCGAAAAGCGCGTCATGCCCTGGAAGGCCCTGTGATGCTGCAGCCCAGGCTGGCCGCCGGCCGCTACTGGGTGCTGTCCGCCGTGGGCGCGTTCGGCTTTCTGGCGCTTTGGAGTGCGGCGGCGTTGTCGGGCATCACCTCGCGCGAGTTCCTGCCCACGCCGTGGGACGTGCTGGCGCGCTTTGCCCAGCTCGTGGTCGAGCCGTTTGCCGGCTTCACCCTGTTCGAGCACCTGCTGTCGAGCTTCAAGCGCTTCGGCATGGGCTTTGTGCTGGCGGTGGGGGTGGGCATTCCGCTCGGGCTGCTCATGGCCTGGTTTGCGTGGGTCGACCGCATCGTCGCGCCCTGTTTCGAGGCGGTGCGCTTCATCGCGCCGATTGCCTGGGTGCCGTTTGCCGCGCTGTGGTTCGGCACCGGCATCGGCGGGCCGGTGCTGATCATCTTCATGGGCGCGTT
>JANOQS010000373.1:0-5216 GCA_031414975.1 Methylibium sp. | reverse complement strand
AGGTTGGGAAACAGCGCGTACGACTGGAACACGATGCCGTAGTCGCGCTGCGCCGGTGGCAGCGCCGAGATGTCGCGCCCGTTCTGCTCGATGCGCCCGGCCGTCTGCGCCTCCAGCCCGGCGATGATGCGCAGCAAGGTGGTCTTGCCGCAGCCCGAGGGCCCCAGGAAGCAGACGAACTCGCCCTTGCGGATGCCGAGGTGGATGTCCTTCAGGGCCTCGAAGTTGCCGAAGCTCTTGCGGATGCCTTCGAGCCGCAGGTGGTCGGTCATGGGCGTGCGCCGTGTCTTACCTCTTTTCCGACTTCGCGTTGTAGCGCGTGTTCCATTCGTTCAGGATGCGCTCGCGGTTATCGGCCGCCCAGCCGAAGTCCATTTTCACCAGGCGCGCTTCGTAGTCTTTCGGCACGTTGGCCAACGGCGCGGCCACGCCGGGTTGTGCAGTGATGGCGAAGTTCTTGCCATACAGCACCATCGCGTCCTTGCTGGAAGCCCAGTCGGCCAGCTTCTTGGCGGCATCGAGCTTCTTGGTGCCGGCGTGGATGGCGAACGATTCCAGGTCCCAGCCCAGCCCTTCCTTCGGGAACACCAGGTCGATCGGCGCGCCCTTGGCCTTGTTGGCATTGGCGCGGTATTCGAACGAGATGCCGATCACGTATTCACCGGCCGCGGCCATGTTGCAAGGCTTGGAGCCCGAGTGCGTGTACTGGGCGATGTTCTCGTGCAGGCCGTCCATGAACTTCCAGCCCTCACCCTTGCCATTCTTGTCGCCCCACAAGGTGAGCCAGGCCGTCACGTCGAAGAAGCCGGTGCCCGACGACGCCGGGTTGGGCATCACGATCTGGCCCTTGTAGGCCGGCTTGAGCAGGTCTTTCCAGGTCTCGGGCTTGGGAATGCCCTTCTTCTGCGCCTCGACGGTGTTGAAGCAGATCGCCGCGCCCCACACGTCCATGCCGAACCAGGCCGGCGGGTTCTTCTTGTCACGGTACTGGCTCATGATCGCGTCGAGGTTCAGCGGCGCGTAAGGGATGAGCATGCCCTGCTTGTCGAGCAGCGCCAGGCTGCTGGCGGCCACGCCCATCACCACATCGGCCTGCGGATTCGCCTTTTCGGCCAGCAGCTTGGCGGTGATCACGCCGGTCGAGTCGCGCACCCACTTGATCTCGATGTCGGGCACGACCTTGTTGAAGCCTTCCTGGTAGGCCTTGAGCTGGTCGGTTTCCAGGGCGGTGTAGACCAGCAACTGGGTCTTGCCCTGGGCCAGTGCGGCCACCGAGGCCAGCCCCAGGCTGAGTGCGATGGCGGTGCGGATCGTGGGTTTCATGCAGGCTCCTGAGGGCGTTGAGAGGGAAGCGGATTTCGAGCGGACTTTTCGAGCGGACTTTTCGAGGGGTCTTTCAAGCTTATGACGCGAGCATGTCGATGCAATGACGGACATTCCCGCGCCTTGCGGCAGGCTCCAGCTTGCCGGGATTCAGTTTATTGTTGACAATCTACTGTTCGCAGTATCCACTGTCAACAAGGATTCACCCTGCCGACCGACGCTTGGCCAGCAGGCAAGCCAGCAAAGAACATGCCCACCGTCAAGGATTCCGCTCCCGCTTCCGCGCGCCAAAACGAATCGGCCATCGAGCTGCTGCAGCAGCATTCGCTGACGACGCTGGTGCTGCGCGAGCTGGAGCGCCAGATCGTCTCGGGCGAACTGGCGGCCGGCGCCAAGCTCAACGAAGCCGATCTTGCGGCGCAGTTGCGCGTGTCTCGTGGGCCGGTGCGCGAGGCGTTTCGCGCGCTCGAACAGTCCGGCCTGGTGCGCACCGAAAAGAACCGCGGCGTGTTCGTGCGCCAGCTCTCGCTCGACGAAGCGAGCGACATCTACGAAGTGCGCGCCGCGCTCGACGCGCTGATCGGGCGGCTGGCGGCGCAGCGCATCCGCCCCGAGCAGGTGGCGCACCTGCGCGAGCTGATCAAGCGCATGCAGGCCGCCGGCCGCGCCAAGGACGCCGACGCCTACTTCCCGCTCAACATCGAGTTCCACGAGGCGCTCGCCCAGGCGGCGGGCAACAAGGCGCTGCTGATCAACTACCGCCGCATCGTCAACGAACTCAACCTGTACCGGCGCGAAACGCTCAAGCGCAACACCTCGCACATTTCTGTTTCCACGCGCGACCACGAGGCGATCGTCAACGCGGTGGACAAGGGCGACGCCGACCTCGCCGCGCAATTGCTCCACCGGCACGTGATCGACAGCCGCGAGCGCTTGCAGCGTGCGTTGCAGGGAGCGGCCGTGCCCCTGCCCGCCAGCACACCACGCGCCGCCTGACGCGCCCCCAGCTTCTCTACAGACAAGGCCCGACCCATGCTCACGACCCAGGACAAGACCCCCGTCAATGTCAACGGCACGCTCTACCGCTGGCCCGCCCGGCCGGTGGTGGTGGTGTGCATCGACGGCGGCGACCCGGCCTACCTGAAGCAGTTCATCGCCGAAGGCGCGATCCCGAACATCGCGCGCTTCATGACGCAGGGCTTCAGCACGGTGGCCGATGGCACGGTGCCCAGCTTCACCTGCCCGAACAACATGTCGATCATCACCGGCACGCCGGCCTCGAAGCACGGCATCTCGGGCAACTACTACCTCGACGTGGGGACCGGCAAGGCGGTGGTGATGACCGGCCCCGAGCTGCTGCGCGGCGACACCATCCTGTCGCAGTTCGCCAATGCGGGTGCCAAGGTCGTGTCGATCACCGCGAAAGACAAGCTGCGCCGCCAATTGGGCAAGAACCTCGACGTGAGCCGCGGCAACATCAGCTTCTCGTCCGAACATGCGGACAAGTGCACCTTGGCCGAGAACGGCATCACCGGCGTGCTCGAACTGGTGGGCCAGCCGCTGCCCGACATGTATTCGATGGAGTTGTCACTGTTCGTGCTGGACGCCGGCATCAAGCTGCTGGAGTTGGCACCGCGCGACCTGATGTACCTGTCGCTCACCGACTACGTGCAGCACAAGTACGCGCCGAACGAGAGCGAGGCGCGCCGCTTCTACCAGGCGCTGGACCAGCGCTTCGGCAAGCTGCAGGCGCTCGGCGCGCTGGTGGCGTTGACGGCCGACCACGGCATGAGCGACAAGTCCGACGCCGCCGGAGCGCCCAACGTGATCTGGCTGCAGGACGTGCTCGACGCGAAGTTCGGCAAGGGCGACTGCAAGGTCGTCTGCCCGATCACCGACGCCTTCGTGGCGCACCACGGCGCGCTTGGCGGCTTTGTGCGCGTGTGGTGCCAGGGCAAGACCACGCCGCGGCAGGTGATGGACGCGATCCACGGCATGGCCGGCATCGAATCGGTGCTCGACAAGGACACGGCCTGCAAGGTGCACGACCTGCCGGCCGACCGCGAGGCCGACGTGGTGGTGATCTCGACCGCCAACGTCTGCATTGGCGCCTCGGCCGCCGACCATGACCTGTCGGGCCTGGCCGGGCACCGGCTGCGCACGCACGGCGGCGTGTCCGAAGCCAAGGTGCCGTTCATCCTGAGCGAGGCGCTGAACGACGAATACAAGCTCAAGCTTGCGTGTGCACCGCTGAAGAGTTACCAGATTTTCGAGTTCGCCCTCAATGGCACCTCGCGCATCGCAGCGCACTGAGTCATGGCATCAAGCTCCGTCATCGACACCCCCCTGCGCGAAGGCCTGCGCATCGGCGGTGAAAAGCTCTACCGCGACCGCGTGATCGAGGTGCGCTACCCGTACACCGGCGAAGTGATCGCCACGGTGCCGAAAGCCACGCTCGAAGACGTTCGTCGCGCCTTCCACATCGCCCGCCAGTACAAGCCGACCTTGACCCGCCACGAGCGCTACAAGATCCTGATGCGCGCTGGCGAGATCATCGCTTCGAAGCGCGAGTCGTTCGCCCGCATGATCACGCTCGAATCCGGCCTGTGCCTGAAGGACACCTTGTACGAAGTGGGCCGCGCGTCCGATGTGCTGCTGTTCGCCGCCAACCAGGCGCTGGTGGACGACGGCCAGGTGTTCTCGTGCGACCTGACGCACCACGGCAAGCAGCGCAAGGTGTACACCCTGCGCGAGCCGCTGCAGGGCGTGATCAGCGCGATTACGCCGTTCAACCACCCGTTGAACCAGGTGATCCACAAGGTGGCGCCGGCCGTGGCCACCAACAACCGCATGGTGCTCAAGCCGACCGAGAAGACGCCGCTGGCCGCGCTCGCGCTGGCTGACATCCTTTATGAAGCCGGCCTGCCGCCGGAGATGCTGCAGGTGCTGACCGGCGACCCGAAAGAGATCGCCGACGAGATGTTGACGAACGCCGACGTGGACCTGGTCACCTTCACAGGTGGCGTGCCGATCGGCAAGTACATCGCCGCGAAGGCGGTTTACAAGCGCACCGTGCTCGAACTCGGCGGCAACGACCCGCTGATCGTGATGGACGATGCCGACGTGGACAAGGCCGCTGACCTTGCCGCCAGCGGTTCGTACAAGAACTCGGGGCAGCGCTGCACAGCCGTCAAGCGAATCCTGGTGCATGAGAAGGTGGCCGGTGCATTCACCGAAGCCCTGCTGGCGCGAACGAAAGCCTGGACCTTTGGCGACCCGCTCGACCCGAAGGTCGACATGGGCACGGTGATCGACGAAAAGGCGGCGATGCACTTCGAGGGGTTGGTCAACGAGGCCGTTTCGATGGGTGCGCGCCTGCTGCACGGCAACGTGCGCAACGGCGCGTCGTACTCGCCCACGCTGCTCGACCGCGTGCACACCGACATGCCGGTGGTCAAGTTCGAAACCTTCGGCCCGGTGTCGCCCATCATCACCTTCAAGGACCGCGACGACGCGATCCGCATCGTCAATGGCACCGCGTTCGGGCTGTCGTCCGGCCTGTGCACGAACCGGCTCGATCACATCACCCACTTCGTGAAGCACCTCGTGGTCGGTTCGGTCAACGTGTGGGAAGTTCCCGGCTACCGGCTCGAGCTGACACCCTTCGGCGGCATCAAGGACTCCGGGCTGGGGTACAAGGAAGGCGTCCAGGAAGCCATGAAGAGCTTCACCAATACCAAGACCTATTCACTGCCGTGGTGAGCCTGCCTTGATCCACCTGCTGAACCTGCTCGCCGCGATCGCCCTGCTGGTGTGGGGCACCCACATCGTTCGCACCGACATGCTGCGCGTGTTCGGCGAGAGCCTGCGCCGGGTGCTGGCCAAGAGCTTCA
>JANOQS010000372.1:0-2886 GCA_031414975.1 Methylibium sp. | reverse complement strand
CACGCATCCGGTCGAGTTCGACATGTACTACACGCTGTAAAGCGCATCGCTACACAGCGACAGGGACGGCGAGAGCCGTCCCTCTCTCGTTATGGGCCGGGAATGCCCGGTGCCGCGACTGCGGCAGAGTTGGCGCGCAGCCGGCACATCGCGACCAGGGTGGTCGGCGCTGGTGCACACTCGCACGTTCGATGGGCCGGGGGTCTCAAGGTGTCACAAGGCATGGGTGTTCGAAGATCGGTTTTGTGGGGCTTGCTGTGCTGTGCCGTGGGCAGCGCTGCCTTGGCTCAGGTGCCGGGTGGCACGGTGGTCTACCGTTGCCCGGGCAACGTCTACACCGACGCCATCACGGCCCAGGAAGCCAAGGACAAGGGCTGCCGCACGCTCGAAGGCGCGCCGGTGACGGTGGTGCAAGGGGCCAGGCCGCGCGCCGCGGCGCCCGCTGTCGCGCCAGCCGGTTCGCGGCCGGCCGATTCCAAGGTCGAGCCGGGCGAGCAGCGCGCGCGCGACAGCGACGCCCGTCGCATCCTCGACAGCGAGTTGCGCATGGAGATGGAGCGCCTGACGCTGCTGCAGAAGGACTACAACAACGGTGAGCCCGAGCGGCGCGGCGACGAGCGCAACTACCAGAAGTACCAGGACCGCGTGGGCGAGATGAAGGCCGCCATCGCCCGCAAAGAGGCCGACATCGCCGCCCTGCGGCGCGAACTGGCCAAACTGCCGCAGTGAGCACGCCGGGCCGCCATGGGCCACGAAGAGGCCCACGTTCGTGGACCTTGTGCTCACGCTCCCGCTTGGCGGGACCGCGCGCAGCGCGCAGGGTGCCCTGGTGAGCACGAAGCTCACGCGGCTCGGGAACCTGCTGTCCCCGCGCCCGCCCGCGCCGTCGCCTTACCAGGCCTTCGACCACCTGGCGACGATGGTCGCCGTGATCAGCCCCGATGGCCAGTGCGTGTTTGCCAATGCGTCGTTCGAGCGGGTGCTCGGCCTGTCGCGCCGCAGCGTGTTGAGCGGTTCGGTGTTCGAGTGGTTCATCGACGCGCAGAAGTTGCGCACCACGGTCGCCGCCGTGGCGGGCAACCAGTTCGCCACCAGCCGGCTCGAGGCGCAGTTGCGCAAGCCGGGTTCGGCTGGCGGCGACCCGCTGCTGCCGGTGCACGTCCACGTGATCGTCAACCAGATGGAAGATCCGCGCCTGGTGGTGGTGGAACTGGTGGAGATCGAGCAACAGTCGCGCCAGGACCGAGAGGAGCGGGCGCTCGGCCAGGTGCAGGCCAACAAGGAGTTGATCCGCAACCTGGCGCACGAGATCAAGAACCCGCTCGGCGGCATCCGCGGTTCGGCCCAGCTGCTGGAAATGGAGCTCGAATCCAAGCCGCTGACCGAGTACACCCAGGTCATCATCAAGGAGGCCGACCGCCTGCAGGCGCTCGTCGACCGCCTGCTCGCACCGCACCGCCTGCCGCATGTGGTGGGCGACGTGAACATCCACGAGGTCTGTGAACGCGTCCGCACGCTGGTGCTGGCCGAATTTCCGCGCGGGCTGCGGCTGCAGCGCGACTACGACGTGTCGATCCCCGAGTTTCGCGGTGACCGCGAGCAGCTGATCCAGGCGGTGCTCAACATCACCCAGAACGCCGCCCAGGTGCTGTCTGAGCGCATCGCCGACGGCGATGCCGTGATCACCCTGCGCACTCGCACCGCCCGGCAGGTGACGCTGGGCAAGCTGCGATATCGTCTGGCATTGGAATTGCATGTCCAGGACAACGGCCCAGGTGTGCCCGAGTCCATTCGCGATCGCATCTTCTACCCGCTGGTCACGGGTCGCGACGGCGGATCCGGCTTGGGGCTCACGCTGGCCCAGACGTTTGTGCAGCAACACCTTGGCACCATCGAGTGCGAAAGTGAGCCGGACAAGACTACATTCAAGATCGTGATTCCACTGCCCTGAGTCCGACATCCTCCTGGGAGGCCGACGGCGGTGGAGCCGTACCGCAGACAGCCCATGAAACCCATCTGGATCGTTGACGACGACCAATCCATCCGCTTCGTGCTGGAGAAGGCGCTGGCGCGCGAAGACCTGCCGGTGCGCAGTTTCACCAATGCGCGCGATGTACTGGCTGCGCTGGACGACGACCAACCCCAGGTGCTGGTCTCCGACATCCGCATGCCCGGCGGTTCGGGCATCGAGCTGCTGGCCAAGGTCAAGGAACGCCTGCCCGGCCTGCCGGTGATCGTGATGACGGCGTACTCCGACCTCGACAGCGCCGTCAGCGCTTTCCAGGGCGGTGCCTTCGAATACCTGCCCAAGCCTTTCGACGTGCCCAAGGCGGTCGAGCTGATCCGTCGCGCCGTCGACGAAAGCCTGCGCGAGGCGGTGCGTGACGTGGCGCATTCACAGATGCCCGAAATGCTCGGCCAGGCGCCGGCGATGCAGGACGTGTTTCGCGCCATCGGCCGGCTGAGCCAGAGCATCGTCACGGTGTTGATCACCGGCGAGTCGGGCTCCGGCAAGGAATTGGTGGCCAACGCGCTGCACAAGCACAGCCCGCGCTCGGGCGGGCCGTTCGTGGCCATCAACACCGCGGCGATCCCGAAAGACCTGCTCGAGTCCGAACTGTTCGGCCACGAGCGCGGCGCCTTCACCGGCGCGCAGACCACGCGCCGCGGCCGCTTCGAGCAGGCCGACGGCGGCACGCTGTTTCTCGACGAGATCGGCGACATGCCGTTCGATTTGCAGACCCGGCTGCTGCGCGTTCTCAGCGATGGCCAGTTCTACCGCGTCGGCGGCCACAACCCGATGAAGAGCAACGTGCGCGTGATCGCCGCGACGCACCAGAACCTGGAAGACCGCGTCAAGCTCGGCGCCTTCCGCGAAGACCTGTT
>JANOQS010000371.1:0-1589 GCA_031414975.1 Methylibium sp. | reverse complement strand
GATGATCTGCTCCATGTTCTTCTGCGCCACTTCGGGCTTCCAGCCGTCGGTGTATTCCTCGCCGACGATCTTGATGTCACCCTTCTTGACCGCAGCGTCGATCACCTCTTGCTGGCCACCGCGCAGGAAGTTGGCGTTCGGGTCGGTGGGCGAGCCCTTGATCATCACGTAGTTGCCCTTGGGCTGCGCCTTCAGCACCGCGCGTGCCTGCATGCGGCCGACTTCGACGTTGTCGAAGGTGATGTAGAACACGCCGGGCGTTTCGATCAGGCGGTCGTACGCGATCACGGGGATCTTCTGCTTGGTGGCCTTGTTGACGGCGGGCAGGATCGCGTCCTTGTCCATCGCCAGCACGATCAGCACCTTGGCGCCCTTGGAGATCAGGCCGTCGATGTCGCCGAGCTGCTTCTCGGGCGAGCCTGCCGCGTCGGCGCTGATGTACTTGTCGCCGGTCTTTTCGAGCTGCGCCTTGATGGCGGCCTCGTCGGTCTTCCAGCGCTCTTCCTGGAAGTTGGACCAGCTCACGCCAACGATGATGTCTTTGGCCGTTGCGGCGCCGGTGGTGAATGTGGCAGCGAGTGCCAGGCTGAGAAGGCTGGGGATGCGGATCGACATGAAGATCTCCTGAGGTGATGTGCTCTGCGTTGCACCTGGTTGCTGTGGCAACAGCGAACTGCGCAGTTCGAGGGTGGGTGCGAGCGATGTGCCGAACCCGTTTCGCCGGTCCGCATGCTAATGCGGCCCGGCCCTCCGCAAACGGGTACGGAATGGTTACCGGCACTATCGCTAACCCTTGTCCAGCCTCGTTTTGCGGGCGATCGGAGCTTGCGATTACAGAGCTGTAATTTCAGCGTCTGAAGTTCAGCGGATCAGCTTCAACGTTTGAACTTCAACGCAAGCGCCTTCTGCGCCACACAGGTGCCCTGCAGCTTGCCGAGTTCGACCGCAAAGCGGTAGTGGATGCCCGCATACAGGCGCGACAGTGCGGCTTCATCGGACGCTGCCTTGAAGCTCTTGAAGGTGCGCGGCCCCCAGCCGCGATCGTTGTGCGTGTTGTCGGTGAACGACGTGTCGGCACCGAAGGCCTGCGCGAGCACCGCCGATGCAGCACTGCTCTGCACCGAGTGGCCCGAGGGGTAGTCGGGGAACGGCGGCGTGCCCATCAGCCCCGGGGCCCAGTTGCTGTCGATCGACAACTGCACATAGGTCACCGGGCGCAACACGTTCAGCGTGTACTTGGTGTGCCATGCGGCGATGAAGGCATCGGCCATCGCGATGTTCAGGCGCGCGTAGGTTTCTGCGGCGTTGGCCAAGGTGGCCTTGCGCAGCTTCAGCAGGTCGGTGGCGATGTAGACCCAGTGGCCGGCCGGCGTGGGCGTCTTGCCCGGGTCGTCGGCCCAGTAAAGCGCGAACTGGCGCTGCTCCTGCGTGGCCTGGGTGCTCACCTTGTAGACCTCCATCGCTTCCTTGTAGAAGGCCGAGGACGGTTCTTCTGAATAGGCCGGCGGCGGCGGGGCCGGGCAGTCGGTGGCGCGCTGCAGCGCGAACGGGCGGATCTCACCCCACCACGGCAGCAGCGCCGGCGCAAA
>JANOQS010000370.1:0-12541 GCA_031414975.1 Methylibium sp. | reverse complement strand
GTTCAGCGCCACCAGCAGGCCGAAGAACAGCGGGTCGACGCCAAAGTTGTCGAGCAGCGGGATGAAGATGGGCATGAAGATCACGATGATCTCGGTCCATTCGAGTGGCCAGCCCAGGATGAAGATGATCACCTGGCTGAGCACCAGGAACTGGGTCTTGGTCAGGTCCATCGACAGCACCCAGGTTTCGACCAGCTCCTGCCCGCCCAGCAACGCGAACGCGGCCGAGAAGATCGCCGAACCGACGAACAGCCAGCACACCATCGCGCTGGTCTTGGCGGTGAGGAACACGCTCTCCTTGATCATCGTGAAGTTGAGCTGCCGATAGGCCGCCGCCAGCAGCACCCCGCCGGTGGCACCGACCGCCGCCGCCTCGGTGGGCGTGGCCAGGCCGAAGACGATCGAGCCGAGCACGAACAGGATCAGGACCAGCAGCGGGAAGAAGCTCGCCAGCAGCATCTTGAAGACTTCGAGCCGCGTGAAACTGAGCAACGCGTAGAACGCCAGCAGTGCAGCGGCGCTGGCGCCCAGACCGATCCAGAAGCCCGTTGACGCCGGCTTCGAGGTTTCGCCCGCAGCCGTCGACGCCGCAGCCACCGACGCCGCAGCCACCGATGCCGCGGCGGCCGGGGGCTCGGCGACGCTCGCAGCAGGCGGCTCGGCCACCGCGGCAGGCCCCCCCGCAGCGGCGGGCTCGGACGCAGCGGCGCCGGGGGGCTCTTGCACGCCACCCTCCGAAGGCGGCTCCTGCAGCCCGCCCTCGGACGGCGGCTCCTGCAAACCACCGGCCTCGGCGGGTGCGGCGCTCTCGGGCCCGGTGCCGCCCATCTGCTGCAACCCGGACTCGGCCTCGACCGGCGCAACGCGGGTGGCGCTCTGGTAACTCAGGATCGCGACGCCGGCAAACAGCAGCGCCGGCAGCAGCGTGATGAACAACTGCTTGAGCAGGTAGCCGGTCGCCACGCCATGGTTGCGGCGGCCCTTCAGCGCGCCGATCAGCCCGGCGAGCGCGCGGCGGTCACCGGTGGCGCCGGCCCGCGTCAGCGGCTCGGGCAGCGGCACGAAGCGCTCGGCCGCCGTCAGCGGCGGTGCCATGCTGGGCTTGATCTTGGCCACGATGATCACGTAGACGATGTACAGCCCGGCCAGCATCAGGCCGGGGAAGAACGCGCCCGCGTACAACTGCACCACCGACACGCCCGCGGTGGCGCCGTAGACGATCAGCAGCACCGACGGCGGGATCAGGATGCCCAGGCAACCACCGGCGGTGATGGCACCGGCCGACATCGGCACGCTGTAGCCGGCGCGCAGCATCTGCGGCAGCGCCAGCAGCCCCATCAAGGTGACGACCGCCCCGACGATGCCGGTGGCGGTGGCGAACACCGCGCAGGTCACCAGCGTGGCGACCGCGAGCGAGCCGGGCACGCGCGCGAGCGCGAGGTGCAGGCTGCGGAACAGCTTCTCGATCAGGTTGGCGCGTTCGACCAGGTAACCCATGAAGACGAACAGCGGGATCGAGATCAGCACGTCGTTGCCCATCACCGAGAACGCGCGCTGCACCATCAGGTCGAGCGTCTGCTTCATCGCCCCGCCGGCAGTCTGGCCGCCCGAGTGGTAGGCGAAGTAGGCGAACAGCATGCCCATGCCCATCAGCGTGAACGCGGTCGGGAAGCCGAGCATGATCGCGACGACCACCAGCGACAACATCAGCAGGCCGATGTGGCCGTTGGTGACCTGCGGCACCGCAACAAGCATGCCGACCGCCGCGGAGGCGATCAGCGCCATCAGGATGAAGCCGAACCAGAGTTCTTTTCTGATCTTCATGGCTTGACACCTCCCTTGACGACGTACTGGTCCAGAGCCGCGATGTCTTCGTCTTTCACGTGCACCATCTCCTTGAGTTTGTCGACGTCGACCTCCTCGACGTCCTGTTCGCGCGCCGGCCACGCGCCGTCGCGCAGGCAGAGCACGCAGCGCACGATCTCGACCAGCCCCTGCAGCAGCAGCACCGCGCCGGCAATCGGCACGACGAACTTGAACGGGTAGACCGGGATCGGATCGGCGTTGAAGGTCTGCTCGCGGATCGCCAGCGATTCGTTCGCGAACGACCAGCCGGCCCAGGTCAGCGCAATGATGCCGGGCAGGAAGAACACCAGGTACAGCGCCAGGTCGATGCCCGCCTGCGTGCGCGGCTGGAAGAAGCCGTACAGCACGTCACCACGCACATGGCCGTTCTTGCTCAGCGTGTACGCGCCGGCGGTCATGAACAGCGTGCCGTAGAGCATGATCTGGGCGTCCAGCACCCAGGCATGCGGCGTGTTCAACACGTAGCGCGAGAACACCTCGGCGGTGATCAGCACCGTCAGCCCGATCACCGTCCACGCGCACGCCTTGCCAAACAGCGTGGAGAAGCGGTCCACCGCCAGCAGCATTTTTTGCATCTTGTTTGCCTCTTGAAAACCTGATGAAAAAAGGGCGCCCTTGCGGCGCCCTTGCTCAGGATGATGACGATTCAGCCCTTCTTGGCGCCGCGGCCGAAGTAGTGGTTGTACGCCATCTTGAAGTCGACCATGTAGTCGTTCTGCCACTGGCCGGCACGCTCGGCATACACCTTCTGCGAGTCGAGCACCTTCTTGAACAGCGCGTTCTCGCCGCCCTTCTTGGCCATGATCTTGTCCCACGAAGCGAGCTGCGCGCGCAGGATCGCATCGGGCGTCTTGTAGAACTTGACGCCGGCCTTCTTCAGCTCGATGTAGTCCTGTGAATTGCGCTGGATCGCCTTCCAGCTCATGTCGGCGCTCGAGGCCTGCACGGCGTAGTCGATGATCGCCTTGAGCTCGGGCGCGAGCCCGTCGTACTTGGCCTTGTTGAACAGGATCTCGAACTGTTCGCCGCTCTGGTGAAAGCTCTGCAGCATGCAGTTCTTGACCACGTCTGGGAAGCCGAGCAGCCGGTCGGAGGTGGCGTTGTTGAACTCGGCGCCGTCGATCAGGCCGCGGTCGAGTGCCGGCACGATTTCGCCACCGGGCAGCGGGTTCACGGCCGCGCCCATGTCGGTGTACATGTCAACGGCCAGGCCGACGGTGCGGAACTTGGTGCCCTTCACGTCCTCGACCTTCGCGATCGGCTTCTTGAACCAGCCGAAGGGCTGGGTCGGCATCGGGCCGTACAGGTAGGACACGACGTCCATGTTGATCGACTTGTAGATCTCTTCCAGCAGCGCCTTGCCGCCGCCGTAGTTGTGCCACGAGAGCACCATGTTCGGGTCCATGCCGAAGGCCGGGCCGGAGCCCCACAGCGCGAGCGCCGAGTTCTTGCCGTAGTGGTAGGCCACCACGCCGTGGCCGCCGTCGAGCGTGCCCTTGTTGACCGCTTCGAGCAACTGGAAGGCCGGCACGACCGCACCGGACGGCAGCACCTCGATCTTCAGGCGGCCGCCCGCCATGTCGTTGACCTTCTTCGCGAAGTCGTTGGCGTACTCGTGGAAGATGTCTTTGGACGGCCAGGTGCTCTGGAAGCGCAGGCTGGTGGTCTGCGCTTGCGAAATCATCGGTGCGGCCAGCGCCCCGGTGGCCACCGCGCCGGTGGCGGCCTGCCGCAGGAACTTGCGGCGCGGGGCGGGTTTGGCTTGGGTCATGGAATCTCCTTGAATGCGGTGTGGAAAAGGAGCCATTGCGGACTGTCCGCAGTGACTCAAACAACCACAACTTTCGTCGCCGCGCGTTGCAGCGGCAACTGGGTAAAACCCGCCAACCAACCGCCACATCCCACAATGCGGGTGGCTTCTCGTTCAAGGAGTTTTGACCAGCGCGGCTGAATCGCGAACACCCTACTGGCGCACGCCCTCGACCTGGATCAGCAGCCGCACCTTGTCGCCCACGAACGGCAGGCTGTGATTGATGCCGAAGCTGCTGCGTTTGAACTCGGCCTCGAAGTCGCCGCCGCAGACCTCGCGCTTGAGTATGGGGTGCTCGTAGCAGTTGAAGTGGGTTGCGCGCAGTTCGAGCGGCTGGCCGGTGCCGCGCAGGCTGAACTCGCCGCGCGCCGAAGCCAGCCTGTCACCGTCGAACGTGATCTGGCTGGCCACGAAATAGGCCTTCGGATGGTCTTGCGACACGAAGCCCTGTGCGCCGCGCAACAAGCCGTCGAGCGGCAACACGCCGGTGCTGACGGAGCTGGTGTCGATGGTCACCGAAACGTTGCCGCTGCGCGCTGCGCGATCGAGCGTGACATGCCCTTCGATGCGGTTGAAGCGCCCGCGCAAGGTGGAGGTGCCGAGGTGCAGCACCTCGAACGTGACCTGGGTATGGCTCGGGTCGAGCAGGTAGGTCACGCTCTCGGCATGGGCCGGGGCGCAAAGGGCCAGCGCCGCGGCCAGCGCCACGGCGGAAGGAAACAAGGCTGGGTTCATGCGGGAGGCTCGGCGGTGATGACCGCCGCGATTCTGAACCTCCGCGCGGCGAACCCGTTTACTGCTTGGCCGCTTCGATCTGCACCAGCAGGCGGATGCTGTCGGGAATGCCCACCTTCACGCCGTAGTCCATGCCCCACTGGCTGCGCTGGAGGGTGGTCTCGAAATCGCCGCCGCAGACCTCGCGCTTGAGCATCGGGTGGTCGTAGCAGTTGAAGTTGGTGGCGGTCAACGTGACGGGCAGGGTCTTGCCCAGCATCGTCAAGGTGCCGGCCACGGCCGTCAGCCTGGTGCCGTCGAAGGTGAACTTGTCGCCGACGAACTTCGAGGTCGGGTTCTCGGCGGCATTGAAGAAGTCCTTGCTCTTCAGGTGGCCGTCCAGCGGGCCCACGCCGGTGGAAACCGACGTCATGTCGAGCGTGATCTCGGCCTTGCCGGTCTTGGCGGCGCGATCGATCGTGACCGAACCTTCCTTCTTGTCGAAGCGGCCGCGCAAGGTCGAGGTGCCGAAGTGCTTGGCTTCGAAGGTCACGAAGGTGTGCGTCGGGTCGATGCCGTAGGTGGCGCTGTTGGCTTGCGCCAGCGTGGAGGCGGCCAGCAGCGCGGCGGCGATCAAGGTCTTGTTCATCGGTCGGTTCCTGTGGGGTGGTTGAAAAAGGATCGAGAAAACTAAAGCGCGCCCACGCCGGTCAGCGCGAGCTTGAATTTCACTTGCACGTCGTTGGCCACCATCGAGGTGTCGGCCCAGTCGCCTTCGCCTATTCTGAATTCGAGCCGCTTGATGATGAAGGCGCCGGTCGCGGTGCTCGTGCCGGCCGCCTGGGCCAGGGCCACCGGCACCACCACGTCGCGCACGTTGCCCTTGATGGTGAGCTTGCCGGTCACGTCGAACTTGCCTGGGCCGGCGGCCTTGACGGCGGATGACTGGAACGTGGCCGTCGGCACGCGCTTGCTGTCGAACCAGACCGGCTTGGCGAGCTCGGCCATGGTCTCGCTGTCGCCGATCTGCGCGCTCGACAGGTCGATCGTGAAGGCGATGTTGCCGGCCTCGGGCTTCTTCGGGTCGAACGCGATCGTGGCGTCGAACTTCTTGAACTTGCCGTCCACCGGCACGCCCATCTGCTTGCTGGTGAAGGAGATGTCGCTCTGGGCGGGAACCAGCTTCTGCTGCGCACAGGCGGGGCCGGCGAAAGCGGCGAGCAGGGCCAGGGAGGAAGCGGCGACGTAGATTTTCATGGTGTGTTCTTTCAGTCAGCTTCGCGCCGGCCACATGCGGGACAGCAGGCCGTCGCGGTCGAGGAATTGGTGTTTCAGCGCCGCGCCGACGTGGGCCAGCACCAGAGCCGCCAGCGCGAACGCCAGGTACTTGTGGAACGGCTTGATCGCGTCGGCCAACGCCTTGTCGACCGGCACGAAGTCGGGCAGCGGCAGCACGCCGAACACGACGATCGGGAAACCCGCCGCCGAGCTGTAGGCCCAGCCGACCAGCGGCACGGCGAAGAACAGCAGGTACAGCAGGCCGTGCGTGGCGTGCGCGGTGCGTGCCTGCCAGGCCGGCATGGGCAGGTCCGCGGGAGGCTTGTGCGACAGGCGCCACAGCAGCCGCAAGGCCGACAGCGTAAGGATGCAGATGCCGGCCCACTTGTGCCAGTTGTAGAGCTTGACGCGCTGCGGCGAGAACGACAGGCCGGTCATGTACAGGCCGAACCCGAACGAGCCGATGATGGCCAGCGCCAGCAGCCAGTGCAGGGCGATGGCGGTGGGGGTGTAGCGCGAGACGGAGGCTGAATTCATCGGCGGGATCGAGTCGGTTGCAAGTGCGGCCGTGGGCCCGCGTTGCGGTTCAGAGCCCGAACTGTAGGTGCGACCGCCGCCGCGGCACTTCACGGTGTTTGACGGGACTGTTCGAAAAACGTGCAGCCCAGGGGCGGGCCCGCCGGCCCGTTGGCACCGCGCCGGCGCCATTCGGCGCGCCTGGGCGCCGGCCGATCGCAGGGGGCTCGCGCCGGGCGTGCCGCGGGCCGAGCATCGCGCCCTGTTCACCCTGCAAACCTTGTTGCCGGAGCTCGCGATGCCCTCTTCGTTGCCCTTGTTGTCAGTGATCGCCCAGGTGCTTCACCACACACCCGCGTGGGTCTGGGGCGTGCTGTTGCTGCTGATCGTGCTGGGGGGTTCGCAACTGCGCGACCACCGTCTGGCGCGGCTGCGCGTGGCGCTGCTGCCGGTCGCGCTGGGGGGCTATTCGGCCTGGGGCGCCATTTCGTTGTTCGGGCTGCATGCCGGCGTGTTGCTCACCTGGGCCGCGGCGGCCGGCCTGGCGGCCTGGTTCTCGCACACCCTGGCGTGGGCGCCGGGGGTGCGCCACGACACCGCGAGCGACCGCTTCGACGTGCCCGGCAGCGTGTGGCCGCTGGTACTGATGCTGACGGTGTTTGCGCTGCGCTACAGCGTGGTCGTGACCCTGGCGTTTCACCGCGATTGGGCGGCCGACGCTGCCGTTGCGGCCAGTGTCAGCGCCAGCTACGGCGTGCTGTCGGGACTGCTGGCCGGGCGGGCCCTGTACATCCTGGCCAAGGCCGCGCCCTACCAGGCCTTGACGCCCATCCTCAGCAACAACTTGAGGTAGTGCAACTGCGCGTGCAGCTCTTCCATCTGCTGCTTCAGGTCTTGCCAGGCCTGCAGTTCAGCGACGGCCGCGGGCTGCGGCGGCAAGGGCGACGGGTTCGGGGGAAGGGGCTGGTTCAAGACGACTCACCGAATGAAGCTGGGATGCCGCCATGCTCGCGTCCGTCCCGGGCAGGGTCAACCCCGTGAATCGGGTGCGAGGACCCCAGGGTCGCAGGTTCGCGCGAGCCGTGCGGCAAGAACAAGTCGGCTGCGGTCGCTCGATACAATCGCGACCCTCGCCCACCCTGGTCAACACCAACGTGTCGGATCGTCTTGCCGTACTGCCGCAGTACCTGTTGCCCAAACAAGCACTGACGGCCTTCGGTGGTCGCATTGCCTCGGCACGCGCCGGGGCGCTGACGACGCGGCTGATCCGCTGGTTCGTCGGCCGCTACAGCGTGAACATGGCCGAGGCCGCCGAGCCCGACATCGCCCATTACGCCAGCTTCAACGAGTTCTTCACCCGCGCGCTGAAGCCCGGTGCGCGGCCGCTGGCCCAGGCTGACCTGATCTGCCCGGTGGACGGTGCGATCAGCCAGTTCGGCGCGATCCGGCACGACCAGATCTTCCAGGCCAAGGGCCACCGTTACTCCACCACCGCGCTGCTCGGCGGCGATGCCGGGCTGGCGAGCCGCTTTCACGACGGCCACTTCGCCACGATCTACCTGAGCCCGAAGGACTACCACCGCATCCACATGCCCTGCGACGGCCGGCTGCTGCGCATGCTGCACGTGCCGGGCGCGCTGTTCTCGGTCAACCCGACCACTGCACGCGGCGTGCCGGGGCTGTTTGCGCGCAACGAGCGCGTGGTGTGCATCTTCGAGACCGAGAGCCAAGGCAAGAGAGTCCCGTTCGCACTGGTGCTGGTGGGCGCCACCATCGTCGGCAGCATGGCCACGGTATGGCACGGCGTGGTCAACCCGCCGCGCATCGGCCGGCTGCGCGAATGGCAATACCGGGATGCCGACGAACCAGTGCACTTGAAGCGGGGCGACGAGATGGGCCGCTTTCTGCTGGGCTCGACGGTGGTGCTGCTGTTCCCACCCGGCCCGCTCCAGTTCAACGCCGGCTGGGCGCCGGCCGGCGCGGTGCGGCTGGGCGAGGCGATGGCGATGCGCCGCGGGCCGGCCGAGCCGTGACGGCGCCCGCCGAAAACACGAACCTTCTCGTGACCCGGGAGTGACCATGACCGACGACGAACTCTTCACGATCCTCAAGACCGAACTCTTCACCGCCGTGGTTGGCGATGTGCTCGACGTGATGGGGCACCGGCGCCAGTTCCTGCCGGCCGGCATCGTGCCGCTGAACCCGAAAGCCAGGATCGCCGGCCGCGCGATGCCGGTGCTCGAGGCCGACGTGTTCGACGACAGGGCCTCGGCCGCCGCGCGCGGGCCGCTGGCGCAAAAACCGTTCGGGCTGATGCTCGAAGCGCTCGACGACCTGAAGCCCGGCGAGGTCTACATCGCCACCGGCTCATCGCTGCGCTACGCGCTGTGGGGCGGTCTGATGTCCACGCGCGCGACGCACCTGAAGGCGGCCGGCGCGATCCTGGACGGCTACGTGCGCGACGCCGACGAGATCGAACAACTCGGCTTTACCGTGTTCTGCCGCGGCCTGTATGCGCAGGACCAAGGGCCGCGCGGGAAGGTGATCGACTTTCGCTGCGCGATCGAGATCGACGGCGTGCGCATCGAACCCGGCGACCTGCTGTTCGGCGACCGCGAAGGCGTGCTGGTGATTCCGCGCGCTGCCGAGGCCGAAGCGATCCGGCGCGCGCGCGAGAAAGCCAGCACCGAAGGCGCGGTGTCCATCGCCATCAAGGGCGGCATGAGCGCCTGCGAGGCGCTGGCCAAGTTCGGCGTGATGTAGCCGCCGCAAGGTGGGGCTGGGCCGATCGATCCTTTGCTACGGCTTGGCGGAGCCGGCCTTGGCCGCGCAGGTGCTCAAGCCGAAAGGCAGGTAGGCCGGGCAGACCCGGAACAGGCCGGTGGCCAGCGGAACCAGGCCGACCCAGCCCCAGGGGCCGATGGTGCCGAGCAGGCTGGCCCCGATCAGCGCCAACCCGGCGACGACACGAATCACACGATCCACGGTACCGACGTTTTGCAGCATGGCGTCTCCTTGCTTTGTGTTCACCGATCATCCACCTGGCCGGCCAGCGCGCAGTGATCGAGGTCAAGGCCGGCGTCAATCGGCGCCACGCGCCGGGCCTGCCCATCACGGCGGCGCGGCCACCGAGCCGGCGTAGAACACCTCGCACTCCTGGCCCAGCAGCAACTCGCCACCTTTCTTCAGCAGGCCGAGCGCCGGGCCGGCCAGCGAGACCAGCAGGTTCGGCTTTTCCACCTCGGGCTGGCGAAAACTGCCGCCGACCTTCTGCTTCAGCCTGGCGCAGCCCTTCGCATCCACCAGCGCCATCGTCACGGCATCGAAACGCTCGCCCACGAAGTCGAGCCGGCCCTGCAGCGCCACGCGGTTGGCTTGGGTGGCCATCGCCACGTCTTGCGCCTGCGCCACGCCGCGTTCTAGTTTCCAGTCGGACACCAGGGTCTGGATCCGGCTGCTGCCGCCGCTGCCCTGGTACAGGTTGGCAAAGTCGTAGCCCTTCGTCAACACCAGCCCGAGCGGCCCGACGATGAAGAACGCGCCGGCGTCTATCAGGCTGAACGACTGGCTGGCCTCGAAGCGTGCGAATGCCTGGTCCAGGTCGCTGCCGTTCAAGGTCAGGTCCTTGCCGCGCAGTGACACACGGCCGGCCAGACTCTGGCGCAACGCATTCTCCGTCTTGCCCTGCAACGACAGAGTTGCCGACAGGTCGACCCGCCCGGCCGCCGTCTGCTTCAGCGCCAGTGCCTTGAAGAGCTCGTCGATCGGCAACTGCGTGAACGAGCCCTCGAGCGCGTAGCGCGGCACCGCTGCGGAATAGTCAGCGCTGACGCGCCACGCGCCCTTGGCGTCGAATGCGAGCAGCGTGATCGGCTTGATCTGCAGCACCCCGCCCTGGGCTTCGGCGCTGAACTTCAGGCCGGCGAACTTGCCGGCGCCGCGGCGCAAGGCCGCGCAGCTCACTTCGGCGCCGAACGAAACAGCCTGCATCAGGCTCGCCTGCGCGCCCCCCGAGAGGCGCAGTCCCTGCATCGCGACGCGGCAGCCGTCGGCCTCGATCGGGTGCGCCATGCGCGCGTCCGCGTACACAAAGGCGGTGTTCGACAGCGACACGCGGGGCCAGTCCAGCGCCGGCAACCCGGCCGCGGCTCCTCGCGCCGGCTCGAAGTTGAAATGCCCGTCACGGTCGCGCGCAACCATGACCCTGGCCTGGTCGAGCGCCAGCGACGTGATGCGCACCTCGCCGGTCAACAGCGGCAGCAGCCCGATGCCGAGTCGGGCCTGCCTGGCCGTCACCACGTCGGCGCCGCGGTTGCGCACCTGCACGTCGGCCAGGGTGACGAGCAAACCCGGCGCCAGGCTCAGGCCAACCGGGCCGGCGATCGTGAGCTGCATGCCGAGCGCTTTCGACACGGCCGCTTCGAGGCGGGGTTTGTGGGCGTTGGCGTCGACGAAGAACAGCATGCCCAGCGCGGTGGCGGCGAGCAGGCCGACAACGGCAAGAGAAATGATCTTGAAAAGTCTGGCCATGCGGGCTTGGGGCGTCGGGGCGTGGGGCGTCAAGGCGCTCGATGGTCGAGTATCGAACAATCCGCCGACCTTGCTCCGATGTGCCCTGCGGCCCGGCGCCGACACCCGAAGACACCACCGCGTTCCGAAGGCGTCACCCGATCGGCGCGAGGAAGACCTGTGTGATGATGGAGCACCTGGACGCCATTCACACCATGAACCACGCCTTCATCGTCGACGCCATCCGCACCCCCATCGGCCGCTACGGCGGCGCGCTCTCCGGCGTGCGCACCGACGACCTCGGCGCCATCCCGATCAAGGCGCTGATGGCGCGCAACCCGAATGTCGACTGGCAAGCCTTGACCGACGTGATCTACGGCTGCGCCAACCAGGCCGGTGAAGACAACCGCAACGTCGCGCACATGGCGTCGCTGCTGGCCGGCTTGCCGATCGAGGTGCCCGGCGCGACCATCAACCGCCTGTGCGGCTCGGGCATGGACGCGGTGGGCACCGCGGCGCGCGCCATCAAGAGCGGCGAAGCGCAGTTGATGATTGCCGGCGGCGTGGAAAGCATGAGCCGCGCACCGTTCGTGATGCCGAAGGCCGAGAGCGCCTTCAGCCGCGCCAACGCCGTGTACGACACGACGATCGGCTGGCGCTTCGTCAACAAGCTGATGAAGGAGTTGCACGGTGTCGACTCGATGCCGGAGACGGCCGAGAACGTGGCCATGCAGTTCAGAATAGAGCGCGAAGCGCAGGACCGCATGGCGCTGCGCAGCCAGTTGAACGCGGTGGCGGCGCAGAAGGCGGGCTTCTTCGACGCCGAGATCACGCCGGTGACGATCGCCCAGAAGAAGGGCGATCCGATCGTCGTGAACAAGGACGAACACCCGCGCGAGACCAGCCTGGAGGCGCTGGCCAAGCTCAAGGGCGTGGTCAGGCCCGACGGCAGCGTGACGGCGGGCAACGCATCGGGCATCAACGACGGTTCGTGCGCGCTGCTGCTGGCCAGCGAAGCCAGCGCCGCGAAACACGGCCTCACGCCGCGCGCCCGCGTGGTGGGCATGGCCACGGCCGGCGTGGCGCCGCGCATCATGGGCTTCGGCCCCGCACCCGCCACGCGCAAGGTGCTTGCGCTGACGGGCCTGAAGCTCGAGCAGATCGACGTGATCGAACTCAACGAGGCCTTCGCCGCCCAAGGCCTGGCCGTGACGCGCGACCTGGGCCTGCAGGACGACGACCCCAGAGTCAACCCCAACGGCGGCGCGATTGCGCTGGGCCACCCGCTGGGTGCCAGCGGTGCGCGGCTGGTGACGACGGCGGTGAGCCAGCTCCACCGCATCAAGGGCCGTTACGCGCTGTGCACGATGTGCATCGGCGTTGGGCAGGGCATTGCGCTGATCGTCGAGCGGGTGTGAGGCCGCTTCAGCGCGGCGTTGAAGCAGCGCCTTCCTGGCCACCCAGCAGGCGATAAGCCCGCTCCGGCAGAGCGCGCCAACCCACGAGGTCGATGCCGTCGCGGACATGCGTTGCATCGCCGCCGTACACCACCACAGGCTCTTCGACCGGGACGCTCGGGGCGCGGTCGGCGGCCAGCGTCAGGTAGCGGCGCAGGTTGTTCACCCAATCTCCGGCCACCGTCTGGCCCGCCTTGAATTCCATCGGCACCAGCCGGGTTCCGCCATCGATCAGCAGGTCGATCTCGACGCCGAGCTTGTCGCGCCAGTAGTGCAGCGTCGGGGCCATGCGGTGGTGGCTGCGGGTCTTGAGCACTTCGCCGATCGCCCAGGTTTCGAACAAGGGTCCGCGCAACGACGACAGCCCCAGTTCCGCTGCCGAGCGCAGGCC
>JANOQS010000369.1:0-3995 GCA_031414975.1 Methylibium sp. | reverse complement strand
GCATCGGTACGCTCAAGCGCGACGAACTGGCCAAGCGCAAGTCGCCGGTGGCGCTGCAGATGAGGCGCGCCATCAAGCAGGCGCTGGAGCCGGAGGGGCGCATGTATCCGGGGCGGGTGCTCTAGCACGCCGGCCGGCGCGCGACCGCGCGAAGTGTTCAGGCAGGCGCGCGACCGCGCGCCGTCAGGTCGGCTTCGTTGCGCAGCCAGGCCACGAACTCCTGCACCTCGGTTTTGCGGCCGGCGGCGTCGGACTGCACCAGGAAGTAGCCGCGCGGTGACCCCAGCGCGCCCTTGAACGGCGCGACCAGCTTGCCCTGCTCCATCAACCCCGCCACCAGCGGCAGGCGCCCCAAGGCCACACCCTGGCCGCTGACGGCCGCCTGGATGGCCTGGTCGTACTGCGAAAAGTGCATCGCCCCGGCCGGCTTCAAATCGCCGATCTGCATGATGCGCAGCCACATCGGCCAGTCGGGCGAATACGCGTCGCCGTCGGACGTGAGGTGCAGCAGCACGTGGTGGCGAAGGTCTTGCGGTTCGACCAGCGGCGTGGCGGCAGACTGCATCAGCGCCGGGCTGCACACCGGCACGAACTGCTCGCCGAACAAGCGCAGCGCGCCCGGGCCGGCGGCCTCTTCGGTCTTGTAGCGCACCGCCACGTCAACGCCGTCGCGGTTCAGGTTGACGAGCTGGTAGCCGGCCGAGATGCGCACGTCCACATCGGGGTGCGCGGCAACGAACGCGGCCAGGCGCGGAATCAGCCACAGCCCGGCGAAGCCCGGCGTGGTGGTGACCACGACCGTCTTGACCCTGCCGGCCGCACGCAAATCGCCGCTGACCTGGTGCAGCCGCGCCAGCACCTCGCTGACGGCGCGGTGCAAGGTCTGGCCGTCTTCGGTGAGCAGCAGCGCGCGGTGCAGGCGGCGGAACAGCGGGACGGCGAAGTGTTCCTCCACCGCGGCGATCTGGCGGCTGACGGCCGACTGCGTCAGCGACAGCTCGTCGGCTGCTTTCGTGAAGCTCAAGTGCCGGGCCGCGGCCTCGAAGGCTTCGAGCTGGTTCAGCGGCGGCAGGTCGTACAGGCGGTTTCTCATGGCGGGCAGATGTTCAGCCTTGCTTTCGCATTCCTTCAGCGCATGCAAACCATTCCGGAATACCGTTTGAATGCAAAGGGCGTGTGCTGCAGACTGTACCCAGGCGATCTACCGATCGTCAACCACCTTCCCCGAATGATGCATGCACATGAATCATGCAAATTCAGGCAAACAAGAGGAACTGAGCATGGACACCGACCTGTTTCGCGCCGCCAACGATCTGGCCAAGGGCAATCTGTACAGAATCCACGACGGCCAGGGACGGCGCGTGGTCTGCCTGTCTGGCTGCCTGTGGTTGACTCAAGACAACGACCAGCGCGACACCGTGCTGGAGGCAGGCGACGGCTTCACGATCGACCGGGGCGGAGACACCTTCCTCAGCGCGCTGGCCGACTCGCGTTTCGTGGTGTTGTGCAACCCGGGACACGCTGCACACACGGCCAAGGCCGCTGAGCCGCTGGCCGCGAGCTACTGAACGTTGCCCTTCAGGGCAGCCGGCACCGGCACGGCCACCACCTCGATGCCCTCTTCGCGCAGCGCGTCAGCGTCTTCGCGCGTGGCCTGGCCGCGAATGCCGCGCTCCTGCACCTCGCCGTAGTGGATGCGGCGCGCTTCTTCCGGGAAGCGCTCGCCCACGTCTTCGGTGTTGTCCATCAGGTGGCGAACCGCGCGCATCCATTGCGACTGCGCTTGAGCCTGGGCATCGTCGGGCGGCCGGACAGCCACCACCTCACGCAGGTTCGACACGTTCAGGCGCGGCGCGCTGGGCAGCCGGGTGACGGTCTTGTCGGCGCACATCGGGCATTCGACCAGGCCGCGTTCGTGCTGCGATTGAAAGTCTTCTTCCGAGTCGAACCAGCCTTCAAAGCGGTGCTCGTGCGTGCATCGGAGGTTGAGGACCTTCATGCTCCGATTATTGTCCGGCGCTCCTCAAGGCGCTGGAACCCAGGTCAAGGGCCAACGCCCGGAGCGCCAATTCTGCAACCAGAGCAGGCCGATCAAGGTCTTCGCGTCGGTCAGTTCACCACGGCCGGCGAGCTCGTTCAGGGCCTCTTCGCTCATTGAAGCGACCTCCACGAACTCGCCCACGTCGAGCCGCTGCTCGCCCAGACTCAGGCCGCGCGCGAACCACACGGCGATGCCCTCGTTCGAATAGGCAATGGCGTTGTGCAGCACGCCGGCACAAGCCCATTCGGCGGCGCGGTAGCCGGTCTCCTCAGTCAGCTCGCGCACCGCGCAGGTGAAACTGGCTTCACCGGCGTCGAGCTTGCCGGCCGGGAATTCGAGCATCACGCGCTCCATCGGGTGGCGCCACTGGCGCACCACGACCAGGTTGCCATCGCCCTGCAGCGGCACCACCATCGCGGCGCCCGGGTGCACGATGTATTCGCGCTGCGCCAGGCTGCCGTCGGGCAACTGCACCTGGTCACGGCGGACGTCGAGAAAGTGGCCGCGGTAGACCCGTTCGGAATGAACCGGGGCTTCGCGCAGGTGCGCGTCGGGGTGGGCGTCGGGGTGGGCGTCGAGATTTGCTTCCGGGTGCGCGCCGGGATGCGCCGACGTCACGTGGCCAACGCCTTCACGATGGCCTGCGCACACAGCGCCATCAGCCCCCCCGGCAACAGGCCGAACACCAGCACCGCCACGCCGTTGAGCGACAGCATGGCCCGCACGTCGCCGGTGCTGACGATCGGGTGCGAGTCAACCGGTTCGTCGAAGAACATCACCTTGACCAGCCGCAGGTAGTAGTACGCGCCCACCAGTGAGAGCAGCACCGCCACCACCGCCAGCGTGATGTAGTCGGAATCGTTGGTCGACACCAGCGCCTGCAGCACCGACAGCTTGGCGTAGAAGCCGACCGTCGGCGGAATGCCGGCGAGCGAGAACATGAAGATCGCCATCACCGCTGCAAACCACGGGCTGCGCCGGGCCAGGCCCTTCAGGTCGTCGATGTGCTCGGCCTCGAAGCCCTGGCGCGACAGCAGCATGACCATGCCGAAGGTGCCCAAGGTCGTCAGCACATAGGTCACGACGTAGAACATCGCTGAGCTGTAGGCGTTGGCGGCCGACAAGGTGTTGCTGTTGACCACGCCCGAGCACAGGCCCAGCAGCATGAAACCCATCTGCGCGATGGTCGAATAGGCCAGCATGCGCTTCAGGTTGGTCTGCGCAATGGCCGCCAGGTTGCCCAGCAACATCGAACCCACCGACAGCACGACCAGCATCTGCTGCCAGTCCACCGCCAGGCCGAGCATGCCTTCGACCAGCAGGCGGATCGTGATCGCGAAGGCCGCCAGCTTGGGCGCACCACCCAGCAGCAGGGTCACCGCGGTGGGTGCGCCCTGGTAGACGTCGGGCACCCACATGTGGAAGGGCACCGCGCCGAGCTTGAAGGCCAGGCCCGAGACCACGAAGACCGTGCCGAGAATCAGCACCGCCTTGTTGATCTGCCCGGTGCCGATGGCCTTGAACACCTCGTTGATGTTGAGCGAGCCGGTGGCGCCGTACATCATCGACAGCCCATACAGCAAGAAGCCGCTGGCCAGCGCGCCGAGCACGAAGTACTTCATCGCCGCTTCGGTCGCGTCGGCATGGTCGCGGCGCAACGCAACCAGTGCGTACAGGCTCAGCGTCATCAGTTCCAGGCCGAGGTAGACCACGAGGAAGTTGTTGGCCGAGAGCATCACGCCAATGCCGAGCAGCGAGAACAGGCTGAGCGTGAAGAGCTCGCCCTTGAGCATGTCGCGCGAGCCGGCATACGGCCGCGCGTACACGAGCGAGACCATCACGGCCACGGTGGCAAAGAAGCCCAACAGGTGGCCCATCGGGTCGGCGACGACCATGCCCTGCATCGCATAGACGGTGTCGCCGCCATTGAAGGCGCCGAGCTGCATGGCGGCCA
>JANOQS010000368.1:0-14094 GCA_031414975.1 Methylibium sp. | reverse complement strand
GGTCTTGCGCGTGGGCCGGGGCCGGCGCCAGTGCCAAGACCGCAGCGGCAGCGGCCACGGCAAGCAGGCCGCCCAGCGCCTTGGCATGTGCGGTGTTCAATGCTGCAGCGTTCGTTGTGGTGTTTTGCATGGGTCGCTCGGGAATGTTGGGAGTGCGTGCTCAAGCACAGCATCAGAAGAAGAACGACAGCCCCGCCGTGATCGCGCGGTACTCGCTGCTCTTGGCATCCGAGAGGAATGCGGTGTAGATCGAATAGTCTGCGCGCAGAACGAAGCGGTCACTCAGATAAAACCGGGCACCGACGGTCGCATTGCCCAGTTTGGCGTTGCTCGTGAAGTTGCCGACCAGGCTGGTGTTCGGGATGTTCTTGAACTGGCCGAAGCCGATGCCGAAGAATGGCGACAAACGCCGGTCGGACCAGGGCTCGGACTGCAGGTTCAGGTGCCAGAAGTCGGTGCCCGAGAACACACCCTGCACCTGGCCCAGGGTGGCCTCGGCGGTCAGCGTGTCGGACAGCTTGTAGCTGGTCCACATCTTCAGCATCGGCTCGGACTTGAAGCGCCCCCAGGCGGCGCCGAGCTGCACGCGGCGGGTCAGGTAGTCGTCGAGCACGAGGTCGCGGAAGGTCTTCTGCGCGCCGGCCTCGGTGAGCGTGGTCTCGAGCTGGCGGCGGTGCACCCAGCCCAGTTGCTCGCTCGCGGTGCGGACCTTGTACCAGTCGGTGTGGCGCAGTTCGATCGACACCCATTCGCTGCGCTCGGCGACGTGGAAGACCGGGAAGCCGCGGCCCGGGCCGGTGCGCATTTCGAGGTACGGGTCGGTGACCTGCAAGCGTTCGGCCGAGGCGCCCGCCGGTGCGCGGGAAGCTGCGACAGTAGCAGGCGCAGGGGCAGGCGCCGGCGCAGAGGCAGCAACGGGCGCACCCGGCGTGTCGGCCGTGCCCGCCGGTGCGGTCTGCGCCTGCACGGCGCCTGCGGCCAGTGCAGCGCTCAACAACGACGCGTGTTGTAACAGCCACCTCGCTGCGACAGGTGTGCCTGGCCCACGGCGCTTCGGGGCCGTTGCCGGGGTGCGAGCGGTCATTGGGTGTTGCACGCGCCCGTGGCCGGATCGGCGGGCGTGAACATGCTGTTGGCGGCGGAACTGAACTCGTCCTGGCCCTGGGGCACGGGATGGTTGATCCAGTACTGGAGGAGCTTCACGTTCGGGTCCTGGTCGGTTTCGAAGATCAGGCCGCCACCGTGCAAGACGTTGAGCAGCCTGGGCTTGGCGAGTATGCGACTCTGGGTGAGCGAGCCGAACACGACCTCCCCCTGGGTCGAGTAAAAATTCTTGTACATGTCACTGGCGCGAATGACGTCGGGCGTGTTGGCCGGCGCCGTCACGTCCAGCGGCTGCGCTGCGCCGACCATGCGGAACGCACCGCCGGTGCCGGTGACGGTGTCGTGACAGCCCGCCGCGGCGCAGGTGTTGACCGACAGCACGCCGTTGATGTTGATCTGCAGCTGCGCCAGGAAGATCGGGTTGATGCACTTCTGGTAGTACACGTAAGACAGCGTCTGCCCGCCGGTGCCGGGCGGGTTGCTCACGTCGGGCGGGTTGCTCAGCGGGTTGCCGCCGCCGCAGCCGGCCAGGCCGATCAGGCCTACCAGTGCGGCGACCGCGAGCGCGCGCAGTGGGAAGTCAAGCGTCATGGGCATCCGGTCGCGATCCAGTTGGCGATGGTGGTGTACGCCGCGCTGCCCACCGGCAGCACCGCCGCGGTCTGGCCGGTGGCGCCGGCCGGGTGCGGCACGCTGGACGGCCGGCTCAGCAGGTAGTTCGACGGCGCATTGCAGGCGTTCGAGATCATCGACAGTGTGACGCCGAAATCGCCTTCCGCGCTGCCCGTCAGCACGAACCGGTTCTGGCGGAAGGCGGTACCGGCAGGCGTTGTCAGATCGCTGCCGACGGCCTGGTGGCAGCCCGACGCGCAGGTCGCCCGCAGGATCGGCTGCACCTGCGTGGTGAAGGTCGCCTGGCTCAGGCCGTTCAGCGCGCGCACGCCGCCGGTGGCGTTGAACGGGTCGTTGTAGTACTGGCCGCCCAGGTCCATCCATTCGGCGAGCAGCCGCTTCTCGGCCGCGTTCAGCAAGGTCGCGTGGTCCGGCGCGCCGGCCGGCGGGGCCGGGTGCGCGGTGGTGGCGGCGGCGCCCGCCAGCAAGGTTTCGCCGAACATGATTTCGGTGAGCCGGCTCTTGCGTGCCTGGCCGGCGCTGTTGGCCGCACCGGAGCTGGTTTCGACCAGCGGCGCGCCGCGCACGATCATCGGCACGCCTTCTTGAATGCGCGTCTGCGGCAGGCCGGTGACCGGGTCGAGCACCGGGTCGCCGATCAGCAGTTCTTCGTACGACACCAGCCTGCCGGTGCCCGACACATTGGCGCGCAGGTCGAGCTTGGCCGTGTCGGCGTGGCAGGTGGTGCAGGTGTTGGCGCCGTTGGTGCCTCGGGGGCGGGCCCACAGCGGCTGGATGTGCTCGGGGTAGTTGACCAGGCCGTTCACCGGCGCGGGCGTGGCCAGGTCGTCGGCCGGGCTGGCATTGCCGGTGTAACGCAGCGAGATGGCCGGCCGTGCGGTCACGCCGGCACGCGTGGTGTCGGCCCACACGTCGGTGAAGACCGGATTGGCTTGCAGGTTCAATGCAGTGGCGTCCAGACGCGTGCGGGTCGAAGCCATCGTCTCGCCCGACTGATGGGCGTTGGACAGCGCGGCGACCAGCGCTGCCGGCATGGTGTTGACGACCGTGCCCGAGTTCAGCGCGCCGCCACGGCGCGGGCTGTGGCAACCGTCGCAGGTGCGGCGCTCGCCCGGGCGCACCTGGATCCAGTTGGTGTGGGTCTGGAACGCACGGCCCTTGCCATCGACGATGGACAGCGCCAGCGGCACGTCGGCCGGCACCTGCAGCTTGAACGAACCGTCGGGTTCGACCGGTGCGTAGCCCAGGATCTGCTGCTGCTCGAAGTCGGTCTCGCCGATCGTGCTGCGCAGGCCCATCATGCTCGACGGCGGCGACACCGCGCGGATGGCGCGCACGAAGCGCGCCGGTGCGCAGCCGTAGGCCGGGTTGGCCGGGTCCTTCATGCGCACCAGGTCGGCCACCATCGCCCGCGTGTCCAGCACGTCGGTCGGGGGGGTGAGCGCGATGCCGGCGGAACAGCCGGCCGGGCGGTCGGCGGCGGTCAGCATCTGCTCGCCCATGCGGCCCAGGCCGTCGGTGTCGTAGACGCTGCGCACTTCGATCAACGCCATCTTCAGCGCGGCCAGCGACGCATCGACGTTGGTCGGCGGCGTGGCGTTCGGCTCGGCGCGCGACTGCAACGCGATCGGATCGGTGTACATGAAGACCGACGGCGGCGCGGCCACGATCAGCCAGGTCTGCAACTTGGGGTCGAACATGTAGATGGCGTAGGCAGCCGGTGCGTCGTCTTGCAGCGGGTCGGCCGCGGCAGCGGCGGCCATGCGGTCACGGTCGCCAAGGCGGGCTTTCTCTTCGGCGGTCAAGGTGGCACAGGCCACCACCACGCCGGCGCGCGTGACTTCACACGGGCGGTAGGCGACCAGCACGCGGTTCGTGCCGTCCCACAGCGGGTAGGGCGTGGTCACGCGGCCGTATTGCGACAGACCGCGGCCGTCGTTCAGGTCTTGCGCGGTGATCGAGGTCTGGCCGCCGGCAGCGGGCACGGTGGAGTTGGCCGGCGTGTTGTTCTCGGAGTAGTTGGCGGCGTCGACGATCATCATCTTGCCGCCCTCTTGCGTGCCCGACAGCGACATCAGGTCGGTCGCCAGGAAGCCCTTGTTCGGGCCGGCCGGGTCCATGTCGCGCGGGTGCAGGAAGCTGTTGCCCGGGCTTTGCGCGCCGTACAGCACGAACATGTTGGTGCCGTCGGGCTTGGTGCTGAAAACGGCGAACCGATTTCGGTCGCCCACATGTTCCCAGCGCGAGAACATGATGTCGCCATTCGGGCGCACCACCGGGTTGCGGTCGTGGCTCTGGTTGAACGAGATCTGCGTGATGTTGCCGCCCTCGGCGTTCATCGTGTGCAGGTTGATCACGCGCTCGCGTTCGTACTCGTCGAGGCCGTAGTACACCTGCCCGGTGGCCTGGTTCAGCTTCGACTGGGTCTGCCGATTGGACGAGAACACGAAGCCGGCGCCTGCGGGCAGGTAGGCCGGGTCCACGTCGTCGTCCAGCGTCGAACTGGTGATGCGCCGCAAGGTGCCGCCGGTGAAGCCACCGGTGGTCATGTCGTATTCCCAGATGTTCCACTTGCCGGTGCAGGCGGGCTGGCCGTTGATGGTGGACGTGTTCGTCGTGGGGCAGCGCAGCGAGAAGACGAGCTTCTTCGCGTCGTACGACGCTTCGGGGTCGGACGCATCGCCCTTGCCCTGCGTGATCGCCGCGGTGATGTTGTGCTCGACCGCGCTCGGCGACGACTTCTCGCGGATCATCAGGTCGCCACCGTCGGCCGTCGGTGTGCCGTCGGTCGGGTTCATGCCCAGCGCGGTCGAGCGCTTCACGTAGGCCAGCGGCACGTCGCCCTGCACCGTGACCGAGTTGCTGCCGCTCGAGCTGCCGCTGCCGCAGCCCGTCAGGGTCACGGCCGCCAGGCCCAACAATGCCGCCGCGCAACTCAGTGCGCTCATCCTTGTCATCTCATTCATGTTCTCTCCCCCAAGGGTCGATCGACGATCGACAAAACAGTGTCACTGCCGCGTCTGCGGGCCACCGGCCAGCAGACCCGACGAAAAATGCAGGCGCCCGTGCGCGTCGACCACCACCGCGTCGACCCCCGGTTGCGCTTCGATCAAGGCCATGCCGCGCTCCAGCCCCATCACGAACAGGCACTTCGACAGCGCCTCGCTGGTCAGGCCGTCGTCGGCCAGGATGGTCACGCTGCGAATGCTGTGCGGCGACTTGCCGGTCTTCGGGTCGAGCACGTGGTGGCAGCGCACGCCGTCGGCTTCGAAGAAACGTTCGTAGTCGCCCGAGGTCGAGATCGCCACGTCTTCGAGCGGCAGCACGGCCACCACCGCGTCGGCGTTGCGCGGGTCACGGATCGCAATCGTCCACGGCCGGCCGCGCTTGTCGCCCAGCACGTGGCTGTCGCCGCCGGCGCTGACGATCGCGTGGCGGATGCCCAGGCGCGCCAGGATCGCCACGCCATGGTCCACCGCATGGCCCTTGGCAAAACCGCCCAGGTCGATGCGCACGCCCTCGCGCGCAAAGCGGATCGTGCGCTGTTCGCGGTCGAGCAGCAGGTGCTTCCAGCCGATCGCGCCAACGGCCTGCGCCAGGGCGGCATCGCTGGGCTTGATGCGCTCGCGGTAGTCGTACAGGTGGCCGGCGCTGGCGTAGGTGATGTCGAAGGCGCCATCGGACAGTTCAGAGAAGCGCAACGAGCGCGCGATCAAGTCGAACATTTCGGCGCCGATCGGCACCGCCCGCTGGGCCGCGTCGCGGTTGACGATGGACAGTTCGGAGACAGGCTTGTACGGGCTCATCAACTGGTCGATGCGGTGCATCTCGGCCATCACTGCGTCGATGGCCGCCTCGCCCGCGTCGCGGTCGTCGCTCCACAGCTCGACCTTGATGGCGGTACCCATGATCGCTTCTTCGCGCCGGCACCAGCCGTCGTGCGCCGCGTCGGCAGGCACGTGCGCAGCAACTGCAGCCTGGGCTGCAGAGCGGAACGAGAGCTTGGGCATGGCGAACACGGTGGTCTCCTCAGGCGCGGTGAAGCGAGGGGGCACAGTGTGCGAAAAGCCGGATTGCTTGTGGACGCATGGCCACATCTTCCCCTGTGTCAAACCCCGTTTTGCGCCAATTGTTGGCAAACGGCGAACGACTTACCTCCGGTGACACAAGAAAGCGTGACCCCGGGTTGTGGGGCGCGAGCAAGTGATTCAGATGTGAGCGACGGCAACCGATCGGGGCGTTGATGGCCCTTCGAGCCCCTCGCCCGTGGGCCGATCGGCGCCCACCTACCGCCGCGTCGACAACCAGATGCCCGGCAGGATCAGCAGCGCGCCGACGCCGTGGTACCACTCGATGCGCTCACCCAGCACGCCCCACGCGAGCAGCGCGCTGTACAGCGGCCCCAGGTACAACACCGTGCCGACCTTGGCCACGCCAAGCTTGCGCTGCATATACGAATACGCCGCGTACGAACCCGCACCGGGAATCAGCGCCGCCATCAGCACCAGCCCCAGGCTCTTCCACGACAGTTCGGTGGGCAACCAGGCCAGCGCCTCCCACACCGTGAACGGCAGCAGCACCACGATGCCGCCGACGGCCGTGAGCGTGAGCCGCGCCACCGGCCCGAAGGCCGACGGCCAGGCGCGCAGCAGCAGCGAGTACGCCGCCCAGCACAACACCGCCACCGCGATCCAGGCATCACCGGGGTTGATGCGCAATTGCGCCAGCGTCTCCCAGTCGCCCTTCAGCAGGATCGTCACCACGCCGGCCAATGCCGACACCACACCCAGCCCTTGCAGCGCAGTGAAGCGCTCGTGCAGCCACAGCGCCGAGATCAGCGCGATGAGCACTGGCGCGACCGAGTACAGCAACCCGATGTTGACGGCCAGGGTGCTGCGCCCGCCGATGTAGACGAACGCGCCGCAGACCCACATGCCCAGGGCGCCGAGAACGATGAACTGGCGCCACTCGGCGCGGATGAGCCCGCGCTTGGCCCACAACTCAGCGCGGCACACGAAGCCCAGCAGCAGCGCCGCGATCGTCCAGCGCCCCAGTGCCAGCGCATGCGGCGCGATCACCCCTGGCGCCCAACGCGCCACCAGGTAGTTCACGCTCCACATCGCGGGGGTGATGAAGATCAGGGCCTGCGCCAGGCGCAGGTCGGGGGGCGGGGCGTGGGTCAGAGGTTCGTCGGACGGCATCCGGCGATGATGCCGCATGGCGGCCGCGCGAAGGCCCCGACGCACCGCCGGGAACGGCAGCGAAGAAGATGCCTCCGGCCGGTGAGGTCAGCCGGCGGCCAACTGCTGCCGCAGAAAGCCCAGCAGGACCTGGTTGCGCGACAGGCCCATGCGCTCGGCGGTCGACACCGCACTGATCAGCGAGCCGAACTTGGTCTGCGGCGTCCACTCGGGAAGCACGCGCACCAGGCGGCCATCGGCCAGCCCGGCCTGGCAAAGGTAGTCGGGCAACATCGCGATGCCCAGGCCCGCCATCGCGGCTTCGGCCACCGCTTCCGGGTTGTCGACGTGGTAGCGGCCTTGCACACGCACTCGGGCCATCTGCCCGGCATGGGCCAGCGCCCAGAGGTCGTCCGATGCCTCGCGCCAGTAGCACAGGCAGCTGTGCTGGGCCAGGTTGGCCGGCGTCAGGGGCGCCCCGGCATTGGCCAGGTAGCCCGGCGCGGCGACCATCGACCAGCCCACCGTGGCCACAGGCTCGCACACCAGGCCCTGAGGCAGCGTGGTCGACCAGCGCAGCGCGATGTCGATGCGCTCGTACGCGACGTCGACCATGCGGTCGACGAGCTGCAGTTCGACCTCGATGGCCGGGTGCAGGCGCAGGAACTCGGGCAGCTTGCCGGCCAGCACACGCTGACCCCACGACACCGTGGCCGACAGGCGGATGCAGCCGGTCAGGTCGGAGCGCAGCGCACGCAGCCGCTCCTGCCCTGCACCCAGCTCGGCCAGCGCGCGGCGGGCGAACTCGGCGTAGGCCTCGCCCGCGGGCGTGAGCGCAATGCGCCGTGTGCTGCGGGCAAACAGCGTGGCGCCGACCGCTTCTTCGAGTTGCGCCACCCGCTTGCTGACCACGCTCTTTCCGACGTCCAGCTCCAGCGCGGCCCGGCTGACGCTGGCGCTGTCGGCGACCTTCACGAAGGCCGCAAGCATGTCGGTCGAGACCGTCATTGTTTCCAGATTGGAGACAAACCGTTTGCATTCGAGCAGGTGCTTTGCGCCACGTCAATGCCTACAGTCCCGCAACAGCGCAGCCATTCCAAAAGGAGACACGCACATGGGCATCAAGATCTACGCCGACCCGATCACCATCAACTGCCGCAAGGTCATCGCCGGCTTCAACCTCATCGGCGCACCGTACGAACTCGTCCACGTGGACTATTTCAAGGGCGAGCACAAGGCCGAGCCCTACGTGTCTCTGAATCCGAATGCCTCGGTGCCGGCGATGACCGACGGCGACTTCGAGCTGTGGGAGTCGAACGCCATGCTGCAGTACGCGGCCGACAAGTTCGGCAACGAGGCGGCGTACCCGCACGACCTGCAGACGCGCGTCGACATCAACCGCTGGCTCCAATGGGAGGGCTCGCACTGGTTCCCGAGCTGCTACGTGTTCCTGGTGGAGAACTGCGTCAAGCCGCTGCTGGGCGGCCAGCCGGATCCGGCCGTGCTGGACGCGCAGGCGGCGCATTTCCACAAGCTGGCCGGCATCATCGACAAGCGCCTGCAGGACCGCCGCTGGGTTGCCGGCAGCCGGCCCGACAGCGGCCCCACGATCGCCGACATCGTGCTCGCCGCGCCGATGCACCTGCACGGTTGGCAGAAGCTGCCGCTGTCCGACCACCCGAACTTGAAGCGCTGGCTGCTCGACGGCGTCGAGCAGTTGCCGTGCTGGCAACAGACCACGGTTTACGAGGGATTCACGACCACCCGGCCTCACTGAGCGCGCGCGAGCGCTCCTCACTGCCATGAGCTTTTCTCCACCCGTTCGCGCGACGATGCAATACACCGTCGACAACGGCGTCGCGCCCGACTACTACTTCTACGAGCCGGGGCCATCGGTCAAGCTCAACCCGCCGGGCACGGACGCTCGCGAGGTCGAGATCCACAGCGCCTGGCCGCGCGCCGAAGCCTTGTCGGCCGACCGCGAAGGCTTCGAGCTGCACGACTTCGAAGCCCGCTTCGACCCGTTCGACGACGACGCATCCGTGCGCGCACAGTTCTACCCGCAGGTGGTCGACTTCGTGAAACGCCACACCGGCGCGCGCCGTGTGGTCGTCTTCGATCACACGATCCGCAAGCGCCTGCCGGCCGACCTGAAACAGCAGACCACGGTGCAGCGGCCGGCCGTGCTGCTGGTGCACAGCGACTACACGCCCGCGAGCGGACCGCAGCGCGTGCGCGACATCGTGCCCGAGGACGCCGAGGCGCTGCTGGCGCGCCGTGTCGCCTTCTACAACGTCTGGAAGCCGCTCTACCGCCGCGTGGAGGAACTGCCGCTGGCGATGATCGACGCGCAGACGCAGGACGCCGGCGACCTGCTGCGCATGGACCTGAAGTACCGCGAGCGCACCGGCGTGATTTACGTGATGCGCTATTCGCCGCAGCATCGCTGGTACTACTTCCCGCTGATGGAAGCGCACCAGGCGCTGCTGCTCAAGACCTACGACTCCGAGACCGACGGCCGCGCCCGCTTCATGGGCCACAGCGCCTTCGAAGACCCCGACACCCCGCCGGATGCACCGAAGCGCGAAAGCATCGAGGTGCGCACGATGGCGTTCTTCTGACCCCCTCCCATGCCCGAAGACTTCAAGCTGGCAGCCGACGCGATCCTGAACCGCACGGTGAGCGCCGCGGGCGGCGCGGCGTGGTCGCGATGGCCACCGACCGAAGGCGTAACTTCTACGAAGGTGCGGCCGGCAAGCGCGATCTGGCAGGGCGTGAGTCAGGACGCTCCGGTACCCAGCCACTCGACCGCGGGGCTCAGCCCCAGGCGCTGGGCACGCTTGACCAGCAGCCGATCGAAGGTCGCGAACGCCCCCGCGCGAGCACTGCGGGCCAGATGCAGCGCATCGGCAAAGTCCACGCCGGCCTCGAAGGCATCGACCGCCGCCAGCACGTTGTCACGGTCTTCGAGGGTGACATGCTCGATCCCGGCGAGCGCACGCAATGCCCGCACGATGTCACGCCGCGGCAGATCGTAGAAACCGCGCATCACCCACTCCAGCTCGAGCACCACGGTCACCGCAACGAAGGCGCGCTCTGAGAGAGCCGCCACAGCGGCCGGCCGCTGCCGGGCGGATTGCGGATCGTCTGCGTCGTTGACGAAGAAGCGGGCAAGGACGTTGGTGTCCAGCGATCTCACCGCTTGCTGCCCTTGCGCTCAGGCTGCCGGGCCGCAAGAGATGCGGGGTCGAAGTCTTCCAGACTGCGCGGCACGCCACGGGCGCGGGCCGTCAACATGCCGGCCAGGTCTGCAACAGGGGCCGCTGCCACCGCACGCACGACGCGCAGCTTCAGGCCGTCAGCCTCCTCCACCGCTTCCAGCCGCGCACCCGCGCCCATGCCGAGGCGGCGTCGCAGCGCGGCGGGGAGGACGATCTGACCTTTGGAGGAAACGAGCAGTGTGGCCATCGCGGGCGCCTGCGGCGGGCTGGAACCCGGCCACTCTAACGTGGCTTACCTGGTAAGTCAAACAAGCTCAAACGGACGATCAGACGGACAGGAAATCGGCCGCGCCCTCACGCCGCCGTACTGCGCGCCCGGTACAGCATGTCCAAGGTGATGTGCCGCACTTCCATCTTGCTCTGCTCGATGTGCGAGCGCAGCAGGCGCTGGGCCTCGTCGCTGCGGCGCTGGGTGATCGCGCGCAGGATCCTGGCGTGTTCCTGGTAGGTCACTTCCACGCGGCGCGGCTTGGTGAAGTCGAGGCGCCGGATGATGCGGATGCGTTCGGTCAGGTCGCGATGGGCCTTGAGCATTTCGCGGTTGCCGCTGGCGCGCACCAGCTCGGAGTGAAAGCTCTCGTCGAGCTGGCCGACGCGCCAGCCGTCGGGCTCGCGTTCGCTGGCCGGGATCAGCCACACCGCCGCAAGCTCTTTCAGCCCGGGGCGGTCTTCGGCCTCGCACAGGTGGCGCACCGCAAAACATTCGATCAGCACGCGGAAGTCGTACAGCTCGTCGAACTGGTCGAAGTCCAGCGGCGTGACGAGCCAGCCGCTCTTCGGGAAGACCTGCATGAAACCTTCGCGCTGCAGCCGCTGCAGCGCCTGGCGCAGCGGCGTGCGGCTGACCTGCACCTGCTGCGCGAGTTCGATCTCCGAGAAGCGGTCGCCCGGCATCATCTCGAAGTTGAAGATGCGCTGCTTGATTTCGCCGTAGGCGCGTTCAGCGAGCGTGGCGGGTGTCAAGGCAGTGGCCGGCGGCGACATCGAAGGGCGTGGATCCGGGTGGCGGGTGTGGTGGTCAAGGCACCATGCTCACATGGGCCGCAACGATTTTCCACCCATCTTCGAAGCGCACCCAGGTCTGGCTCTGGCGGCCCTTCAACGGCGTGTCGCTGCGCGTGAACTCGGTGAACGCAAACGCGGTGTGGCGGCCGAAGGTGGTGATGCGGATGTTGTGCAAGCTGCGCGTGAAGTCCGGCGCCTTCGACGCGGCACGGAACGCCACCAGCTCGGCGTGGCCCATCTGCAGGTCGGCGATGCCGTAGCGCGTCAGCGCCGGGTCGTTCCAGAACCAGTTGTTGAGGGCCGCCACATCGTTGCGCATGAAGGCGGCTTCGTAGGCGTGGAACAGCGCGGTGATCTCGGCCAGCACGTCCGGCAGGTTGATCGTGTCGTCACTCATGTCGGCTTGGCCAGCGACGCCATGTAGCCCCGCCAGCCTCCGAACGCGCTGATGTCGGGCGCGCCCTGCAGGGCCCACGGTTCGCAGATGAAGCCCTTGACCCAGCGCCCGTCTTCCAGCTCGACCGAGCCGAGCCCGAGCGGCGGCGCGATCAGTGCCAGGAACGAACCGAGGTGCTGCTGCGGCATGTCGTAGACCTCGACCTCGATGGCGTGGCCCGCGTCACCACCGGCCAGGCGTGCCAGGCCGGGCTTGGGCGGTGTCTGGCCCGGCAGCGCGTGCAGCCGGTAGCGCGGCGCGGTGCGCGTGCGCTGCAGCAGCCGCGCGCCGCGCTCGATCAGCTGCCCGTGCAGCGGCATGCCCCGCAGGTGCGCGCCGACGACGGCGACGGCCAGGGTCGGCTCGGCGCGCGGCGCGCGGGCGGGTGCACGCGGTGTCGTGGCAAGCGCAGCCGGCGCGACCGGCTCCGGGAACGGCCCGAGCCGGCACCCCAGCGGCAGCCGCAACGAGGCCTGCCACTGCGCGGCCCAGTGCAGCAGCGCCGCGTCCATGCCGTTGCGCGCGACGAAGGTCACACCGAACGGCAGCCCCGCCGGCGTGAAGCCGGCCGGCACCGCGATCGCCGACAGCCCGAGCAGGTTGACGAAGTTGGTGTACAGGCCCAGCTCGCTGTTGCGCAACACCGGCTCTTTCGCCACGTCGGCCAGCAACGGCAGGTTGGGCGCGGTCGGCAGCATCAGCATGTCGAAGGATTGCCAGGCCGCGTGCGTCAGCACTTCGAGTTCGCGCAGCTTGTACTCGGCGCGGAAGGCGTCGGTGGCGCTGAAGCGGGTCGCGGCGCTGACGACCTTGCGCACCGTCGGGTCGAGCACCTCGGGCTGCTCGGCCAGCAACCTTTCGAGCACGGTGTGGCGCTCGGCCACCCACGGGCCGTCGTAGAGCAGCCGGGCGATGTCGAAGAACGGCGTCATGTCGATCGCGCCGACGTCGGTCGCCAGGCCGGCCAGGTGCAACTTGGCGGCGTCGAAGGCTCCCGCATACGCGGCATTGCCGAAGAACTCCGGCGCCGCCGGGCACGCCACCCGCAGCGTGATGAAGCGCGCCGCGCCTGGCGTGCAATGGCGGAACGCCGGCTCCTGCGGCGCGTCGCCAGGGGCGTGCTCCATCACCGCCAGCACCTCGGCCGCGTCACCTGCGAGCAGCGCGAAGATCGACAAGGTATCGAGCGTGCGGCACGCCGGCACCACGCCGTGAATGCTCACGCGCCCCGGCGTCGGCTTGACTCCGACAAGGTTGTTGAAGCCGGCCGGCACGCGGCCCGAACCGGCCGTGTCGGTGCCGATGGCGAACGCCACCAAGCCGCGCGCCACGACCGAAGCCGAACCCGAACTCGACCCCCCGCTCACGTAATCGGGGTCGAAGCTGTTCGGCACCGCGCCATACGGTGAACGCGTGCCCACCAGCCCGGTCGCGAACTGGTCGAGGTTGGTCTTGCCGACCAGCACCGCGCCCGCGTCCATCAACTTCTGCACCGCGCGCGCGGTCTGCGTGGCGGGGCGCGCGAAGGCCGGGCACGCGGCAGTGGTGGGCCAGCCGGCCACGTCGACGTTGTCCTTCACAGCGAACGGCAGGCCGCGCAGCGGCAGTGAATCGGCCGCTTGCGCCTCGATGCGTGCGAGCTGCTCTTCGATCTGCTGCGGCGTGGCGATGGTGATCCAGGCCGGATCCTTGGCTTGCTCGCCCTGATCAGCGATCTGCGCCATCACGTGCGCCAGCGCCTCGCGCATCGGCAGCGCGCGCCAGCCGGCAAAGTCGGGCGCTGCGGGTGCCGCCATCACAACGCCTCCAGCAGCACGCGGCTCGGCGCCGTCCAGCCGACGATCGCGCCCTGCGCGCGGATCATCTCCAGCGCAGCCTGCTTGAACGCAGGGAAGTAGCTCTCGGTGCCGTCTTCGACGAGCAGGCAGTCGTACCCGCGGTCGTTGGCTTCGCGCATCGTGGTCTGCACGCAGACCTCGGTGGTCACGCCCATCACGATCAGGTGCGTGATGCCGTTGGCCGTGAGCATGGCTTGCAGCGGCGTCGCGTAGAACGCGCCCTTGCCGGGTTTGTCGATCACGATCTCGCCGTCCACCGGCGCGAGCACGTCGATGATCTGGTTGCCCGGCTCACCCTGCACCAGGATGCGCCCCATCGCCCCCATGTCGCCGATGCGCAGATTCGGTTCACCGCGCAGCCGCTTGGCCGGTGGGCAGTCCGACAAATCCGGCGCGTGCGATTCGCGCGTGTGCACCACCACGCCGCCGGTGCGGCGCCAGGCGTCGAGCACGCTCTTGACCGTCGGCACGATGGCCGCGAGCAGCGCCACGTTGTTGCCCAGCGTTTCGCCGAAGCCGCCGGGCTCGATGAAGTCGCGCTGCATGTCGATGATCACGAGCGCGGTGTGCTTCACGTCGAAGCGGTAGTCGAACGGGTTGGCTTTCAGCGTGATCAT
>JANOQS010000367.1:0-7132 GCA_031414975.1 Methylibium sp. | reverse complement strand
GACAAAAGCGACACCGACGACACCTCGGCCAGTGCCGACACCAGCCGTGCCAAACGCATCTCCATGCCCTTCGGCGCCGGCCCGCGCAGCTGCCCCGGCCGCTATCTGGCGCTGCTGGAAATGAAGATGGCGCTGGCGATGCTTCTGGGCAGCTTCGAGATCGAGAGCGTCGAGGCTCCGGGTGGCCGTGATGGCGAGGTCGAGGAACGCATGTCGTTCACGATGGTGCCGGTGGGGCTGACGATGAAGCTGGCGGCGCGGGGGTGACGACCCCCTTCGGCGTGCGCCCTGGTGGTCAGGCCACGTCCACCACCAGCCGATGCACACCCACCCTGCAGCTACTCACCTCGACGTGCACGCTGCCCGTGCCGGTGGCCACCAAGGTCACGAAGCGTTCGTGGCCGTTGCCGCGCGTCCACGGCGAGAACACGCTGGGCCCGCCGTACAGGCCGCCGCCCCAGCCGTCCAGGTGGCCGATCTCGACCACTGCTTCAGCCGGCGCGAGCAGGGTCACGCCGTCACCACGCGCGGTCAGGCGCAGCGGTTCGGAATGCGGCAGCGCCTTCGCCGACGCCAGGCCAAAGCTGCTCAGGTAGCCGTGGTTGGCGATGCGGATATCAATGCGCGTGTGGCTGTCGGTGCGCTCCTGCTTGACGACCGTGACGCTGATCCGCGGCGCCAACGCCGCCACGCGCAGGAAGGCCGCGCTCTGCGTGCGGCAGGTCTCGGCCAGCCGTTCGTAGGGCGGGTTCCAGATGCCCACGCGCGGGTCGAAGCCGTTCACTTCCACGTCGCCGAGCTGCGGGTGGTTCACCTTCTTCCAGGGACCGAACATGCGGCCGGCGTTGTGCTGGCGGTCGAACTCCGCGAGCGCGCGCATGTCTTTGCGGGTGAGCTTGGAATAGTGGTCGACGAAGGGCTTCTTGCGTTCGATGCCGAGTTGCTTGAACAAGTCCCACAGCTCCACCACGTAGGCCAGCGCGCCGCGCTGGTGGTAGGCAAAGTCGCTCAGGTCGCCGTGCAGCGGCTTCTCGGGTTCGTACAGGAATTCGTGGAAGCCGCTCACGGTGGCGTAGCCGGTGTGTTCGGTCATCCAGGCTTCAACCTGCTCGAACACGCCCAGGTCGCCGGGGTCCAGCTTGCTGTCGGGCTTGTCGCCGAGCGGGCGGATCAGCACGCCGCCGAAGGTGTGCAGGTTCAGCCACACCATGATGTTCGGGTGGCGGGTGGCAAACTCGATCACCGCGCGCGTTTCGGGCGCACTGCCAGGGTAGTGGCCGGCGCCGGCCTGTTGCGGCTCGGGCGCCCATGAGTACGGGAAGTTCCGGTTGAAGTCGTTGGGGTTGTCGCTCAGGTAGTGCGGCTCGGGGATCGTGCGGCCGGCGAAGTTGACGATCTGCCCCTCGGGGTAGAGCTTGTAGTACGGCCCCTCGTCTTCCGGCTGGCGCGCCACCATTACCGGTGGCACCAGCGGCTGGCCATCGTCACCACGCAACTCCACCAGTTCGCCATCGGCGTCGGCCTGGCGCATGTAGCCGGCGTGGCCGTCGCCGTCGATGTCGCCGGCCTGCCAGTGCGCATGGCCCTGGGCCATGCGGTCGTCCACCGGGGTGGAGCGCACGTAGCGGCCGCGCTTGAGCACTTCTTCGGCACCGTCGGGCGAGATGCGCGGCACCACGTAGAACAGCGTCTCGCGAAGGGCCTGTGCCATGTGGGCCGGCAGTGGCTTGCCGCCGGCCTCAATGGCGCCGGCGTGGATCGCAAGAATGTCTTCGGCGATCGCCAGCGCCACGCTGGAGCCGCAGACTTCGCTGGCGTGCATGTTGGCGTCGATCCACACCGCCGGGCGCGCCTGCTCCGGGTTGCGGCCGAGGGTCAGCAGCGGGATGTCGCGCCCGGCCGCGCTCTTGCCCAGGCTGCTCAGGTGCGCAATCTCCGGGTGCTGCTTCGACCATGCGGTGAGCTGGTCGACGATCTGTGCGTGGTCGAGGTACTTCTCGCGGAACATGCAGTGGAATCCCTTTCAGTTGCCCGAACGCGGCGTGGCCTGCAGCAGCGCATCGAGGTCCTTCTTCCAGAACCTGGCGTTGCCGGTGGTGCCGTGGCCCAGCGTGTCGCTGCTGCCGTGGATGACCAGCACCTTGCCGTTCTTGACGCGCTGGATTTCCTTCTCGAGCACCCCGAGCTCGGGCGGGTTGCGTTCATCGTCCGAAGCGTTGATCGCCAGCAAGGTGGCCTTGATGCGTTCCAGCCCCGGCGACGGGTTGTAGTCGCGTGACGACTCCCATTGGTACAGGTGGTCGTTGGCGTCGCCGGGGAACGGGCTGGTCAGGCGCTGCTTCAGCACCGCGTCGGCCTTCTCGCGCGTGGGCGCCAACTTGAACAGGCCCTGGTTGCCGCCGTTGGTGGCGGTACCAAAGAAGACCGATGCCAGCTGCAGGCTGCGCGGCTGCCGGGTGTAGTTGCCCTCCATCCACTCCGGGTCGTTGCGGATCGATTCGGTCAGCAGGCGCCGCAACATCCAGTTGCGGCCCGACATCTCGGTCGGCAGCGAAGCCATCGGCACCGCAATGTCCATTGCGTCAGGGTATTTCTGTGCCCACATCCACGTCTGCATGCCGCCCATCGAATTGCCCAGCACCAGGCGCAGGCGCTTCACGCCCAGGTGCTCGGTGACGAGGCGGTATTGCGCGTCGACCATGTCGTCGTAGTTGTAGGCCGGGAACTTGGCGCGCAGCCCGTCGGAAGGCTTGCTCGACTTTCCGGTCCCGATCGCGTCGGGCAGGATGATGTAGTAGCGGCTCGCATCCAGCGGCTGGCCGGGCCCGAACAGTTCACCGCCGAACGTGGGGCTCAGCATGCCGGTGCCCGAGCCGGTGGTGCCGTGCAGGATCAGCACCGGCTCGCCTTTCGGGTCGCCCAGGGTGGTGTAGTGCAGGCGCAGTTCGGGCAGGGTTTCGCCGTTGCGGAACTTGAAGTCCTTCACGAGCCAGGCGCCCTCCTTCGGGATCGGCATGTCGGCCGCGAGCACGCCGCTGATGGTGAAGACCAGGGCCAGGCCGGTCAGCGCGTGGCGAAAGCGGTGGTTGATTTGCATGGGAATTTGCATGAGCGTCTCCTCGTGTTTTCAGTGGGGCCGTGAGCGATCGGGCCAAGCCTGCCGGCATGATTCTGGCAGCGCCGAGGCGGCGCCGTGGACTCTCAGGGTTTGCCCGCGGCCCGCCGTTTCTGGCACCGCTCTTGCGGTATGTTCCGGCGCCGGTGGCCACTGTCCGGCAACTGAACAGACATCATCAGGAGACACAAATGCCCCATCGGCTCATTCAATCTTCGACCCGGCGGGTGGCCATGGCGGCCGTGTGCGTAGCCGCCGCGCTGCCGGGCACCGTGTTCGCTCAGGCCAAGGGCGAGGTCAGAATAGCGCTCATCGCCAGCAAGACCGGCCCGCTCGAGGCGTATGCCAAGCAGACCATCGTCGGCTTCAACATGGGCCTGGAATACGCCACCGGCGGCACGATGACCGTGGCCGGCAAGAAGCTGGTGGTGATCGAGAAAGACGACCAGGGCAAGCCCGACGTGGGCAAGGCCGCGTTGGCCGCGGCCTACGCCGACGACAAGGTCGACATCGCCGTGGGCCCCACCGCCAGTCCCGTCGGCCTGGCGATGCTGCCGGTGGCCGAGGAGTACAAGAAAATTCTGCTCGTCGAACCCGCCGTGGCCGACAGCATCACCGGCGACAAGTGGAACAAGTACATCTTCCGCACCGGCCGCAACAGCAGCCAGGATGCCGCCGCAAACGCTGCCGCGCTGGATCAGCCCGGCAACGTGGTGGCCACGCTGGCCAACGACAACGCGTTCGGTCGCGACGGCGTGAAGGCGTCGAAGGAGTTCATCAAGAACGCCAAGATCGTCCACGAGGAATACCTGCCCGTGGGCACCACCGACTTCACCGCGGGTCTGCTGCGCATCGTCGACAAGCTGAAGGATCAGCCGGGCAATAAGTACATCTCCGTGGGCTGGTCGGGTGCACCCGCGCCGTTCGGCAAGATCGCCGACCTGGAGCTGAAGAAGCGCTACGGCATCGAGTTGGCCACCGGCGGCAACATCCTGCCGGCGATGGTGGCCTACAAGCAGTTCGAGGGCATGGAGGGCGCGCTGTATTACTACTTCGGCATCCCGAAGAACAAGGCCAACGAATGGCTGGTGGCCAACCACTACAGCAAGTTCAAGGCCCCGCCCGACTTCTTCACCGCCGGCGGCATGAGCGCAGCGATCGCGGTGGTCGAGGCGCTGAAGAAGACCAACGGCGACACCAACACCGACAAGCTGATCGCCGCGATGGAAGGCATGAGCTTTGAGACGCCGAAGGGCAAGATGACCTTCCGCAAGGAAGACCACCAGGCCATGCAGGACATGTTCCACTTCAAGATCAAGAACGACCCGGCGTTCGCCTGGGGCGTGCCGGAGCTGGTGCGCGTGATCAAGGCGGAGGAGATGCAGATTCCGATTCGCAACAAGCGTTAGAGCGCACAGCGAAGGGCGAGGGGCCCCGCAGGGCCACGAAGCGGCCACTTCGTGACCCTGGGGGATCGACCAGCGCCGCGATCGGCCAAGGAGCGGGCTCGATGCCCGCGACTGAGTTCCCCGGACCACCACCACCGATGCTCGAAACCCGAGACCTGACCATCCGCTTCGGCGGCCACGTGGCGGTGGACCACGTGAGCTGCGCTTTCGAGCCCGGCACCTTGACCGCCATCGTCGGCCCCAACGGCGCGGGCAAGACCACCTACTTCAACCTGATCTCGGGGCAACTGCGTGCCACCGAAGGATCGGTGCACCTGAAGGGCGTGGACATCACGCGCGAGTCGGCGTCGGCGCGCACGCAGCGCGGGCTCGGCCGCGCGTTCCAGCTCACGCAGTTGTTCCCCAACCTGTCGGTGGTCGAGAACGTGCGCCTGGCGGTGCAGGCGCGGCGCAAGGAAGGCTTGAACCTGTGGTCGGTGTGGCTGGACCACCGCAACACCCTGGAACGCGCTTACTCGCTGGTCGAGCGCGTGCAGCTGGGCAGCCGCGCCGACGCCACCGCCGCAAGCCTGCCGCATGGCGACCAGCGCAAGCTCGAGGTGGCGATCCTGATGGCGCTCGAGCCCGGCGTCTACATGTTCGACGAGCCCACCGCCGGCATGAGCCTGGACGACGTGCCGGTGATCCTGGACCTGATTCGCCAGCTCAAGGAGCAGCGCGACAAGACCATCCTGCTGGTCGAGCACAAGATGGACGTGGTGCGCGAGCTGGCCGACCGCATCATCGTGCTGCACAACGGCCGCCTGGTCGCCGACGGCGAACCCGAGCGCGTGATCGCGATGCCGGTGGTGCAGCAGGCCTACCTCGGCGCAACGCTCGACGAACCCGCATGAAGTCGCCACTGCTTCAGTTGAATGGGGTGCACACGCACATCGGCGCGTACCACATCCTGCACGGCGTCGACTTCGACGTGCCGGCCGGCAAGGTGACGATGCTGCTGGGCCGCAACGGCGCCGGCAAGACCACGACCCTGCGGACCATCATGGGCCTGTGGCCGGTGTCGCGCGGCAGCGTGCTGTTCGACGACATGCCCATCGGCGGCTCGCAGGGCCAGCTGCGCACGCCCGACATCGCGCAGCTCGGCATTGCCTACGTGCCCGAGAGCATGGGCATCTTCTCTGACCTGACGGTGCGTGAGAACCTGCTGCTGGCCGCGCGCAAGGTGCGTACTGTCGACCAGATGGACACACGCCGCCTCGAATGGCTGTTCGGCCACTTCCCGGCGCTGAAGAAGTTCTGGCTTTATCCGGCGGGCAAGCTCTCGGGCGGGCAGAAGCAGATGCTGTCCATCGCGCGCGCGATGGTCGAGCCGCGCCGGCTGCTGCTGATCGACGAGCCGAGCAAGGGCCTCGCGCCGGCCATCGTGCAGAACCTGATCGCGGCGCTGCGCGATCTGAAGTCGTCGGACACGACGGTGCTGCTGGTGGAGCAGAACTTCGAGGTCGCGCGCGCCTTGGGCGACCGCGTGGCGGTGATGGACAACGGGCGTGTGGTCTACAGCGGCGCGATGGCGACCTTGGCAGGCGATGTCGGTTTGCAGGAGAAGTTCCTGGGTCTGTCGTTGGGAGGAAAGACGTGAGCTCCACCGCCGCGGCCGAACAAGCCGCCAGCGCCATCCCGAAAGCCAGCTTCGACTGGCTGCCGCTCGCGCTGCTGCCCTTGCTGGCGCTGGTGGCCATGCCGCTGATCGGCTCGACCTCGACCTGGCTCACGCTCACCGTGGCGGGCCTCGCGATGGGCATGATCATCTTCATCATCGCCTCCGGCCTCACGCTCGTGTTCGGGTTGATGGACGTGCTCAATTTCGGCCACGGCGTGTTCATTGCGCTCGGCGCTTTCGTGGCCACCAGCGTGCTCGGCGCGATGGTCGACTGGACCACCTCGCCCGAACTGGCGCGCAACCTGATTGCGATCTTTGCCGCGATGGTGGTCGCGATGACGGTGGCCGGCGCGGTCGGCTGGGCCTTCGAGCGTGTGCTGGTGCGGCCGGTCTATGGCCAGCACCTGAAGCAGATCCTGATCACGATGGGCGGCATGATCATCGGCGAGGAGCTGATCAAGGTGATCTGGGGCCCGGCGCAGATTCCGCTGCCTTTGCCCGAGGCGCTGCGCGGCTCGCTGCTGTTCGGCGACGCGGCGGTCGAGAAATTCCGTCTCGTCGCGGTGGTGGTGGGTGCGGCGGTGTTGCTGGCCATGCTGTTCACGCTCAACCGCACCAAGCTCGGCCTGCTGATCCGCGCCGGCGTGCAGGACCGCGAGATGGTCGAGAGCCTGGGCTATCGCATCCGCAACCTGTTCGTCGGCGTGTTCATCGCCGGCTCGGCGCTCGCCGGGCTGGGCGGCGTGTTGTGGGGGCTGTACCAGCAGAGCGTGATCCCGCAGATGGGTGCGCAGGTCAACGTGCTGATCTTCATCGTCATCATCATCGGCGGCCTCGGCTCGGTCGGCGGCTGCTTCGTCGGCGCGCTGCTCGTCGGCTTGATGGCCAACTACGTCGGCTACCTCGCGCCCAAGGTCGCGCTCGGCTCGAACATCCTGCTCATGGTCC
>JANOQS010000366.1:0-21877 GCA_031414975.1 Methylibium sp. | reverse complement strand
TTGCTGGCCATCGTCAGGCCAAAGTCTTCGGGGTGGATTTCGTACTCGCTGATGCCGCCGTCCTTGAACTCGCCGACCAGCGTGGCCGCGCCGAGCGACACCTCGTCCATGCCGTCGCGGCCGTACACCACGACGGCATGTTCGGCGCCCAGGCGCTGCAGCGCACGCACCTGGATCCCCACCAGATCAGGGTGGAACACGCCCATCAATATGTTCGGTGCGTCGGCCGGGTTGGTCAGCGGGCCGAGGATGTTGAAGATCGTGCGCACGCCGAGCTCCTTGCGCACCGGCGCCACGTTCTTCATCGCCGGGTGGTGGTTGGGCGCGAACATGAAGCCGATGCCGGTGTCGGCGATGCAGCGGCTGATCGCCTGCGGCGTGAGCGACAGCGGCACGCCCAGCGCCTCCAGCACGTCGGCACTGCCCGACTTGCTGCTGACGCTGCGGTTGCCGTGTTTGCTGACGCGCGCGCCGCAAGCCGCGGCGACGAACATGCTGCAAGTGGAGATGTTGAAGGTGTGCGAACCGTCGCCGCCGGTGCCGACGATATCGACCAGGTGCTTGCGGTCGGCCACCTCGACCTTGGTGGCGAACTCGCGCATCACCTGCGCGGCGGCGGTGATCTCGCCGATGGTTTCCTTCTTGACGCGCAGGCCGACGAGGAACGCGGCCATCATCACCGGCGACATCTCGCCCGACATGATGCGTCGCGTCAGCGCCAGCATCTCATCGTGGAAGATCTCGCGGTGTTCGATCGTGCGGGTCAGCGCTTCGGTGTTGGTGAGGGACATGGTGGGCTCCGTAATCGGGGGGTGCGCTCAGGCGCGCATGTGCTCAGGCGCGCAGGTGCTCGCGCATCGCTGCGATCGTGCGGTCGACACCCTCGGCGTCAACATCGAGGTGGGTCACGAAACGCAGCCGGTACAAGCCGGTGGCGAGGATGCCGCGCGCCTTCAGGTGCGCCATCAGCCCGTGCGCACGTTCGCCCTGCAGGTCGGCGAAAAGAATGTTGGTCTGCGGTGGCTCGACCGTGAGGCCCGGCAGCCCTTGCAGGCCGGCGGCCAGGCGTTGCGCCAGCGTGTGGTCATCGGCCAGGCGCTCGACGTGGTGGTCCAGCGCATGCAGCGCGGCCGCCGCCAGCACACCGGCCTGGCGCATGCCGCCGCCCAGCATCTTGCGCCAGCGGTGCGCGGCCTTCACGAAGTCACGCGAGCCGACCAGGCACGAGCCGACCGGTGCGCCCAGGCCTTTGGAAAAACACACCGAGACGCTGTCGAAGTGCCGTGCCATGTCGGCGGCCGGAATGCGCAGCTTGACCGCTGCGTTGAACAGGCGCGCGCCGTCCAGGTGGGTGGCAAGGCCGCGCTGGCGCGCCAGCGCGGTGGCCTCGGCGAGGTAAGCCAGCGGCAGCACCTTGCCGCCCAGCGTGTTCTCCAGGCACAGCAGGCGGCTGCGGGCAAAGTGCGAATCGTCGGGCTTGATGGCCGCTTCGATGTCCTTCAGCGCCAACGTGCCGTCGGCCTGGTGTTCGAGCGGCTGCGGCTGCACGCTGCCCAGCACGGCTGCGCCGCCGCCTTCCCAGCGGTAGGTGTGTGCCATCTGGCCGACGATGTATTCGTCGCCGCGCCCGCAGTGCGTCATGATGCCCGTGAGGTTGCTCTGCGTGCCGGTGGGCACGAACAGCGCGGCCTCTTTGCCCAGCATGGCGGCGATGCGTTCCTGCAGCGCGTTGACGCTCGGATCGTCACCGAAAACGTCGTCGCCGACTTCGGCGGCGGCCATCGCGGCCCGCATCGCGGCGGTCGGACGCGTGACGGTGTCGCTGCGCAGATCGACCGTTTTCATGATCGAAGGTCCAGGAAGTTCTTCAGCATCGCGTGGCCATGTTCGGTGAGGATGGATTCGGGGTGGAACTGCACGCCTTCGAGGGGCGTTGGTGTTCCTGCCAGTTCTCGATGCCGCACCCCCATGATCTCGCCGTCTTCCGACGTGGCGGTGATCTCCAGTTCGGCCGGCAGGCTGGCGCGTTCGATCGCCAGCGAGTGGTAGCGGATCACGGTGAACTGCTTCGGCAACGCGGTGTAGACGCCGCGCTCGTCGGTGCTGATCACGCTGGTCTTGCCATGCATCTGTTTCGCCGCCCGCACCACCTTGCCGCCCAGCGCCGCGCCGATGCTCTGGTGCCCCAGACAGACGCCCAGCAGCGGCAGCTTGCCGGTGAAATGCCGCACCGCCTCGACGCACACGCCCGCCTCGGCCGGCGAACACGGCCCGGGCGACAGCACCAGTTGCACGGGCTTCAGTTCAGCGATGCCTTCGACCGTGATCTGGTCGTTGCGGAACACCCGCACCTCCTCGCCCAGTTCGGCAAAGTACTGCACCAGGTTGTAGGTAAAACTGTCGTAGTTGTCGATCATCAGCAGCATGAGTGCTCCAACACGGGAGGGGTCCGAAGGATCGCCATACTTGGCGCGCCGGGGCCGCTCTCAGGCCCGCAACGAGCGCTCGGTGCGACGGCGTCGTGCGCGTGTCCGGGCTCAGACGGCGCGCCGAAGCGAGCGTCGCCAGCGCAGGGCCGCCGAGAGCGAACTCGTGGGGGATCTCGTGGGGGATCGGTTGAACGTCAGGGCCGCCATGGCCGGATTATCGGCTGCGCCGACGCCGCAGGGAAAGGCGTCCGCCCAAAAGTTCGATCGCACCACAGTGAGCGGGCCGACCCGCCCCGGGCTCAGCAGTCGACGACCTTGAATTCCACGCGGCGATCGACGGCGTCGCGCACGTCGTCGGTGCCTGTGCCCACCAGGTTCTCGCGATACCCCATGCCGGAGGCCCGGTTGCGGTTGGCCAGGCCGGCCGACGTGCTCTGGAGCAATTCGCCCACGCGCTCGGCGCGTTGCTGCGACAGGCGGTCGTTCACCTCGGCCGAACCGGTCCGGCTGCTGTGCCCGACGATGTTCAGGCACGAGCTGGACGTAGCGGCCTGGTTGGCAATCTGCTCAAGCCACATGGCATACGGGCCGCTGACCTTGGGATCTGGCCAGAACTCGGTCCTGCCAGGAGCGAACAGGAGCTTGACGGCCAGCGACCGACCCGCCAATCCCAGCGCAGCGATTCTGCCGAAGGCCTGTTGAGCCTCGACCGCGTTGCCCAGCTTCGCCTGGGCCAGGTAGATGCCGGTGTGCACGCGGGTCTGGTCGCCGCCGGGCAAGGCCCGGGCAGCCCGGAACAATTTCAGGGCTTCGGCAGCGCGGCCGTCGTCGTAGGCGGCTGTGCCCTGCTCCACCAGGGCCGCAATCCGAAGGCGCGCGGCCTGGCCCGGCTCGACCGCGCTGCCCAGAGACGCCTGGGCAGCGCGCGAGGGGCTCAACGAGGCGGGGTCGCGCATCAGCACCGGGCTGTCCTGGTAAAACACCGTGGGAGCGTTGTCGGCCGCTTCATCTCGAACGGGAACGGCCGTCTGGGCCACGACCTTGCCGGTTGCCAGGTCAGCCAGTGCCAGGTGCAAGGTGGCGCGGCCCTTGTCGCCGCCGGGCGCGGCTTGCACCAGCGCACCGTTCAACACCCAGGACACCCCGTTGGCAGAGGCCTCGCGCAGAGGCAGCTGCCGCACATGATCGTGCCGCTCGCGCAGGCGCTGGCCGATGAGCCGGTCCACCGCCAGCGTGGCCACGGTTTGTTGGCCGACGGCGCCCTCTTGCACCGGCTCGGCCACCACGCTGCGGCTCTGGAACCAGCGCAACCACCACGGGCTCGGCTGGACTTGCGCCATCAATTGGTCCACCCCCCAGGCCACCGCTTGCGGTAACACCATGCCGGCCGCCGGAGCCGGCCCGGGAGGCGGCGTAGCGCAACCTGTCAGGGCCAGCGCCATGGCAAGGCCCAGGGCGGCGGTGCGGCCGCAGCGCCGGCGCCCCGGCGCAATGCGACGGGCCATCGCGGCGAATAGGTGTGCGGTTTGGGCAATCATGGGCAGGCTCCCTGGGGTTTGGTCTTCGAGGCCGACGGCTTGGTGTCGTCGAGCGACAGGCGCACCAGCCGATCGGCACAGCGCGCGTCGCGGGGGGGCGGCCGGGCGGCCGCGGCGATGCGCACACCGTCGGGCCGGCCGGGGGGCGAGGCGGTAGACGATGGAGCTGTGCGTGCGCGTGCGCGCGCCGTTGCGGTTGCGGTTGCGGTTGCGGTTGCGGTTGTGGTTGCGGTTGTGGTTGCGGCTGTCGGTGCGGTTGCGGTTGCGGGTGCCGCGGTCGGTGCGGCGGCGGGTGCGGGTGCGGGTGCGACTGCTGCTGCGACTGCCGGTGCCACTGCCGGGGCACTCGGCAGCGAGGCACGGGGCACGTCACCCGCCGACGTGGGCGGCGTCAAGGCACCAATCGGTGCGCTGCGGGTCGCTTCGGCATTCACCGCCGCCGGGGCCGCCGGGGCTGCCGGAGCCGCCGCCGGCTTCGCCTTCACCGGGGCCTGCGAGGGTGCCTGGGCGCGGTCGCTGGCCACCATCGGCGAAACGGGGGTGGCGTTGTCGCCCGGTGAGCGCGGGCCCGTCTGGTTCCAGAAGTGCGTGCTCCCCAGCGCTGTCAGCACCACCCCCAATGCCAGCACCGCGTACGCCAAGCCGCTCGGGAAGCGGCGGCCGGATGGGCCGCGGTCGAGCGGTATCGGCTGCGTGGGCTGGATCCGCGGCACCACGCCGGATTCGGGCGCCGGGGCCGGCAGGCTGGGCGTCATGATTGAAATGACGGAGCCGCCATCGGCGGTGGGCTCAAGCGCCGCCTCGGCGTCGAGCGCCCCCGCGACGCCTTCGCCCGCCGCTCGCCCAGGTGATGCAGGCTCTGGCAAGACCCTGTAGGGCGCCGTCGGATCCCCTCTGCCCGACGAGCGAGATGCGGTGGCCACCCGCCCGGTTGGGGCCGGCGCCGTGCTCGTCGGGATCACCCGCCCCTCGGGCACAGGAATCTCGGGAACCGGCGCCTCGGGCGCCAGCGCCTCGGTGATCAACACCTCAGGCACCGGCAACGGCAACCAGATGGATGTGCTCCCCGCAGCCGGTGGCGCTGCCGTCGGCGCGGGCGCGTCAGGATCAAGCACCTCGGTGTCTGCAAAGCCGGAGGACAACAACGGGATCTCCGCCGTCGACCGATTGAAGGGCGTCGCGCGGGCCGGATCGCGATTGGGCAGCAGCGCAGCCGGGCCGTCAGGCAGTTCGCGAAACCGGAGCTCGCCGGGCGCCGTTTCGCGGGTCTGCGACGCCAACCTGGCCCCATTGGCCGGCACGCGGCACTCGCCCAGGCCCAAGCGGGCACAGAACTGATCGATGTTGCGTGGCCGCGCCTGCGGCTGCATCGAAAGTGCCGTGTCGATGGCGCGCAGAAAACCGTCGTCGTAGTCACCTGCGGCGATGCGCGCCAACGACGGGGCCTGGCCCTGCACCAGCCGGAGGCTGGTCAGCGCAGGCGGCATGCCCGTGATGGCGCGGTGCAGGATGGCGCCCACGCTGTAGATGTCGCTCCACGGCCCGACCCGCAGTGGGCCTGGCTCCGAACCCGCCAGCCCGAGCAATTCCGGCGCCGAATAGGGTTCATCGGCCAACAGCCGCCCCTGCACGGCCGGCGTGGCGGGAAGGGTAGGCGGGGCACGAAGGCCCAGTAGCAACACGCGCACGTCCTTGGTCAGCAGCACCCGATCGGGTGTCAGCCGGCCATGCTGAACGCCGTGCCGGTGCAAGCCGTGAAGTGCAGCGAGCAAGGGCCCGAGAATCGAGCGCAAGACCCACTCACCCGCCGGGCCGTTCAAGGTTGCAAAGAAGGCCGCGAGCGTGGTGCCTTCGATCCACGGCATCGCCCGGTAGGCCGTGCCCCGCTCTTGCCACTCGGCCAGCACCGAGGGCGTGCTCCCGGGCCGCAGCTCGACGAGCAAGCGGCTCTGCTCGTCGAACACACGACGTTGCAGGGCCAGCGCCTGCGCCGTTGCGCTGGCCAGGTCACGCGGCACCAGTTCCAGTGCCCCGCCGCGCACGGCGTGCGCCGACGGGAAAAACTCCTTGATGGCCACATCCGCGCCGCCTTCAAGATCGGTGGCGCGGTACACCCGACCGAGCTCGTCAGAGTGCGCCACGTCGCCCAGGCGATAGTGCCTGAGCACCGTGCCCTCAGGCAGTCGCCCGGGATGGGCAGCGTCGTGCGCGTGGGTTCGTGGGTTGCCGGCGCGGAGTTCGAGCGAGCCGATATGGGCAAGAGGGCGACTCATGAAGAGGCCGGACTCACGTCCGGCGGCGCAGTGTGTTCGCGGGACGATAGCCGCCGAGTGGGCCCCGCGCGCCGCAGTTCAGTCGGCCCGCAAAGAAGAATCGGCCTTGCCGTGAAACCGGGTGTCGTTGTGTGGCTCGACAGGCACGCTCACGTGCATTCCCACCAGCGCACGCGGGGCCGCGCAGCCGTGACCCGGCACCCGTCTGCGCCGCTCAGAATCCTTCTTCGACCAGTTCGGCGGCGCGGATCAGCGCGCGCGCCTTGGCCTCGGTTTCTTTCCATTCGAGTTCGGGCACCGAGTCGGCCACCACCCCGGCGGCGGCCTGCACGTACAGCACCTGGTCCTTCACGATACCGGTGCGGATGGCGATCGCCACATCCATGTCGCCGGCAAAACTCAGGTAGCCGCAAGCGCCGCCGTAGATGCCGCGCTTGACGGGCTCGAGCTCGTCGATGATCTCCATCGCGCGCACCTTGGGCGCGCCGGTCAGGGTGCCGGCGGGGAAGGTCGCGCGCAACACGTCCAGGCTGGTCATGCCGTCCTTCAGCAGGCCCTCGACATTGCTGACGATGTGCATCACGTGCGAATAGCGCTCGACCGTGAACGCCTCGGTCACCTTGACCGTGCCGGTCTTGGCGATGCGGCCGATGTCGTTGCGCGCAAGGTCAATCAGCATCACATGTTCGGCGCGCTCCTTGGGGTCGCCGCTCAGCTCCTGCTCCAGCGCCTTGTCCTGCGCCTGCGTGGCGCCGCGCGGGCGCGTGCCGGCGAGCGGGCGGATCGTGATCTTCGCGCCTTCGGGCGTGTGCTCCTGGCGCACCAGGATCTCGGGCGACGCGCCGACGATCTGGAAATCGCCCATGTCGTAGAAGTACATGTACGGCGACGGGTTCAGCGAGCGCAGCGCGCGGTACAGGCTGAGCGGCGACTCGGTGTAGCGCTTGCGCAGGCGCTGGCCCACCTGCACCTGCATCATGTCGCCGGCAGCGATGTACTCCTTGGCCTTGAGCACCGCGGCGATGTAGTCGTCCTTCGCGAACTCGCGCTCCACGCCATGCGCAGCGCCGCGCTTGACGGCTGGCGCCGTCACGCTGTAGTGCAGCTTGTCGCCGAGGTCGGCCAGGCGGCGCTTGGCGTGCGAGTAGGCCTCGGCCTCGCCCGGGTCGGCATAGACGATCAGGTAGAGGCGACCCGACAGGTTGTCGATCACCGCCAGTTCTTCGCACTGCAGCAGCTGGATGTCGGGCGTGCCGATGCTGTCGGGCAGCGCCTGTGCCTGCACCAGTTTCGGCTCGATGTAGCGCACCGCGTCGTAGCCGAAGTAGCCCGCCAGCCCGCCGCAGAAGCGCGGCATGCCCGGGCTCAGCGCCACCTTGAATCGCGCCTGGTACTGGGCGATGAAATCCAGCGGGTTGCCGGCATGGGTCTCGACCACCACGCCGTCGGTCACCACCTCGGTCTGGAAACCGCTCGCGCGCAGCAAGGTGCGCGCCGGCAGGCCGATGAACGAATAGCGCCCGAAGCGTTCGCCGCCGACGACCGACTCGAGCAGGAAACTGTTTTTGCCGCCCCCTGAGCCGTAGGCCAGTTTCAGGTACAGCGACAGCGGTGTTTCGAGATCCGCAAACGCTTCCTTGATGAGCGGAATGCGGTTGAAGCCTTGCAAAGCAAGGCTCTTGAATTCGAGTTCGGTGATCACGGAAATTGCGCCCTTACATAGGTCCCGCATGGGGCGCCAAGCGCCGACGCAAGGACTGTTTTCGGAGGTGAGGCAGGCCGCACAAGGCCAACCCGCCATCGAAGCCGAAGGGCGCACCGGCCTCAGATCGAGCCCGGCCGCGCCAGCGGCAAACTAGACCAGCGGCGCGACGCCGCGATCCGGGCGGCGCCAGGGCCAGGCTCCCCGGTCATGCGACCTTTGGGCTTGCTTGCGCGTTGAAAACATGGGCAAAAGTGTAGCAGCCGCCCAGGACGAATCATCAGGACGATTTTGTCGGGATGCCCCGGTTGGGAATCACGCGGCGACTCGATGCCGCCGCAGTGCCCCAGCGCTGGAATGCCCCAGCGCTGGAATGCCCAGCGCCGCGGTGCCTCAGCGCTGGAGCGCCTTGCGCGGATCCGCCTTGCGCGCCTCGTAAGGTTGGGTGTCGGCGAAGCCGTTGTAGGCCTTGGGCTTGCCCACGGGGGCCGGGCCCTTGACTTCCAGGCGCAGCTTGTCCAGCTCGGCGTAGGCGGTCTTCAATTGCTCTTCCAGGCGGGCCATGGCAGAGCGCTGGTCGGCTGCGGCCACCGCGGCGTGGCGCGGCGCCGCCTGGCGTGAGTGCTCGAGTTCCTTGCGTGCCATGGCGAGGCTGCCGTTCAGCTTGTCCACCACCGCCTCATGCTGCTTGCGATGCGACTCGGTCACGCGGCGCAGCTTCAGGTCGAACTCGCGGGTCATGGACCGGCGGCTCATGAACCAGGCCGCGCCCCACCCGACGACGAGCGCCACGACGATCTCGATGATCCTTGTCTCCACACCCATGTTCATCTCCACAGTCAATAACCACTGTGTGGTTATCGGTGCGCAGGCCGCCGTTCGGTAGCGACACAGCGCGCCGGAGCGGGCTTGGAAAGGTGCGAAACCGTGCAGGAATTTGCAGATCGGCTCAACGCCGCCGCAGCACCCACCCGATGGCCACGCCGATCAGCACCAGGCCCAGGCCGCTGGCCAGCGCGACACCGGGGCTGGCGATGGCACTCGGCGCGCCGGCGCCGTCCAGCGAACGCACGCACAAGCTGCTGCCCGCGAGGGTGCAATGGGCGTCTGCAGGGCAGGTTCTGGGCCCGTCCGGCGCGGCCGGAGTGCCGCATTGCGCACCGGCGGCTTGCAACAACTGCAGCAGCGTCTGGGGTTGACGGGTCAACAACTCGATCATGGCAAGGGCTCCGGTGCGCCAAGCGGTGCGGCGCGGTTCTGCAGCTTCGGTCAGGGTTTGATGGCCGGCTGCTCGTGCATCTTGCGCAACTGGGCCATCCACTCGGTCCAGTCCTGCGGGCCCACGTCGAAGCGCTTCTTCAGGTTGCCCAGCACGCCGCCCCAGGCGCGGTCGAAGTAGGCGTGGGCCTTGTCCCATTCGCCGCCCTCGCCCCAGCCGGCGTGGTGCAGCGTGATGCGCGTGCTCTTGTCGGTCAGCGCCTCGAAACGGATCACGACGAAGGTGCGCTGGGCACGCGCCAGCGGCAGACTGGGGGGCGCGTTCCAGTCGAACGACAGCATCTTCTTGGGCTGCAGCGCCATGAAGCGCATGTCGTCGGCGCCCTTGGCGCCCGGCTCGGCCAGCGGGTCGATGTAGATATGGAACGCGCCGCCGACGCGCGGCTCGACCTTCGCGTCGGGCGCGAAGAAGCTGGTGATGCCTTCGCGCGTGGTCCAGGCGTCCCAGGCCTGGTCCAGGGTGGCGGCGACTTCGACCTGCTTGTCCAGGCTGCGCTCGGCGGCTGCGGCAGGCAAGGCGCAGGCCAGCGCTGACAGCGCGGCCCACAACGCAAACCACAGCGCAAAGACGGTTCCACGGAATGGCTTCATGGCTCCTCCGGTTCCTGACATCGCGAGGGGCAGGAGTATGCCCCTCGGCAGGCTCACGCTGCCGGCTTCACGCAGGCCGCCGCCTGCTTGGCGCGGGTGCGCGCCAGCTCCACATCGGCATCGAAAGCCAGCGCCACGCCCATGCGCCGCTTGACGTAGCTTTCGGGTTTGCCGAACAGGCGGATGTCGGTCTGCGGCACGCGCAGCGCGGCGTCCACGCCGTGGAAGACGATGCCTTGGGCGTCGACCCCACCATAGATCACCGCGCTGGCGCCCGGGCTCTTCAGCGTGGTGTCCACCGGCAGGCCGAGGATCGCGCGGGCATGCAGCTCGAATTCGTTCTGCCACTGCGTGATCATCGTCACCATGCCGGTGTCGTGCGGGCGCGGCGAGACCTCGCTGAACCACACCTCGTCGCCCTTGACGAACAGCTCCACCCCGAACAGGCCCTGGCCGCCCAGGTTGTCGGTCACGGCCTGGGCGATCTGGCGGGCGCACTGCAGTGCCGCAGGGCGCATCGCGTGCGGCTGCCAGCTCTCCACGTAGTCGCCCTGCACCTGGATGTGGCCGATGGGTTCGCAGAAGTGGGTTTGAACCGCACCGTCGGCGCCGTCTGCGCTGATCGCGCGCACGGTCAACAAGGTGATTTCGTAGTCGAATCCGATGAAACCTTCGACGATCACGCGCCCAGCGCCAACGCGCCCTCCCGCCATCGCGTGATCCCAGGCCTTGGCCACATCGGCCGGCCCATCGACCTTGCTCTGGCCCTTGCCCGAGCTGCTCATCACCGGCTTGACGATGCACGGGTAGCCGATCTTGCTGTCGATGGCCGCCAGCAGCTCGGCCAGCGTATAGGCGAACACGGACGGGCTGGTCGGCAGGCCGAGCGTCTCGGCGGCCAGGCGGCGGATGCCCTCGCGGTCCATCGTCAGGCGTGCGGCGCGTGCGGTCGGGATCACACGCAGCCCGCCCGCGCGCTCCAGTTCTTCGAGCATGCCGGTGGCGATGGCTTCGATCTCGGGCACCACGATGGCGGGGCGCTCGGCCTCGATCAGCGCCTTCAGCTGCGCCGGGTCGCTCATCCGGATCGTGCGCGCGTGGTGTGCCACCTGCTGGCCGGGCGCGTTGTCGTAGCGGTCGACCGCGATGGTCTCGACACCCAGGCGCTGCAGCGCGATCAGCACTTCCTTGCCCAACTCCCCGCTGCCCAGCAGCATGACCTTGGTGGCGGTGGGCGACAGCGGGGTTCCAAGGGTGGTCATGGCGGGCAGGAGGCTGGAGTGGAGCGGCAAGGGCGCATTGTGCGCAAGCCCCGGCAGGCTGAAGGTTGATCAAGGCCGCTTTATCATCTGCAGCATGAACGCCGGCCCCCGCGATACGGCCCAGATTCGCCTGGACAACGCCCTGCGCCTGTTTGACGAGTTCGTGCAGGCAACGATCAAGCACCCCGACGCCGCCACTTTGCGCGGCCTGGAGGGGCGCTTTGCCGAGCGGCTGCAGATCCAGCCAAGCTACTGGAGCCAGATCAAGGGCCGTTCGCGCCAGATCGGCGAACGCCTGGCGCGCCAGTTCGAACAGTTGTGCCACAAGCCTTACGGGTGGATGGACCAGCCCCACGGCGATGCGCCCGCCACGGCCGCGCCCGGGACCTCGGCTCGCACAGGCTCGTCCGCCGCGCCCGGCGCCACGCCCGGCGCCACGGCCGACGACACAGGCTTCAACACGCCGCAGGACGACGATGAGCGCTTCATCGTCGGCCTGGTGCTGACCTACTACCGGCGCCACCCCCAGCGCGCCCGCACGCGGCTGCTCGATCTGTTGGGCGAGGTGCTGGCGCCACCGCCGTCGGCCCCCGCGCCCGCCGCGGGCCGCGCCAAGGTGCCTGCCCCTGGCGACGACGGGCGCGAACTGTGGAGCCGCACGCAGGCGGCCGTGGCGCCCCTGAAGCGAAAGCGCTGACACTGAATCGAACTCAGCCGCCGAGGTGAATTTGTCACCGAAAAAAAGCCGCATTCCCCACTTGAAATTTCTGACCCGTCGTTTATCATTTGCGCAAGTTGTGGTCAAAAGCACCGCAGCGACACCCCCGATTCACCCCCGACCTGAAAGCACCATGTTCCTTCTTCTCGCCTCGCCCATTGCACCGACCTGCCGCACCGCGGCATGTGCCGTTGCCTCGGCCGACGTGAAAGGAATGCGGGTTGCGCCGTCCGGATCACCGCCACGCTGACGCGTCTTGACCGACGCGCTGAGCGTCGAACGGCCCGGGTTGCGTCACCGCCCCGGGCCGTTTTGCTTTTTGTCGGGCAAGTTTTTTCCAACGCCAGGAGAGCCTCATGAAGATCACCCTGAATCAACCCAAACCCCGCAACCCGCTGGCCGTGGCGGCCCGCATGCGCCGCGCCGGCTCGCACCGGCCGCTGCCGTCGAGCCAACGCCAGCAAGCCCAGCGCGCCCTGCAGCGCGAACTGGAGCGATTGAAACCCAGCCCATGAGCGCTGCGCGGCGCGGCCGCGCAGCCCTCCAAGAAGGAAGACACCATGTCCAGCTTGAAGTACCCCGTGGGCCCCAAAGGGCCTGTTCATGACCCCTGGAGCCCCGCCGAATTCAGGCACCCGGTCTCCTTGTTCGCGCAGCGCCTGGCCGCCTCCGGTCTGCGCAGCGCCAGCGCCGCATTGGCGCATCTGTCGCGCCGCATGGCGCTGCCCGCCGCACGCAAGGCGGGCGAGGAACAGCACCTGGAGTTCCATGCCGAGGCCGGAGCCCCCGAAGGCGCGCTGTACCTGGACGGCAAACTGGTCGGCTGGTTGCCTGGCGTCAGGCGGCTGTGAGCCGGAAGGCCGCGCGCCGGTCGGGAGGCCGGTGCGCGCTGCCTTCGATCGCTGCCTTCGATCGCTGCCTTCGATCGTTCGCTTCAGCGCATCGCCAACGCCGTCTTGCGCCGCGGCGGCGGGAAAATGTCGTCGAGCGCCGCCAGGTCCTGTGAACTCAGCACCAGTTGAGCGGCGCCCAGGTTGCCGCGCAGATGTGCCTCTTGCACCGCCTTCGGGATCGCCATCACCCCCGGCTGCGCCAGCACCCAGGCCAGCGCCACCTGGGACGCCGTCGCGCCGTGCCGTTGGCCGATGTGGCTCAGCGCCGGGTGGCCCGCCAGCGCGCCCTGGTCGAGGGGCGAATACGCCATCGCCGGCATACCCAGCGCACGCAGCCGCGGCAGCAGGCTGAACTCGGCCCCGCGCTGGCCGAGCGAGTAATACACCTGGTTGGCGGCACACAGCTTGCCGTGGTGCACGCCGCGCAGTTCATCCATGTCGGCAGTGTCCAGGTTGCTCACGCCCCAGTGGCGGATCTGGCCCCTGGCCTTGAGCTGCTCGAACGCGGCCACCGTGTCGGCCAGCGCGTGCTGGCCGCGCCAGTGCAGCAGATACAGGTCGATGTGGTCCAGGCCAAGCCGCTTCAGGCTGCGCTCGCAGGCCACGCGCGTGCCGGCGCGGCTGGCGTGGTGCGGGTACACCTTGCTGACGATGAACAGCTCCTCGCGCTTCACGTCGCCGGCCTTCAGCGCCTGGTCCAGGGCCTGGCCGAGCACTTCTTCGGCCCCGCCGTCGCCGTACATTTCGGCCGTGTCGATCACTCGGTAGCCGATCTCGATGGCCAGGCGCACCGCCTTCACTTCGGCCGCGCGTTTGCGCGCGTCTTCGCCCATGCGCCAGGTGCCCAGGCCAAGCGCGGGCACGCTTTCGCCTTCGGGCAGCGTGACATGAGGCAAGGGCGGCAATGTCGGGTCGGGGCTCATGGCGGGCGGTGCAAAAGGCATTCATGCATCGTAGGCGAGCGCGCAGAATCCGGCATTGCGGCAGCATCCGCGCGCCTCCCCCAGCGTGCGAGCCGCGCACCGACCGAGGCCAGGAGACCACAGCCATGAGCACGAGTACCTTCGTCGTGGAACGAAAGAACCTCCGCCAGAGCCACTGGCTGAGCCGCGACCCCGCCCCGCTCGCCGACGGCGACGTGCGGCTGCGCATCGCCAGCTTTGCGCTGACGGCCAACAACGTCACCTATGCCGCGTTCGGCGAGACCATGAACTACTGGGCCTTCTTCCCGACCGGCAGTGCGCACACCGGCTGCATCCCGGTCTGGGGCTTCGCCGACGTGAGCGAGTCGCGCGCCGACGGCGTGGCGGTGGGCGAGCGCTTCTATGGCTACTTTCCGATCGCGGACGAAGTGGTGCTGCAGGCCGGCCGGATCGGCGCCGCCGGCTTCGTCGATGGCGCCGCGCACCGGCGCGAGTTGCACGCCCTCTACAACCGCTACACGCGCTGCAGCGCCGACCCCGGTTACCAGCAGGCGCACGAGGGCGAACAAGCCTTGCTGAGGCCGCTGTTCATGACCTCGTTCCTGATCGACGACTTCCTGGCCGACAACAGCTTCTTCGGCGCGCAGAGCGTGGTGCTGTCGAGCGCCTCCAGCAAGACGGCCTACGGAACCGCGTTCTGCCTCGCGCAGCGGCGCGGCACGCCGGGCGCGGTGCGCATCGTCGGGCTCACCTCAGCCACCAACCTGGCGTTCACGCAAGGCCTGGGCTGCTACGACGCAGTGCTGCCCTACGGCGCCGTCGCCACATTGCCGGCCGAGGCACCCACCGTCTACGTCGACTTCAGCGGCGACGCGCCCCTGCGCGCCCAGGTGCACCAGCACTTCGACCAGCAACTGGTTTACAGCTGCTCGGTCGGCGGCACCCACTGGGACGCGCTGGGCAGCGGCAAGGGCCTGCCCGGCGCGCGGCCGACGCTGTTCTTTGCGCCAGCGCAGGCCCAGAAGCGCCATGCCGATTGGGGCGCCCCCGTGCTGCAGCAGCGCACGGCCGACGCCCGGCTGGCCTTCATGAAGCCGGTGACCAACCCGCAGAACCCGTGGATGCAGGTCGTTCGCAGCAACGGCAAGGCCGCCGTCGAGCGCAGTTATGCCGCGCTGCTGGAGGGAAGGGTCAGCCCGCAACAGGGCTTGCTGCTGTCGGTATGAACACCGCCGCGCTCAAGCACGCCACGGCAGCGCCGATAACGGATGAAGCTCACTCCAGATGGAGTTCGCCATGACGACCCTTGCCGCCCCGCTGACCCAGCCCCTGCCCGGCCTGGACGCCTGGACCGCGCACTTCAAGGCGGCCGAGATCCCGATCCTGGCCGACACCGCCGAGGCATTGGAGGCGATGCGGGCGCGCGAGGACAATCTCGACGCCAACCTGATCGGCGAGATGATCTCGGGCGACCCGCTGATGACCTTGAAGGTGCTGGCCTATGCCTCCACCCACCGCGGCAGCCGCATGGTCACCGACACCGAAACCGTGATCGCCACGTTGGTGATGATGGGCATCTCGCCGTTCTTCCGCGCCTTCGGCCCACAGCCCACCGTGGAAGATCGGCTGGCCAGCGAGCCCGAAGCGCTGGCCGGGCTGCTGGACACCCTGCGGCGCGGCCACCGCAGCGCGACCTTTGCCCTCGGCCTGGCGGTGCAGCGGCTTGACCGCGATGCCGCAGTGATCCATGAAGCCGCGCTGCTGCACGACTTTGCCGAGATGCTGCTGTGGTGCCACGCGCCGGCGCTGGCGCTGCAGATCCAGCGCGCCCAGCAAGCCGATTCGACCTTGCGCTCGAGCGCCGTGCAGCGCCAGGTGCTCAACGTGGAGCTGGCCGACCTGCAACAGTCGCTGATGAAGGCATGGCGGCTGCCCGACCTGCTGATCCGCATCAGCGACGACGCCCACGCCGACCAGCCCAGCGTGAAGAACGTGGCACTCGCGGTGCGCCTGGCCCGCCACACCGCGCGCGGCTGGGACAACGCGGCCATTCCCGACGACGTGGCCGACATCGCTGCACTGTTGAACCTGTCGTACACCGCCTCGCTGGATCTGCTGGGCGAGATCAGCGACTGAACCCAGCGCCCGACAGCAGCCCGACCGGCGGGCGACAACCCGTACCGCAATTTGTGGCGGCCCACAGTCGCGCCGTGATATTTTCACGCCGGTCGCGAAATTGCGGTGGCTCGCCTTGCAGGCAACCGCGACATTGCGGCGTCCCGCGCCGACGACCGGCGTCGCCTGTCACGACGGCGTCGTCGGCGGCGCGGATAACAAGCATCAGAAACCAAAAAAGAGGAAACAACCAATGAAAGCATATGGAGCCGAGTTCTTCGGCACGTTCTGGCTCGTTCTGGGTGGCTGCGGCAGTGCCGTGCTGGCCGCCGCCTTCCCCGGCGTGGGCATCGGCCTCACGGGCGTGTCGCTGGCCTTCGGGCTGACCGTGGTGACCATGGCCTACGCCATCGGCCACATCTCGGGTTGCCACCTGAACCCTGCCGTGTCGATCGGGCTGTGGGCCGGCGGACGTTTCGAGGCGAGCAAGCTGCTGCCCTACATCGTGGCGCAGGTGGCGGGTGCCATCGTCGCGGGTGGCGTGCTGTACCTGATCGCCAGTGGCAAGGCCGACTTCAAACTGGCCGACGGCTTTGCCTCGAACGGCTACGGCGAGCACTCGCCCGGCAAGTACACACTGGTGGCCGCGCTGATCTGCGAGGTGGTGATGACGATGATGTTCCTGATCGTCATCCTCGGCTCGACCGACAAGCGCGCGCCGGCCGGCTTTGCGCCGCTGGCCATCGGCCTGTGCCTGACCTTGATCCACCTGATCAGCATCCCGGTCACCAACACCTCGGTCAACCCGGCCCGCAGCACCGGCGTGGCGCTGTTCGTGGGCGACTGGGCGGTGACGCAGTTGTGGGCCTTCTGGGTCGCGCCGATCGTCGGCGCGGTGCTCGGCGCCACGGTCTACAAGGCGATCGGGGGGTCGGACCGCTGAGCCTTCGCTTCGACCCCTCAAGAGCCCCGGCGACCCCGGGGCTTTTTCACGTCAATTGCTTGCGCCGATCGTTTGCGCCAAGTGTTTGCCCGTCACACCGGCACGGCGGTGGTGTTCTTCACCCGGTCGAGCACGAAGCTGGTCTTGCAGTCTTCGACGCTGGGGTGCTTGAGCAGGGTCTCCATGATGAAGCGCGAGTAGTGCGCCATGTCCTGCACGACCACGCGCAGCAGGTAGTCCATCTCGCCGGTCAACGCGGCGCACTCCACGACCTCGGGCCAGGCCTGCACGGAGGCACGAAACAGGTCCATCGGGTTGCGCTTGTGGACTTCGGAGTGTTTTTCGAGCCGCACGTTGAGGTAGGCCGTCAGCCCCAGCCCGACCCGCTCGGGCGGCACGAGCGCCACGTAGCCCTTGATCACGCCCGCTTCTTCGAGCCGCTTGACGCGCCGCAAGGTGGCCGAGGGCGACAGGCTGACCTGTGCGGCGAGCACGTCGTAGGTCAGGCGGCCGTCCGCCTGCAGCGCGCGAAGAATGCGCCGATCGATCGTGTCGAGCTCGGTCAGGCCGTTCATGTCCTCGATTGTGCAGTTTTCCTGCGCGCCTTTGCAATCTGAGCGGGCAACTTGCACAAAACCTGCGGGTCGCGGAACCTACAGTGCTGCAAGCGTTGCCCGCGACGCGCCCAACTTCACCCGAACCGCACAGGAGCCCGCATGCAATTCACCCCCTGGGACAACCCGATGGGCACCGACGGTTTCGAGTTCGTCGAGTACGCGGCGCCCGACCCGGCGGCTTTGGGCGAGCTGTTCGTGACCATGGGCTTCACCCCAATAGCCAAACACCGCACCAAGAAGGTCACCTTGTACCGCCAGGGCGAGGTGAACTTCATCATCAACGCCGAGCCCAATTCGTTCGCGCAGCGCTTCGCGCGCCAGCACGGCCCGAGCGTGTGCGCGATGGCCTTCCGCGTGAATGACGCCAAGCTCGCCTACGAACGTGCGCTCGAACTCGGCGCCTGGGGGTTCGACAACCACACCGGCCCGATGGAGCTGAACATCCCGGCCATCAAGGGCATCGGCGACTCGCTGATCTACTTCGTCGACCGCTGGCACGGCAAGGACGGCGCGGCGCCCGGCGCGATCGGCAACATCAGCATCTACGACGTCGACTTCGTGCCGATTGCCGATGCAGGTGCCAGCGCGGTCGCCCAACCCAGCACCCGAGGCAACGGCCTGACCTACATCGACCACCTGACGCACAACGTGCACCGCGGCCGCATGAAGGAGTGGGCCGACTTCTACGAGCGCCTCTTCAACTTCAAGGAAGTGCGCTATTTCGACATCGAGGGCAAGCTGACCGGGCTGAAGAGCAAGGCCATGACCAGCCCGTGCGGCAAGATCCGCATCCCGATCAACGAGAGTTCGGACGACAAGAGCCAGATCGCCGAGTACCTGGACCTCTACCACGGCGAAGGCATCCAGCACATCGCGCTGGGCACCGACGACATCTACAGCACCGTCGAAGGCATGAAGAACCAGGGCGTGCTGTTCCAGGACACGATCGCCACCTACTATGACCTGGTCAACAAGCGCCTGCCCAACCACGGCGAGCGTCTGGACGAGTTGAAGCGCCTGCGCATCCTGATCGACGGCGCCACCCACCAGGGCGCGCCGAACGAGTTGCTGCTGCAGGTGTTCACGCAGACGGTGATCGGGCCGATCTTCTTCGAGATCATCCAGCGCAAGGGCGACCAGGGTTTCGGCGAAGGCAACTTTCGCGCGCTGTTCGAGAGCATCGAGCTCGACCAGGTGCGCCGCGGCGTGCTGAGTGACACGAGAAGCGACACGGGAAGCGACCCCAAACCGGCGAACGCCTGACACCATGAGCCAGCCCCCCGATTTCCATTCCGGCATCAACCAGGGCGTGGCCCCGGTGACCTACGGCCAGGGCGACCGCCCGCCGCGCGGCGACTATGCCCAGGCCAACGCCGACTACACCTGCGCGCAGGACTGGGCCGCCTACACCCCGGCCGAGCACGACCTGTACCGGCGCTTGTACGAACGCCAGGCGGCGCAGTTGCCCGGCCTCGCGTGCGAGGAGTTCATCCAGGCCGTGCAGCAGCTCGGTTCGCCGGCACAGATTCCGCGCTTCGACGCGCTGAGCGAAAAGCTGCACCGCACCACCGGCTGGGAGGTGGTCGCCGTGCCGGGGCTGATCCCCGAAGAGGCATTCTTCGCCCTGCTGGCCAAGCGCAAGTTCCCCGCCACCGGCTGGCTGCGCAAGCCGGAAGAGTTCGACTACGTGGTCGAGCCCGATGTGTTCCACGACGTGTTCGGTCACGTGCCGCTGTTGTTCAACCCGATGTTCGCCGACTACATGCAGGCCTACGGCGCGGGCGGGCTGAAGGCGAGCCGGCTCGAGTCGTGCGAATACCTGGCGCGGCTGTACTGGTACACGGTCGAGTTCGGTTTGATCACCACGCCGGCCGGTGTGCGGGCGTATGGCGCGGGTATCCTGTCGTCGGCGGGCGAGTTGCGCCACAGTGTGTTGAGCCCCGAGCCGCAGCGGCTGGGCTTCGATCTGGAGCGCATCATGCGCACCCTCTACCGCATCGACCGTTACCAGGCCAGCTACTTCGTGATCGACTCGTTTCAGAACCTGATCGACGCCACCGCGCCCGACTTCACGCCGGTTTACCAGCGCGTCGCGCGCCACGAGCCGCTGGCCGCCGACGCCAGCCTGCCGGGAGAGAAGCGCTATTGATTCGGCAAACTCTCAGCCGTCCAAGCGCCTGAGCTGCACGCAATGCCGCACGCCGATGCGGCCGGTGCTGCTCGAAGGCCATTACGGCCAGCGCATCGAGATCGACCTGTGCGCGGCCTGCCATCTGGTGTGGATCGACGACCTGGAGACGGTGCGCCTGTCGGGCCTGGGCTGGATTGCGCTGCTGCGCCAGATGCACGCCGACACCGCCGGGCAAGCGCAGGCGTTGCAACTGCCGCTGCGCTGCCCGCGCTGTGCTGCGGCGTTGAAGCCGGTTCGCAACCTCACGCGCTTTGGCCGCACTGCGGCGCACGAGTGCCCGAAGGCGCACGGCCACTACCAGACCTTTTCGCTGCTGCTGGCCGAACGTGGCCTGGTGCGCCCATTGACTCCGCGCGACCGCAAGACCCTGCTGGCCGAACACCGCGCCGCCACCTGCATGAACTGCGGTGCGCCGCTCGACGCGGGCAGCGCTGAAAGCTGCCCCCACTGCACCAGCCCGCTGGTGGCGCTGGACTTGCCGCGCCTGATGGCCTCGGTGATGGTGCGCCATGCGCTGCCGCTGCCGGCCGACGACGCGCAACTCGCGCGCTGGGCCTGCCGCGGCTGCGGCGATGCGGTCGACCCGACGCGCATGAGCGCCTGCGAACGCTGCGGCCACACGGTGGTGGCGCCGTCGCTGAAAGACGCGATGCCGATGCTCGAAGCGCTGGAGCCGCGCCTGCAGCAGATGCGCGCACCCGGCGCCCGGCCGATGGGCGAGCGGCTGCGGCGCCCCGACGACCATCGCGCCACCGCCTTCTACCGCCACATCGTGCGCCCGCTGCTGCCCGACTCGCTGCACTTGTCGGAGTGGTCGGACTGGCGCCGGCATGTGCCCGCGGCCGCGACCCTGCTCGGGCTGGTGCTGCTCTGGTTCTGGCTCTCGTAGCGCTCGGGAACCCCTCAGACCTCTGCCAGCAAGCCCTCCACCAGCTTGTTCAGCGCCGCAAAATCCGGCTCGCCGACGTAGCGCTTGACGATCTCGCCACGCTTGTTGATGAGCAGCGTGGTCGGCGTCAGCCGCACGTCGCCGAAGCTGCGCGCCACCGCCCCGGTGTTGTCGATCACGACGCTGAACGGCAGCTTGCGTGACTCGGCGAAGTGGGCCACGGCGGCCGGCGGGTCGTAGCTCATTGCCACCGCCAAGGTCTCGAAACCGCGCGCCTTGAAGCGTTCGTGGGTCGCGACGATCTGCGGCATCTCGTGCACGCAAGCTGTGCAACTGGTGGCCCAGAAGTTCACCAGCACCACCTTGCCGCGCAGCGCGTCGGTGCTGGACGGCGTGCCGTCGAGCAGCGTGTAGGCCACACTCGGGGCACTTTGACGCGCGCCGCCAGCGCCGGACAACAGAAAGATGCCCGCGCCAATTGCCAGGGCAAACACAGCGGCGGCAACATAGCGGGTCGATTTCATTCAAGGATTCCCATGCAACGCAGAAAGTTTACGGCACTGCTCTCCGCCTTCGCGGCCACCTGGGGTTGGCGCGGCCCGGCGCAGGCGGCCAGTCTGACCGAGTTCGATGCGTCCTCCGGCGTGCGCGTGGCGCTGGAGCGCGGCGCACTCGCCGCGGTGGGCCTGCTGGGCAAGACCGACGGCTTCCTCGGCAACCCGAGGGTGCGCATCCCGCTGCCGGGTTTCCTGCACGACGCGGCCAAGTTCCTCAAGGCCACCGGCCAGCAAAAGCGCGTCGATCAACTGGTGATCGCGATGAACCGCGCCGCCGAAGCGGCCATGCCGGAAGGCAAGGCGCTGCTGGTCAGCGCGGTCAAGGCGATGAGCGTGGAAGACGCGCTGCAGGTGGTCAAGGGCGGCGACAACTCGGTGACGCAGTTCTTTTCCGACAAGACGCGCGAGCCGTTGGGCGCGAAGTTTTTGCCGATCGTGACGAAGGCGACCGAGAAGGTCTCGCTGGCGGCCAAGTACAACTCGCTGGCGTCGCGGGCCGCGAGCCTGGGGCTGATGAAGAAGGAAGACGCCAGCATCGAACAGTACGTGTCCACCAAGGCGCTGGACGGCCTGTTCCTGATGATCGGCGAAGAAGAACGCAAGATCCGCAAAGACCCGGTGGGCACCGGCAGCGCGATCCTGAAGAAGGTCTTTGGCTCACTCAAGCAGGGCGCTTGAGCGAGCGCTGAAGCGTCAAAGGCTCTTCGACAGCTCGAACATCAGCGCCGAAGGCAGCGAATTGGCGATCACGTCGCGCCCGACTCTCGCCATGCGCGAACCGCTGAAGCCCGACATCTCGAAGGTGTTGCCTTCTTCGATGATCTCGATGAAGGCGAAGTCGGGCACCTCGGCCACGATCTCGTCGCGGAACTTGCCGAAACGCTCGCCGTTCTGGATCGCTTCAATCACGATGGCGTGAGGCAGGCCGTCGCGGCAGAAGTCGTGCGCTTCGTCGACC
>JANOQS010000365.1:0-3105 GCA_031414975.1 Methylibium sp. | reverse complement strand
GTCACGCACGCCGTCCAGCAGGCGTGCCCGCGAGGGGTCGTCGGCGAGCGAGAAGTCTTCCCACCAGTTGGCGAGTTCGGCGTCGACCTCGCCGGCATCACCGCGCAAGCGCAGGAAGTCGAAGCCGGCCCGGAAACGCGGCTGCTCCACCAGCGTGTAGACGGTGTTGCCAGTGCGGCGCTCGAAGCGCGGCTGCATGAGCCAGATTTCGCGCATGTCGGCGGCCAGCTTGCCGCGGCCGGAGATGTCGCCGATGCGCGCGTCGAACACCGCATCGACCGCCTGCTGCAGCGCCGGGAACGACGGCTCGCCGCCGGCCTTGAGCTTCTGCCAGCGGTCCAGCACGTCGTGCCACAGCATGCAGGCGAGCATGAAGCTGGGTGCCACCGGCTTGCCTTCGCCAACGCGCCGGTCGGTGTCGGCCAAGGCGAGCTGCACGAACTTTTCGCGCCCGTCGTGGCGGTGCGCCTCGTCGAGCGCCACATCGAGCACCGGGAACACGCCGCGGTGCAGGCCCTGTTTGCGCAGCTCTTCAATGCTGGCCAGCGCATGGCCGGTCTGCAGCAACTTGATCATCTCGTCGAAGGTGCGCGATTGCGGCACGTTGTCGAGCAGACCGACCATCTCCTTGATCGGCGCGCGCGTCTTCGGTTCGATCTCGAAGCCGAGCTTGGCGGCAAAACGCACCGCGCGAATGATGCGCACCGGGTCTTCGCGGTAGCGCGCGGCCGGGTCGCCGATCATGCGCAGCAGTTTCTTCTTCGCGTCCTTGATGCCGCCGTGGTAGTCGACCACGATCTCGCGCACCGGGTCGTAGTACATCGCGTTGACGGTGAAGTCGCGCCGCGCGGCGTCTTCGATCTGCGGGCCCCACACGTTGTCGCGCAGCACGCGGCCTTCGGCGTCGACGACGCGGGTCTTGCCGGCCAGGTCACCCTTCGACGTTTTCTCGTTGCCGGCGACCTGATCGGCCGCGGCGGCGTCCATCACGGCGCGGAAGGTCGAGACCTCGATCACCTCGCTGAGGCCACGGTCTTGCCGGCCACGGCCGAACACCACATGCACGATGCGAAAGCGCCGCCCGATGATGAAGGCGCGCCGGAACAGGCCCTTGACCTGCTCGGGCGTGGCGTCGGTGGCCACGTCGAAATCCTTCGGGCCCAGGCCGACCAGCAGGTCGCGCACGGCGCCGCCGACGATGTAGGCCTCGAAGCCGCCGTCCACCAGCGTGCGCACGACCTTGATGGCGCGTTCGTCCACCAGGCCGGGGTCGATGCCGTGTTCGCTCTTGGGCACCTCGACACGCTTGCCCGCCGGGGCCGAGCCAGCCTTCTTGGGCGAACCGAGCAGTTTCTCGATGAAATTCTTGATCATTCAAACAGTTTCAAAATGCGCCAGCCACGGGCCTGTGCGATGGCCTGCAGCGCTGAAGAGGGGTTGGTCGCCACCGGATCGGTGGCACGCTCCAGCAGCGGCAGGTCGTTGGGCGAATCGCTGTACACGCTGACCCGCGCAAAGTGTGACCAGGCCGCACCGCGTGTCGCAAGCCACTCCTCGACCCGGCGGACCTTGCCTTCGCGGTAGCTCGGCGTGCCCTCGATGCGGCCAGTGATGGTACCCCCATGCCCGCGCTCCAGCCGAACCGCGATCAAATCGGCAATGCCCAGCGCCCGGGCGATGGGGGCGGTGATGAAGTCGTTGGTGGCCGTGACCAGGGCCACCCAGTCGCCGCGGCGCTGGTGTTCCTGCACCAGAGCCAGCGCGGCAGGGCGCAGTTGGGGTGTGATCACTTCGTGCATGAAGCGCGCATGGGCTTCGTCGGCCTGCTGCACGCTGCGCTCGCGCAGCGGTTCGGTGGCGAAGGCGATGTAGGCGTGGATGTCGAGTTGGCCGGCCCGGTACTGGGCATAGAAGGCGTCGTTGCGGCGCCGGAATTCGCCTTCGTCGACCCAGCCGAGGCGGATCACGAACTCGCCCCAGGCGTGGTCCGAGTCGATCGGCAACAAGGTGTCGTCCAGGTCGAACAGACACAGGTTCTTGTCCGGCATGCCGTTCATGCGCCGTCCTCGGCCAGCATCTGCTTCAACAAGGGCACCGTCACGCCTCGCTTGGTGGCGAGCGAAAACTGATCGAGCCGGTCGAGCATCGCCATCAGGTGCTTCAGGTCGCGCGCAAAGCGCGTCAGCAGGTGGTCCATCACCTCGTCGGACAGGAAAACGCCGCGCCGATCGGCCTCGCGGCGCAGCGCGGCGCGCACCTCAGGTTCGCCCAGCGGCTGCAAAGCGAACACATGGCCCCAACCCAGGCGGGTGCGCAGGTCTTCGCGCAGCGCCAAGTCCACCGGCGGCACGCGGCCGGCGGCCACTACCGCAACGCCCTGCGTGGCAGCCTGCACGAACAGCGCGAAGGCGGCCTGCTGCTGGTCGGGGTCGAGGCGCTCGCAGTCGTCGAGCACGATCAGGCTGCGCAGTTCGTCGTGCAGCCAGGGCACTGGGTCGCCGGGGTCGAACCACGCGGTGCGCGCGCCTTGGTCGTGAAAGCGTTGCGCTGCGGCCTGCAACAGGTGCGTCTTGCCGCTGCCGGCTGCGCCCCAAAGGTAGACCGGCGCGCTGGCCGCGGTGAGGGCCAGCAGGTGAGTCAGCGCCGGTGCGTTTGCGCCGGGCATGAAGTTGTCGAACGAGCGCAGCGGCTCGGTTGCTATGGGCAACGGGATCTGCCTCATCCTTTGTAGAGTTGACTTTCGAGGTACACGCCGCGCAGGCGCCGCACCGCCACCACCAGCACGGCACTCAAGGGCAAGGCGATCAGCACGCCGACAAAACCGAACAGGTGCGCGAAGGCGAGCAGCGCGAAGATCACCATCAGCGGGTTCATGCCGATGCGCTCGCCCACCAGGCGCGGCGTGAGGTACAGGCTCTCGCCGACCTGGCCGATGCCGTAGACCACCGCCACCGCCACCACGCCGTACCAGCTGGCGAACTGCAGCACGCCGGCCAGCAGCGCCATGACCAGGCCGATGCCGAAGCCGACGTACGGAATGAACATCGCCAGGCCCGTGAACACGCCCACCGGCACCGCCAGGTCGAAGCGGAACAGCGCCAGCCC
>JANOQS010000364.1:0-10654 GCA_031414975.1 Methylibium sp. | reverse complement strand
CAGTTCATGGAAGCCGGCGTGCGCCTGGCCGACCCGGCGCGCTTCGACGTGCGCGGCGACCTGCTCACGGGCAGCGACGTCGAGATCGACGTCAACTGCGTCTTCGAAGGCTGCGTGACGCTCGGTGACGGCGTGCGCATCGGCGCGAACTGCTGCATCCGCAATGCGACCATCGCCGCCGGCGCGGTGATCCACCCCTTCACGCACATCGACGGTGAAGCGCTCGGCGTGAAGGTCGGTGCCGGTGCGCTGATCGGCCCGTTCGCGCGCCTGCGCCCGGGTGCCGACCTGGCCGAAGACGTGCACATCGGCAACTTCGTCGAGGTCAAGAATTCCACGCTCGCACGCGGCGCCAAGGCCAACCACCTCGCCTACCTGGGCGACGCGACGGTGGGCGAGCGCGTGAACTACGGCGCCGGCAGCATCACCGCCAACTACGACGGCGCGAACAAGCACCGCACGGTCATCGAAGCCGATGTGCATGTGGGCAGCAACTGCGTGCTGGTCGCGCCGGTCAGGCTCGGCGCCGGCGCCACCATCGGTGGCGGCTCGACCGTGACCAAGGACGCGCCGGCCGGCCAGCTCACCGTGGTGCGCGCCAAGCAGATGTCGATCGAAGGCTGGAGCCGGCCGGTCAAGAAGAAGTGACGCCAGGCGGGGTCGGTCCGCCCGTCTCGCGCCGCGCCCGCCGCTCCAGCACCCAGGCCTCGAACTGCACCAGCGGCAGCGCCGGGCTGATCAGGAAGCCCTGCAATTCGTCGCAGCCCTGCGCGGCCAGGAATTCGCCCTGGGCCGCCGTTTCAACACCTTCGGCAATCACCGTCATGCCCAGGCTGCGCCCCATCTGGATGATGGCCGACGCAATCGCCACCGAGTCGCGCGCGTCCGGCAGGTCGCGGATGAACGAGCGGTCGATCTTGAGCTTGTCGATCGGCAGGTGCTTCAGGTGGCCGAGCGACGAGTAGCCGGTGCCGAAGTCGTCGACCGAAATGCTCAGGCCCATCGCGCGCAGGCGCATCAGCCGCTGCTTCACCTCGCTCATGTCGTCCATCAGCATGCGCTCGGTGAGCTCGAGCTCCAGCATGCCGCTGTCCAGCCCGTCGGCCGGCAGCACCTGGGCCACGGCGTCGATGAAGCCGGGGGACAGGAACTGCAGGGTCGACAGGTTCACCGCCACCGTCGGCACGCCCAGCTCGATCGTGTGCCAGCGCTTGATGCAACGCGCCGCCTCCTGCAGCACCCACTGGCCGATGCGCAGCATCAGCCGCTGGCGCTCGGCCAGGTGGATGAACTCGTTGGGCAGCAGCAGGCCGCGCTCGGGGTGGTTCCAGCGGATCAGCGCCTCGGCACCCACCAGCGCACCGCCTTGACCACCCACATGCGCGGTGACCTGGGGCTGGAAGTACAGCTCGAACTCGCCACGCTCGAGCGCCTGCGCGAGCTGCCCTTCCATCACCAGCGCGGCATAGGCGGCGCTGGCCATGCCGCGGTCGAAGAACTGGTAGTTGGCGCGCCCGCGCGACTTGGCCAGGTACATCGCGGTGTCGGCATGTTTGACGAGTTCGTGCGGCGAATCGCCGTCGTCGGGGAACATCGCGATGCCCACCGACGGCGTGACCGAGATCGGCCGCCCTTCGGCGATCAGCGGCACCTCGATGGCGGCGAGCAGCTTCTGCGCCACCTCTTCCACGTCGGTGCCGCGCTCGCTGTGCAGGCCTTGTGACAGACCTTGAAAAACAGGCAGGCCGGGCAGCAGCACCATGAACTCGTCGCCGCCAAAACGCGCCACGATGTCGGTGGCGCGCAAGCTGGAGGTGATGCGCGCGGCCACGGTGCGCAGCAAGGTGTCGCCCACCAAATGGCCGAGCGAGTCGTTGACCCGCTTGAAGTGGTCCAGGTCGATGAACAACAGCGCCAGGCGCGAACCGTTCTTGCGCGCGCCGAGCAGCGTGTGGTCAAGCTGCTCCATGAAGGACATGCGGTTGGGCAGGCCCGTCAAGGTGTCGTGGTGCGCCAGGTGGTGGATGCGCGCCTGGGCGGCATGCCGGTCGCGCAGGTCGCGCACGATGGTCATGCGCATGCGCTCGCCATTGCGCAGCATGGTGCGCACGATGAACTCGACCGGGATGCGCTGGCCGGCCTTGCCGACCAGCACGCTCTCGTAGGCGGTCTCCTGGCCCGAGGCCATCACCGCGGCGACCTTGGCCACCTGTTCGTGGGCAATGAAGTCGATCGTCGGGCGGCCGCGCATCTCGTCGAGCGTGAGGCCGATCAACTCGCACATCGGCGGGTTGGCGTCGACCACGATGCCGTCTTTGTGGAACACGATGCCCTCGGTGCTGGCCTGCATGAACTGCGCCAGACGCCCTTCCGAGTCGCGCACCGCCTGCTCGGCCAGGCGGTGTTTGGTGATGTCGGAGATCAGCACGAACACGCCGATCACCTCGGCCTGCGGGTTCAGGTGCGGCAGCAGGTTGACCTCGATCCAGCGCGTGCTGCCGTCGGCGTTGAGCAAGGTGCGTTCGTAGGCCACCGGGCGGCGCTGGTCCAGCACGGCCTGCAGTTCGGGGTCGATCTGGTGCGCCGCGTCGTCGCCGATGACTTGCGCAAGGGTCAGCCCCAAGATCGACTTCTCGTCGTGCCCGAAGGTGCGCGCGTAGCCCAGGTTGGCAAACTGACACTGAAAGTCGCCGGCCCGGTAGTAGGCGATCATGACCGGCACGTTGTCCGTCATCAGGCGGAACAGGTCGGCCTGGTCTTGCGCATGGCTCAGCACGCGCCGGCCGAGCGTTTCGTCGCGCAGCAGGCACAAGAAGTCGCCGCGCTCGGGTGACCAGCGCGCCAGGCACTCGACCCAGCGCGTCTGGCCGTCGGCCTGGCGCCATTGCAGCGGCATCGTGAAATCGCGCTCGTTGCCCAGCGCGGCCAGCAGGGCCTGGTGCGATTCGGCGCTCAGCGCCGCATGCCAGCCGTGGCCCAGCGCCTGCTCGACGCTCATGCCCATGAAGGCGGCGAGTGCGGCATTGACGTAGCGCGCCGCGCCGTCCGGCTCCAGCAACTGCACCATGCCGGGCAGTTCGTCCCAAGGGGACCGTTCGCCGGTGCGCGAGGGTGGAGCGATGGTCATCAAGGGCTGTGCGTGGTGCTCGTCGGCTGGCCTGTGGGAGTGATGATAGTCGCGGGTTTGTGCACGACAAGCCACACGTTGCGGCGGCGTGTCACCGCGCCGTGCAGACCTTCACGGTCCATTCACGGTCTGTTCGCGGTCTCCACGGCGAGGCACAGGTCGTCCCAAGCACGCGCCTTTTCCTCCAGGCTGCGCAGCAGGTAGGCGGGGTGGTAGGTCACGATCAGCGGCACGCCGTGGTAGTCGTGTACCCGCCCCCGCAGGCGGCCGATCGGCTCGCTGCTGCGCAGCAGGCTCTGCACCGCAAAGCGGCCCATCGCGAGAATGATCTTCGGCTGTACCAGCTCGACCTGGCGGATCAGGAAGGGCTCGCACTGCGCCAGCTCGTCGGGCTGCGGGTTGCGGTTGCCGGGCGGGCGGCACTTGAGGGTGTTGGCGATGTAGACCTGTTGCGGCGCGGCGGCAGGCTGGCGGGTCAGGCCGATGGCGCGCAGCATGTTGTCCAGCAACTGGCCCGACTTGCCGACGAAGGGCTCGCCCTGCTGGTCTTCCTGCTCGCCCGGCGCTTCGCCGACGATCATCCAGTGCGCTCGGGCGTGGCCGACGCCGAACACCGTCTGCTTGCGGCCCTGGCACAGCTTGCAGGCGGTGCAGGCCGCCACCGTGTCGCGCAGTTCGGGCCAGTCCATCGCGGCGATGCCGGAGGGCGGCGGGCGCGGCGCGGGTGCGGCAGGCGCCGGTGCCGCGGGCGCGGCTGCGACCGGCGTTGCGACCGACCTCAGAACAGGCGCCTTGGCTGCGGGCGGCGGCGCCAGTTCCACGAGCACCGGCTCCGCGTCCGCTGCCTCGGGCCACAGGCGCACGCCGATCTCCATCAGCATGGCGCGCTGTCGTTCAGTCCAGCGCACCGGGCACCTCCATGATCGGCAGGCCCATCACCACGGCATCTTCACGCCGGCCCACCGGCGCGGGGTAGTAGCCCTTGCGCTTGCCGATTTCAGCGAAGCCGAAGAATTCGTAGATGCGCCGGGCGCGCGCATTGCTCTCGCGCACCTCGAGCCAGAGTTGCCGGGCCTCCTGGCGGCGGCACAAGGCCACCAGCCAGGCCAGCATGCAGCGCGCGTGGCCACGGCTCTGCGCGGCCGGCGCGACGGTCAGGTTCAACAAGTGCATTTCCTCGAAGCCCGGCAGCGCCACCAGGTAGCCGAGCAGTTCGCCGCGCGGGCCGCACAACATCTGCGCCACGTGGCCGGCCGCCAGCGAGTCGACGAAGTTGCCGCGGCTCCACGGAAACTCGTACGCCACCGCCTCGATGGCGAGCACGGCGTCCAGGTGCGGCGCCGTCATCGGCAGCAGCACGGGTTCCTGCAGCACGGCGCTCATCAGCCGATCGCCACCTTGGCGGCCTGCGCCGCTTCGCGCTCGGCGGTGGTCAATGCGACCTTGTCACGCAGATAAGTGGGCAAGGCCTGCGCGGCATCCACCGCCCCGCCCTGCGCCCACAGCCGGCGCGCGAGCGGCAACATGGCGGCGGCGCGCGGCATGGCAAGGTCGAAGCGGCGTGCTGCGCCCGCTTGCAGCCGGTCGCCAAAGGCGGTCAACGCATTGCCCGCCACAGCGTCGGGCGGTGCGGCCTGCCACAGCACGTTCAAGGCTTGCGGCGTGGTGAGCCGCGGCGCACCCAGCACCTCCCACTGGCCGGCCGCAAAACGGTAGTGGCCGGCATAGACCTCGTCCATGCGCGCATCCATCGTGACCCAGCCGTGCCACGCCGCAGATCCGGCGCGAGCGTCTTCGGCCACCACCAGCAAGGTGTCGACCGGCAACACCGGCTTGTTCGCGCCGAAGGCCAGGCCCTGCGCCACCGAACAGGCTGTGCGCAGGCCGGTGAAGGCGCCGGGGCCGCGGCCGAAGGCGATGGCATCGAGCTCCCGCAAGGTCATGCCGGCCTGGCTCAACAGCCTCAGGATGGACGGGATCAGTGCCGCCGAAGCCAGTGCGCCGCCAGCGCTTTCATGCGTCCAGACGCGGTCGGCCACGGCCAGCGCGATGCTCATCTGTTCGGTGGCGGTGTCAAAGGCCAGCAGGGCGTTCATATTGCTTGGGATGGCTGCATGGGGGCGCGTACAGCACATCGACACAGTTTAGCGGCGTGCGATCATGGCTGCGTGTTCAACAAGGCATTCACGCTCGTCGCTCCGGTCCTCGCTCTGGTCCTTTCCACGGGCCTGCAGGCACCGCTCTCGGCGGCCCCGCGTGCCCTGCCGCTGGAAGTGGAAACCGCGCTGGAACGCGCCAAGGTGCCGGCCGAAGCGCTGGTGTTCAGCGTGCAGGAAGTGGGCGCGCGCCGGCCACGGCTGGCCTGGCAGGCCGAGCAGCCGGTCAACCCGGCCTCGGTGATGAAGCTGTTCACCACCTACGCCGCGCTCGAATTGCTGGGCCCGGCCTGGGCCTGGACCACGCCGGTCTGGCTGCAGGGCAGCGTGAAAGACGGCGTGCTCGACGGCAACCTCGTCATCAAGGGCAATGGCGACCCCAAGCTCGTGCTCGAACGCATGTGGCTTCTGATGCGCCGGGTGCAGCAACTCGGCGTGACCCAGATCCGGGGCGACATCGTGCTCGACCGCAGCGCCTTTGCCGCGCCGGACCAGAACCCGGGCGACTTCGACGGCGAGCCGCTGCGCCCTTACAACGTGGGCGCCGACGCGCTGCTGCTGAGCTACAAGTCGGTGGTGTTCAGCTTCACGCCCGACCCGGCGCGCGGCGTGGCCTGGGTCGGCGTGGACCCGAGCCTGGCAGGGGTGCGGGTCGAGCCGCCCAACATCCCGCTGGTCGAAGGCGTCTGCAACGACTGGCGCGGCGGCTTGAAAGCCCACTTGGCCGATCCCCTGCACATCCAGTTCAACGGCGCGTTCCCGTCATCGTGCGGCGAAAAGCAGTGGACCCTTGCGCACGGCGACTCACGCGCCTACAACGAACGTGCGCTCACCGGCCTGTGGCGCGAAATGGGCGGCACGCTGGCCGGCACGGTGCGCGATGGCGCGGCGCCGGCCGGACCGCCGAGCTTCGAGCTCAGCTCCCCGGCGCTGGCCGAGGTGGTCCGCGACATCAACAAGTTCAGCAACAACGTGATGGCGCAGCAGTTGTTCCTGACCCTGGGGCTGACGCAGGGCAGCGCCGGCACGCCCGCGGCTGCGCGCCAGGTGCTCAGGCAGTGGATGGCACAGCGGCTCGGGCCGGCGGCGGCCGGCGTGGTCATCGACAACGGCTCGGGCCTGTCGCGCGACTCGCGTGCGAGCGCGCAGGCGATCACGCGGCTGCTGCAGGTGGCGTGGGCCAGCCCGGTGATGCCCGAGCTGCTGAGCTCGCTGCCGCTCAACGGGGTGGACGGCACGCTGCGCCGCTCGCGCACCGCCGTAGGCCGGGCCCACCTGAAGACCGGCTCCTTGCGCGACGTGACCGCCGTGGCGGGCTACGTGCTGGCCAACTCCGGGCGTCGCTACGTGCTGGTGGCAGTGGTCAACCACCCCAACGCCGGCGCCGCGCGGCCGGCGCTGGACGCGCTGGTGCAGTGGACCTTCAACGACACGCTGCCACCGCCGGACTATCTGAATTGATCCGGCAGGGTGCCATCAGAACGGGTTGCCCGCCGCGCGCGAGGCCGCCTGCGCTCCGAGCTGGTTGTGGCCGCCCGGGCTCAGGTGCGTGGCGTCAGCCCACAACCAGGTGAACGAGCCGGCCGCTGCCACCGTGCCGACGGCCGGCTGAAGCGTCGTGGTGTTGCAGCCCGGCAGCACCGCCGTGCTCAGACAAGCGGCGGAGACGACGTTCGCGTAGCCGTAACTGGCCGGGAACTTGACAACCGTCTGCACCAGTTCGTCGGCCAGCAGCAAGCCGATGCGGCGTCCGTCGTTGACGATGTTGGCACGCAGCTTGGCGTTCAGCCGCAGGGTCAGGCGCGACAGCAGCGCGGCACGGTCGGTGTCGGTGTGGGCAGCCCGTTCGGCGTAGGCAAACGGCGACAGGCCCAGGTCGGGCACCGTGGCCACGATGACCTTGCCACCGGCGTCGGCCAAGGCATTGACCTGCGCCGCCAGCGCGGCACCGGTGGCTTCGAGTTCGGCACTGAGTTGATCTGCGCTGACCGCGGGGTAGCGCGCGTACTGCGCCAGGATGTCGTTGGCCCCCGCCAGCACCGTGACCAGCTCGAAGCCGGTGAGTGGCCCCACCTGGGCCGCCTGGGCGGCAATGTCGGCCACCTTGGCGCCAGGCGCCGACAGGGTCAGCGCGCGGACCGCGATCGCATTCGGGTTGCACTGCGCGAACACCATGCCGTACGCGCCGGCCAGCACCTGCACCCAGGTCGGGTTGGTGCGACAGTCGAGCGTGGGGTCGGTGGCCGAGGCAGGGCCGTTGATGCTGTACTTGGTGCCGTCGGTGTTGATCACGCTGGTCTCGTCGCCCAGCACGATCAGGCGGGTCGGAACGAACTTCTCCACCTGGGTGCCACCGCCGCACGAAACCAGCAGGCTGCACAGCCCCGCGCCTGCGCCCCACGCCGCGGCCTGCGCAGCCCTGTTCATCAATCTCATTCGGTACTCCAAAAAATCAGTCGGGGCCGGCGGGTCAGGATGCCGCAGCGCGTTGAAGGCGGTCGCGCACGCCGTCCCATTCGGGGTCGGGCGGCGGTTCTTCCACCCAGATGAGCGGCACGCCCTGGGCGTCGAGTTCGCGCAAGACCTGAAACAACTCATGCGCCGCCGCCTCGGGGCGCGCCGGCATGCGCCGGTGCAACACACCCCGCCCGGCGTTGGCCGGCAAGCTGCGCGAATATACCGCCAGCCTCGGCGGCTGCTCGCCGAGCAACTCCAGCGCGGTGTTCAAGGTGGCGGTGGGCATCAGTCGCAACTTGGCGCGCGGGGCGTAGTGCGCCGCCAGCGTGCCCGAGGCGCGCGGCGAGTCGGCATCGGGCTCGTGCAGCGGTTCGCCGGCAGCGGCCTCGAGCCGCGCCCGCGTCAGCACGCCGGGGCGCAGCAGCACCGGCCGCCCGCGCGAACAGTCTACGATGCTGGATTCGATGCCGACCCGGCAGGCCCCGCCGTCGAGCACCAGCAGCGTTTGGCCGAATTCTTCGGCAACATGTGCGGCACGTGTCGGGCTGATGCGGCCGAAGCGGTTGGCGCTCGGCCCCGCCACACCGATCACACCCAGGGCACGCGCCGCCGTCAGCAAAGTCTTGGCAACAGGGTGCGCCGGGCAGCGCAGGCCGATGCTGCCCTGCCCGCCCGCCGCCGCCCCGGCCACGCCGGCAGCGCGTTCGACGATGATCGTCAGCGGCCCGGGCCAGAGTTCATCAATCAGGCGCTGCGCCACCGCCGGCATGGCGGCCGCAAACGCCATCGCATCGGCAGCGTCGGCCACGTGAACGATCAGCGGGTGCTCGGCCGGGCGGCCCTTGGCGGCGAAGATCTTGGCAACGGCGGCATCGTCATCGGCGCGCGCGCCCAGGCCGTAGACCGTCTCGGTGGGAAACGCCACCAGTTCGCCCACGGCCAGTGCGGCGGCGGCCTGGGCGATGGCCGCGGCATCGTGTCCGTCAAGCAGCACGGGTCAGAACGCCTCGATCCCCAGCACCTGCGCGGCCTGCAGCGCCACGGCACGGGCCGCGTCGGCGCGCGCTGCGGTGACGGTCAGGTGGCCCATCTTGCGCCCCGGCCGGGCCGTGGCCTTGCCGTACAGGTGCAGGTGGGTGCCGGACATAGCCAGCACCGCGGCCCAGTCGGGCGCGACTTCACGGTCGCCTTGGCGAAACCAAAGATCGCCCATCAGGTTCAGCATCACGCAGGGCGAATGCTGGCGCGGCGCGACCAGCGGCGCGCCGGTGAGCGTGTGCACCTGCAGGTCGAATTGCGAGACGTCGCAAGAGTCGATGCTGTGGTGGCCGGAGTTGTGCGGGCGCGGTGCCATTTCGTTGGCCACCAGCGAGCCGTCTTGCAACACGAAGAACTCGACGCACAACACGCCGACGTACTCCATCGCCTCGGCCAAACGTTGCGCGGCTTGCGCCGCCGCGTGCTGCAACTCGGCCGCCACCTCTGCTGCCGGCACCTGGGTGACGGCCAGAATGCCACCGCGGTGCAGGTTCTGCTGGACCGGCAGGTGCACGACCTGGCCGTCGGCAGTGCGCGCCACGATCACGCTGATTTCGAGCGCCAGCGGCAACAGGCGCTCCAGCACGCAGGGCACGCTGCCCAGCGCCGCCCACGCCGCGTCGAGCTCGGTGCGCGTGCTCACGCGGGCCTGGCCCTTGCCGTCGTAACCGAGCCGCGAAGTCTTCAGGATACCGGGGAGCAGGTCGGCGCCAACCGCGGCGAGCGCGTCGGCCGTGGCGATCAGCGCGTGCGGCGCGCAGGGCACGCCGCTGCGCGAGAAATAGGCCTTCTCGGCCGCCCGGTCCTGGCAGATGGCCACCGCCTCGGCGCCCGGCGCCACCTGGCGCTGCGCGCCCAAGGTGAGCAGCGCCGCTGCCGGCACGTTCTCGAACTCGGTGGTGATGGCCGCGCTGCGCTGCATCAGCTGCGCCAGGCCTTGCTCGTCGAGGTAGCCGGCCTGGATGTGGTAGTTGGCCACGCCGCCGGCCGGGCTGGCCGGATCGGCGTCGAGCACCGCCGTGAAGTAACCCATCTGCTGCGCGGCGTGCACGAACATGCGGCCGAGCTGGCCGCCGCCCATCACCCCCAGGGTGGCGCCGGGTGCGATGAACCTGCTCACTTCAGCTCCGCTGTCATGGCGCGCGCGGCCTCGGTCTGGCGCAACCGGTAGGCGTCGAGCTTGCGGCGCAGCGCGGCATCTTCATTGGCCAGCATCGCCACCGCGAACAGCGCCGCGTTGGCCGCACCCGCCAGGCCGATCGCAAAAGTGGCCACCGGAATGCCTTTGGGCATCTGCACGATCGAATGCAGCGAATCGACGCCCTGCAGATGCCGGCTGGCCACCGGCACGCCCAGCACCGGCACCGTGGTCTTGGCCGCCAGCATGCCCGGCAGATGGGCCGCGCCGCCGGCACCGGCGATGATGGCCTTGAGGCCGCGCCCGGCCGCGCCTTGCGCGTAGGCAAACATGTCGTCGGGCATGCGGTGCGCCGAGACGACGAGCGCTTCATGCGGCACCCCGAACTCGGCGAGAATCTCGGTGGCAGCGCGCAGGGTGTCCCAGTCGCTGCTGGAACCCATGACCACGCCGACCACCACGGGCGCGTGGTTCATTCGAACGGCTCCAAGTGTCGGATCAGCCTTGAATTGTAGGCCGGCCGGCTCCATCATCCCCAGAGGTCAGACACTGGCCAAACACTCACCGCGGACCCGTGAACATGCTGGACATTTCGATTCAGAACTTCGAAGCCGAGCTCATCAACGCCTCGGTCGAGCAGCCGGTGCTGCTCGACATCTGGGCGCCGTGGTGCGGCCCCTGCAAGTCGCTCGGGCCGGTGCTTGAAAAGCTCGAAGTGGCCTACGCCGGGCGCTTCAA
>JANOQS010000363.1:0-11891 GCA_031414975.1 Methylibium sp. | reverse complement strand
TCGGCCATGCGTAGCTCGGGCACGACAGCTCGGTCTCGCCGTCTTCGATCGTCGGGTGCCAGTTGCGCGATGGGATCGCGAAGGAGCATCCGGTGCTCAGCGTCAGCGACAACATCCAGACCCGCACTGGTCGATCATAGGCTCGGATCAGGAATCTGAGGGTGACGGTCGACACGGCTCTGCGGATCTGAAGTTCACGCGCCCGAACTCGCGGTCTGGCCCCGCTACCTCACGCAAGGCGAGCGTGGTGCAGGCTTTGCCGAGGTGGCGCGCGCTATCGTCGCCGCGCTCACGCCGCGTTGATCTGCTCCAGCGTGTCCATCTGCATCTCGAAGCTGAAGTAGCGGTTGCGGCCCTTGGCCTTGGCCACGTAGAGCGCCTGGTCGGCGCGCATCATCAACCCTTCGAGCGTCGTTGCGTCGTCGGGAACGCAGGTCGTGAAGCCGCCCGACAAGGTCACGTGCGCGGCCACCGCCGACCCCGGGTGCGGCAACGCAGCCAGGTCGAAGATGCGCTGCATCGCGCGGGCCAGGGTCATGGCGCCCGACTTGGGCGTGTCCGGCAGGATCAGCGCGAACTCCTCGCCGCCGTGGCGGGCGGCCTGGTCGGTCGGGCGCCGGCACATCTGCCGGATCAGGCTGCCCACGTGCCGCAGGCAGGTGTCGCCCGCAGCGTGGCCCAGGTTGTCGTTGTAGCTTTTGAAATGGTCCAGGTCGCAGATCATCAAGGTCAGCGGCTGGCCGCTGCGGCGTGCCTGTGAAACCGCCTCGGCGAGCCGTTCATCGAAGCCGCGCCGGTTCAGCAGGCCGGTCAGCGGGTCGTGTTCGCTCAGGTGCTGCAGATGCTGGTTGCTGGCGCGCAACTGCGCAGAAAGCTCCAGCAAGCGGCCCTGCATGCACATGAGGCGGCGCATCGCGCGCAGCTTGGCCGCCAGCACCACCGGCGAGACCGGTTTGAAGAGATAGTCGTCCCCACCGGATTCCAGGCCCCGCGCCAGGTCCTCGTCGTGGTCGCGGCCGGAGAGAAAGATGATCGGCGTCCACTGCCCCGCTTCGCGCTCGCGCAGTTGGCGTGCCAGCCAGTAGCCGTCGAATTCGGGCATCACCACGTCGAGCAGCACCAGGTCCGGCCGGTGGCGGCCGAAGAGCTCCAGCGCCCAGAGCGCGTTGTGCGCCTCGATCACCCGGTGGCCGGCCGCGTCCAGCAGCGCCGCGAGCCGGACGCGCACGGCGCTGTCGTCGTCGACCACCAGGATGGTCAGGGCTGAGCCGTTGTCGGTGGGCATGGGTCATGCTTTGGAGGCGTGTACGGATATCGGCCGGCCGCGCGCCAACTTGAGCGCGACGGGTCGCCCGTTGCCCGGCCGCCCGTTCGGCCGCAGGCCGTGCCGCTCAGGCGAGCGCGAGGAAGGCGCGCATGCGTTCCAGCTCGTCCGCCAGCCCGGCGCGGAACGCCCGGTCGCGCGGCGCGTGTCCGCTCTGGTAACCGAATTCGGCCGTGAGCTTGCCGTCGCGCACGGCCAGGTTGCCCCAGCCGATCACCTGATCGCGCCACAACAGCGGCAGTGCGTAGTAGCCGCGCACGCGTTGCGGCGCCGGCGTGTAGGCCTCGAAGCGGTAGGCCCAGCCCCACAACAGTTCGAAGCGGCGCCGGTCCCACACCACCGGGTCGAACGGCGCCAGCAGGCGCACCTCGTCGTCGAGCCGGTGGCTGCGCGAGTGCGGGTCGACGCCGGCCGGGCAGTGCGAGACGACGCCGTCGATGCGTTCCGCCACCAGCCGTGCCCGCGCGCGCTGCAGTGCGCCGGCCCGGTCGTCGCGCCACTGCGGCACCCCGCCGCCGTGCAGGTGGCTCACCAGTTGCCCCAGCGACGCGGCCGGCAGCGGCGCGTACTTGGCCACCACCAGGTTCACCAGCGCGTCGTGCCGGGCCAGCCGCTCGGCCATATCGGCAGGGGCTGGCGTGGGTTCGCGGGCGGCGTAGACGCGCACCCCGCCGTCGCGCCGCGCAATGCGCAGCAGGCCGCGGTAGTGCATGCCGTCGAGCAGTTGGGTCGAGGCGTTGGAAGAACCGCCGAACCAGTTCTGCACCTTGCCGTGTGAAAAGTGCGCATCGACCTCGCGCGGGTGCACCGCGCCGCGCTCCTGCACGAAGGCCAGCACCGCGTGCGCCTGCTTCCAGCGCGCCGCCGACCACTCGGCGCGTGCGGTGCGCGGGTGCATCAGCGCGTGGTGCTCGCGCGCGATGAAGCCGTAGTTGACGAAGAAGTCTTCTTCGACCTTCAGGCGCGGGTAGCGGCGCTCCAGGTCACCAGCGCAGTAGCCGAGCACACGGTGGCGCAGGGTCAGGTCCTGCGCGCGTGCCGGGGCGCGGATCGGGTCGGCCTGCACGAAGCCGAGCTTGCTGATGGCGCGCGGCAAGGTGGTCGGCTTGAACAAGCTGCGCGCGATGGCGTAACGGCGCAGGTGGTCGAGGGTGATGGGCATGCCGCCATCATGCCGAAGATGCCGCTGCGGCGGTGTGCGGGCGCGTCATAACGCTCGCATAACGCTTGCCGCATTACAACGCCTGCAGGTCGCAGACGGTAGCATCGACCGAGCACGACGCCCCTTGTCCAATGCAACTCAGTCTCAGCGGATCTCCCCAGGCCGTGCCGCAAGGCGGCGATGCAATGCCGCTGGCCTTGCGCGACGCCGCGTTGTTGTGCTGGCTGGCGCTGGAGGGCCCCACGCCACGCATGCGCCTGGCCCAATTGTTGTGGCCCGACAGCGAGCCCGAGGCATCGCGCAATGCGCTGCGCCAGCGCCTGTTCCAGCTCAAGAGGCAGTTCGGTGTGGAGTTGGTGACGGGCAGCGCGACGCTCGCGCTCGCCGCGGGCGTGTCCCACGATCTGCACGAATCGGACGGCGTGCTGGGCGATGCGGCACACGAGTTCGGCGTCGAGCTCGTGGCCTGGCTGGCGCAGCAGCGCCAACGCCGCCGTGCGCGCGTGCGCCAGTCGCTGATCGAATTTTCCGAGCTGGCCGAGCACGCGGGCGACTTGGCCGATGCGCTGTCGCACGCCAACGAACTGCTGGCGCTGGAGCCGCTGTCCGAAGAAGCGCACTGCCGCGTGATGCGCCTGCACTACCTGGCCGGCGACCGTGCCGCCGCGCTGCTGGCCTTCGACCGTTGTGAACGAACCTTGAAGGACGAAGTCGGCACCCCGCCGTCGGCCGACACGCTGGCGCTGCTCGACACCATCGCCCAGGCGGGCCGCGCCGTCGCGCCGGACCCCACCGGCCCGGCCGCGCGGCGTGTGCCGGCTGCGGTGTTGCGCCCGCCGCGGCTGGTCGGCCGCGAACAGCCGTGGGCCGCGTTGCACGAGGCCTGGGACGGCGGCCGCTGCGCTGTGGTCACCGGCGAGGCCGGCATGGGCAAGACGCGGCTGCTCACCGACTTTGCGCAATCGCGCGGGCGCACCTTGGTGGTGGGAGCCCGGCCGGGTGACGCGCGCGTGGTGTACGCCTCGATGTCGCGCCTGTTGCGCCAGTTGCCGCGCGCCGCGATTGCCGAGCTCGAGCCGGCGGTGCGCCGCGAACTGGCCAGGCTGCTGCCCGAGCTGGGCGAGGCCCCTGCGATGGTCGCGGCCGAGGCGCGAACGCGCTTCTTCAACGCCGTCGCGGCGGCACTGGAATGCCCCGCGCTGGTGATCGACGGCTTTGTGTTCGACGACCTTCACTTCGCCGACGATGCCAGCATCGAGCTGCTGCAGTACGTGTCGGCCGGCTCGCAACGGCGCTGGCTGATGGCTGCGCGGGGCGCCGAAGTCGGCGAACCGGGCCGTGCGCTGCTGGCCGGCCTCACCGCGCAGGCCGACGTGGCCCCCATCGTGCTGGCGCCGCTCACGCTGGCGCAGGTGGCCGAGCTCGTGGCGTCGCTCGGCATCGGCGGCCTGGATGTGGACCAGGCGGCACCGATGTTGTTGCGCCACAGCGGCGGCAACCCGCTGTTTCTGCTGGAAACGGTGAAAGCCTGGCTGATGCAACCGGGGCGCCTGCCGACCGCGCTGCTGCCGGCGCACCTGCCGGTGGTGGGCAACGTGGCGGCGTTGATCGAGCGCCGCATCGGGCAGTTGTCGATGCCGGCCGTGCAACTCGCGCGCTGCGCCGCGGTGGCGGCGGGCGACTTTTCCATCGAGCTGGCCTCACACGTGCTGGGCCTGCGCACGCTCGACCTGGCCGACCCGTGCGCCGAGCTCGAAGCCGCGCAGGTGTTTCGCGACGGTGCGTTCGTGCACGACCTGATCTACGAGAGCGCGCTCGCTTCGGTGCCGGCGCCGGTGGCGCGCCAGTTGCATGCGGAGATCGCCGCTTTTCTGCAGGCGCGGAGCAGCGAGCCGGCGCGGCTGGCGCACCACTGGGTCCAGGCGCAACGCTGGGCGCCCGCGGGCGCGGCGTACCGGGCGGCGGCAGACCGCTCGCGCGACGCTGCGCGTCTGGCCGAGCAGGCGGCGTTGCTGGCCGAGGCGGCGCGCTGTTTCGAGCGGGCGGGCCTGCCGGCGGAGCGCTTCGATGCCTTGCTGCAGCGCTCGCGCACCTTGTCGGCCAACGACCTGGGGGCGGAAGCGCACGCCGCGGTGCTGCAACTGGAGGCGGTCGCCAGTACCGATGAGCAGCGTCTGCAAGCGCTGGACACGCGCCTGGAACTGGCGATGACGCGCTACGAGATCGACGAAGCGCTGCGCCTGGGCCACCGCGCGCTCGACAGCGCCCGCGCGCTCGGGCGCGATGATCTGGAGTTGCGCTTCGCGATCGTCCTGTCGGGTGCACTGTGCGACGCGCGCCGGGCCGCCGAAGCGGTGGCGCTGCTCGAGCCGTACGCAGCGCGGGTGGGGGCGCTCGCCGGCCCGGATAAAAAGGGAGAGCAGGCGGAGGAGCAAGCCTGGGAATACTGGGAGGCCACCGCGCTGGCGTTCGACTACGACAACCGCCTGCGCGACGCGATGCCGGCCTGGGCCGAAGCGCTCGCCGTGGCGCAGCGGGCCGGGCGGCGCGACATGCTGTGGAAGACCATGTCCAACACCGCCTCCACGCAGGCCAAGATGGGCCTGGTGCAGCAGGCCGCACAGGCCGGCGCCCACGCACGCCAACTGGCGCTCGACGCCGGTGAAGGCGCCTCGATGCGCGTGCTGCAGATGCAGGTGACGGTGGCGCACCGGCTGCGCGACCTGGGCCGCTACGCCCAGGCCTTGCCGATGCTCGAAGAAGCTCTGGCCGGCTACGAGGCCGGCGGCGGCTCGCACTCCGACAAGGCCCTGACCGAGCAGCGCCTGGTCGTGCTCTTCCAGCAGCTCGGGCAGCCGGCGCGCGCGACACCGCTGTTGGCCGAAGATCGCCCCGGCCTGCCGCGCGGCGTGGCGATGATCCGACTGGTCCACCGCGCCGAACTCGAAGCGCAGCAGGGGCGCGACGGCCTGCCGCTGATGCGCGAGGCGCTGCAGATCATCGCCAACCCGAACGACATCTACCACCGCATCGCGAGCCTGTTTGCCACGCGCCTGGTGCCGCCCGACGAGGGTGAGGCCCTGGCCGCCAGCCTGGCCGCCTGGGCCGGCGCCCGCGAACGCTACGGCGTGGCGCTGGCCGGCCACGTGCGCGCCGCGGCCTGCGCGTTGCGCCAGCAGGCGCCGGCCCGGGCCCTGCCGCACGCCGAGGCGGCGCTGCACCTGGCGCGCACCTACCAGCCCGACAGCTTCTACCTGCCCGAGCTGTGGCTCGTGGCCGCACAGGCCTTGCACTCGCTCGGCCGCGCTGCAGATGCCCGGCGTGCCGCGCACGACGGGCTGGCCTGGGTGCGCGCGGTACACGACGCGCATGTGCCAGCCGCGTTCAAAGACAGCTTCCTGCACCGCAACCCGGTCAATCGCGAGTTGCAGGCGCTCGCGGCACGGCTGGGCGGGTGACGCGCCACTGCGTGGGGGCCGCCATAACGCATTCATAACGGCGTGCGCTGAACACTGCCCCCAACGACCACAGCATGGTGCTGCGGCGTATCACTCAGGGGGCCGTCATGCAGCATCTTCATTCCGAAACTTCTTCTGGCCAAGCGGCCGACACGACCGGGCCTGGCGCCACCGCGGCACGCCATCGCATCACCGCGCTGATGGCCAGCGTCGCCACGGCCGCTGCCCTCGCAGGGTGCGGGGGTGGTACGTCTGAGCCCGATCCGACAGGGAACGCACCATCTCCTGCGCCGGCTCCCGCGCCGGCACCGGCACCGGCACCGGCACCCGCACCCGCACCCGCACCCGCACCCGGCACGCTGCTCGTAGGCACCGTGCGCGGGCCGGTGGGTGCGCAACTGGTGCTGCAGAACAACGGCGGCGACGACCTGGCCGCCACCGTCACCGCCTCCGCCGGCAACACCGACCGGTACGACGAGACGCCCTTCAACTTCGCCACCCGGCTGGCCGATGGCGCGGCCTACCAGGTGAGCGTCAAGACCGCACCCGCCGGCCAGACCTGCCAGGTCTACAAGGGCGCCGCCGGCACCATGCCGGTCGGGGCCACCGTGGTGCGCGTGGGTTGCGAAGTGACCCACGACCTGGTCAGCCGCAGCAGCAACGACGCCGTGCGCGCCACCTACTTCGAAAGCAGCGCCCCGGTCATTGGCGGCAGTGCCGGGGCGGTGGGCGCCACCCCGTTGGGTTACGGCGAAGGCCGCTTCGTCGCCTTCGTCTCCAACGCTGCCGGCATGGGCGGCGCCACGAACGCGCGCCGCCAGGTGTTCTGGCGCGACAGGCTCACCGGCCAGACCGTGCTCGTCAGCGCCAACGCAGCAGGCGCCGAAGGCAATGGCGACAGCTGGGCGCCGGCCCTCTCGGCCGACGGGCTGACGGTGGCGTTCGAGTCGTATGCCAGCAACCTGGTGGGCGGCGATACCAACACCGTGCGCGACATCTTCGTCTGGTCGGCGGTGAACCCGACCGACATCCAGCGCGTCAGCGTGGGCACGGCCGGCGCCGAGGCCAACGCCGAGAGCTTCGAGCCCACCGTCTCGGGTGACGGCAGGGTGGTTGCGTTCTCCAGCGGCGCCAGCAACCTGACTGCCGGCGTGTCGGGCACCAGCACGATCAACGTCTACCGGCGCGACCTGGCCAGCGGCACCAACACCCTCGTCAGCGCCGACGCTGGTGGCCTGGGCGTGGGCGGCGGGCGACCCGCGTTGTCGGAAGACGGCAAGCGCCTGGCGTTCTGGTCGTTCGCATCCAACATCGTGGCCGGCGACACCAACGGCTTGTGGGACATCTTCGTGCTCGACGCCACCAGCGGCGCTCGCACCCGCGTGAGCCTCACCAGCGGCGGCGGCGAGCGCAACCAGGGCACCGAGAGCGCCAGCCGCGTGGTCGCACCGGCCATTTCAGGCAACGGACGCTACGTGGCTTATGCCACCACCGCCAGCAACGTGGTGGCTGGCGACACCAACGGCCTGCAAGACGTGTTCGTCGTCGACACCCAGACCGGCGCCGTGGTGCGCGCCAGCGTCGACGCGGCCGGCACCCAGGGAAACGCCGACAGCCCGCTCGGCCAGGGCGAGCGCGTGGCCTTGTCGGCCGATGGCCACTGGGTCGCGTTCTCGACCGCGGCCGACAACCTGGGCGCCGGCGCGGGGGTCACCGGCGTCAGCAATGCGCTGCTGAAGAACTGGGTGACGGGCGATTTGCGCGCGCTGACCAACCAGGCGACCGGATCGGTCGGCCCGGTGACCCTGTCACGCAGCGGCGCCTACGCGGCCTTCGGTGCCGCCACGCCGCTGGACGGGCGCTTTGCCAACAGCGGCCTGTTCGCGCGCTTCACCGGGCTGGCGCGGGCTTGGTGGTGGGTGGATTGAGCCTGAGTTGAACGCCGGCTGAACGCAACCCGGCGGCATTTTCAGGCTGCCACCACGCGCCCGTTCGGTGGTCCGACCCGTTCGGCCCCGATTCATCACCTTCGAACCTAGAATAGGGTCCGTTCGACGGGTGCGTGAACAAAAATGAGGCTTCAATGAGAATCGCGATGCATGAACTCAAGGCGGGTTTGTCCCGCTATGTCGCGCAGGCCCGTGCGGGCGAGGTCATCGAGATCACGTCGCATGACAAACCGGTGGCACGTATCGTCGGCATCCCGGTGGCAGAGCCATCGGGTGTTGCCCGGTTGCTGGCGCGCGGTGCTGCACAGTGGCGCGGTGGCAAGCCGGCGCTGCAACCGGCCGTGAGGCTGGTGGCGACCGGCAGGCCGCTGAGCGAGATGGTCCTGGAGGATCGCGGTTGATCCTGTTCTGCGACACGTCGGCGCTCGTCAAGTTGTATGTCGCCGAGGAAGGAACCCACGCGGTCGTCGAGCAGGCAGCCGCCAGCGACATCGTTGCGGTGTGCCGCATTGCGTGGGCCGAGTGCATTTCTGCAATGGCCCGGCGGGCGCGCGAGCATCCTGAGGACGCCGGAGCGCTCGCTCTGGCGCGCGTACGCTTCGAGGCCGATTGGCCTCGCTACCTCACCCTGGAGGTGACGCAGGAGCTTGTCGAACTGGCGGGCGACTACGCCGACACCTTTGCGCTGCGTGCCTACGACGCCGTACAACTGGCGGCGGCGCAACTGGTACACCTCGAAATGCCGGGCGAGGTGACGTTTGCATGTTTCGATACGCGACTGATGAAGGCGGCTCGGGTGTTGGGCCTGAAGGCGGATTGATGCCAGTCCTCGCCAGCCACGCCGCCAGAGCCGTCTTTCAGGCCGTCGCCGCAGTTGCGTGCCTGGCCGCCACGCCTGCGCCTGCGCAGGAGAGCGCCTCTGCCCATGTTCAGTTTGTCGAAGAGTCGGCCGGCAACTGCGTCGCGCGCAGCGGCGTTCAGATTCTCTTGAAGAGCAGCCATCCGACGCGCCGCATCCGCGTCTGGCTCGACCGCACCGTGGGCGGCAGCGGCACGGGCGACCGCTCGCGCACTGAACTTGCCCCGGGCGCCGCGCCCGAGGCGCTGGGCTGCTCGCGCAACGGCGGGCTGGCTCAGGGGTGGAAGCTGGTGCGGGCCGAATTCGTGGAGTGAGCGCGACGGGCCACGGCTGAACGCAACGTGGCGGCCTGCTTGTGGCCGCCGCGCCCGTGGTGAAATGCGCGACGAGCCGCGCCACGCGGCCACCTCGGGAGAGCACGCGTGCAGGCACAGGCATTCATTCGCAAGTGGGGCCCCGGCGGCCCGGCCGCCGAGCTGAACGAGCGCGCCGGCGCGCAGGCGCACTTCATCGACCTGTGCCGGGTGCTCGACGTGCCCGAGCCCGCTGACCCGGACAACTACTGCTTCGAGCGTGGCGTCACAAAGACCGGCAGTACCAGCGAGCGCACCGGAATGGACCGAGCGCGTGCCCGAAGTCGTGCCGCTGGGCATGACCACCTCGCCGTACCCGGACCGCATCGTCGCCAAACCCGGCTTCGAGAAGGAGGTGGCCAAGCGCACGCTCACCAACCTCTACAACCAGCGCCCCGCCTGGCTCGCGCAGGCGCACGAGGCGCTCGATGCCGCTGTCGCCGCAGCCTACGGGTGGACGGACTACACGCCGACGATGCCCGACGACGAAATCCTGCGGCGGTTGCTGGCATTGAATCTGGAGCGAGCATCAGCTGCATGACGCGCCGATCGAAAGCCGAGGCTGAGCCAGCGTGGTGCCCGTCGAGCTTCAGCGCTTCGGGAACCAGAGTTCGACGCGGCCGGAGGCCGCTGGCGCAAGCGCTACTTCTGCGGGTGTCGGCCGATAGACCTTGAGAATGAACGGGGGCTTGTGTTCGTCAAGCATCGACTCGATGCGATGCAACGTCTGCACAAAATTGCGTGCAAGCTCCGCGGTCGGGCTCTGACCGACGACGATCAGCAACCTCACGCCGAAGCTTCACGGCCGCCAGCTCGTTGGGCACGTAGCGGATCCGACTGTTGTGTGTGATGGCCACCCGGTCGTTCGTTCCGCAGTGTTCGAGCCACTGTTCATCGGAGCCGTCTGGCAGGAACAGATCGGCGTGTCGTTCGACCGGGATGCCGGCCTCCGACAGGATGCGGGGAAATTGCTTCCCGAGATCGCGATCGGTGAAGTAGATGCGGCTCACGCCGCCCGCGAATACAGCACGGCCTGCTCGATCTCGTCGCGCGACAGGTCGTAGTCGTCAGCCAGCGCCTCGATCGTCTCGCCTGCATCAAGCCGATTGGCGATGGCCGCGGTGGAGATGCCCGCGCGGCGGATGACCGGCCGGCCGAATGCCACGCTCGGATCAATGGCAATCGATGACGTGGCGCCGCCAGCGGAGGCCTCGACATACGGATAGAGCCGGACCGGGAACTTCCAGTGGTCCCATTCGACGCGCTGCAGGTGACTCTCGAACATCTTTCGCATGGCCAATTGGCCGGAGGCGCTCAGATTGATCAGTTCAACGTAGCGGTCGAGGAAGACCTGCCCGGCGTGGGTGCGCAATTCGGGACTCAGCAGCAGGCGATGCAACCCGAGCTTGCGCTCGGCGTAGGCAATGGCGGCGCGCAGTTCGGCCAGGGCCACGCCGTGCTCAGTGCGCAGAGCGCGAAGAACGTGCGCTTCGATCAGGTTGTAGAACGACAATTGCAGCGGCTGACTGCTCGCGGGCTTGATGAGCAGGTAGAACGTCGCATGCGCGTCACCACGCGGATACTCGCGCCCGACCAGCCAGGTCCGCAGCGTGGCCGCGGGCAGGCGCAGGTACCGCGCGGCCTCTGCGGCACCGTACGCGGGCAGATTGCGGATGTCTGACGTGCCGGTTTTCATGGTGAGGTTGCGAGGCGAACTCAGCAGGTTCTTTTTGGCGCATACCTGAGGCTGCGTCACCAAGGAGAAACGCCCGTCGCGTCTGTTGGCGCGACGGGCGTGAGCCCCGACAGTGAAAAGCTCTTGCCTACAGCCCGGCGGCAGCGCGCAGCACTGCAGCCTTGTCGGTCTTCTCCCAAGCAAACTCCGGCTCCTCGCGCCCGAAGTGCCCATACGCCGCCGTCTTCTCGTAGATCGGCCGCAGCAGGTCGAGCATCTGGATGATGCCTTTGGGGCGCAGGTCGAAGTGTTCGTTGACGAGAGCCGAAATGCGCTCGTCGCTGATCTTGCCGGTGCCTTCGGTGTAGATGGTCACGTTCATCGGGCGGGCCACGCCGATGGCATAGGCCACCTGGATCTGGCACTGCTTGGCAATGCCGGCGGCGACGATGTTCTTGGCCACGTAGCGCGCCGCGTAGGCGGCCGAGCGGTCGACCTTGCTCGGGTCTTTGCCGCTGAAGGCGCCGCCGCCGTGCGGGCAGGCACCGCCGTAGGTGTCGACGATGATCTTGCGGCCGGTGAGGCCGCAGTCGCCCTGCGGGCCGCCGATGACGAAGCGGCCGGTCGGGTTGATCAGGTACTTGGTGTTCTTCAGCCACTCTTTGGGCAGCACCGGCTTGATGATCTCTTCGATGATGGCCTCAACGAACGAGGCCTTCATCTTGTGCGAGGTTTCGCTCTGGTCCGGGTCGTGCTGGGTGCTCAGCACCACGGTGTCGATGCTGTGCGGCTTGCCGTCCACATAACGCATCGTGACCTGGCTCTTCGCGTCGGGGCGCAGGAAGGGCAGGCGGCCGTCCTTGCGCAGTTGCGCCTGGCGCTCGACCAGCCGGTGCGCGTAGTAAATGGGCGCGGGCATCAGCTCGGGTGTTTCGTCGCAGGCGTAGCCGAACATCAGGCCTTGGTCGCCGGCACCGGTGTTCAGGTGGTCGTCGCTGGCGTGGTCCACGCCCTGGGCGATGTCGTTGCTCTGCTTGTCGTAGCAGACCATCACCGCGCAGCCCTTGTAGTCGATGCCGTACTCGGTGTTGTCGTAGCCGATGCGCTTGAT
>JANOQS010000362.1:0-3475 GCA_031414975.1 Methylibium sp. | reverse complement strand
GTGGGTTCGTGGCGCGAGGCGTCGACCGACGCGCCGATCAGCGTGCCGAACATCTGCATCCAGGCCGGCAGGCATTCCACCGTCAGGCGCGAGACGCGTTTGCGCATCAGCGGGCCCCAGGCCAGGGTGGTGGTGATGGCGGCCAGCACGGCATCGGCGGTCGGGTGGCCGCCCAGGCATTCGAGGAAGCGCACGAACACCGAACGTGCGCCGCGTTCGCGCAGGCCGTCGAGAATGGCCTGCGCGCGCGGGTCGGGTTGGAGGCCAAGCAGAGACGCGCCGCCGGCTTCCAGCAAGCTGCCGAGCCTGAAGTTTTCATCGAGCGCGTCTTTCAGCCCGGCGGCTGCGAAACGCTCGATCAATTCGCGAGCGTTGGCACGCGCGCGCTCGGTGCGGCGCGGCCCGACGATGGCCAGCGCCGCGCACAGCACCGCGTTCGGCGCGTTGCCGGCTTCGCGTGAGGCCTGCGCGGCGGCCAGGGTCGGATCGCCGTGCAGGTTGAGGAACGCCCCCACCGCGACGCTGACCAGCTTGCGGTCGTTCTCGCCGCCGGGCTCTTTCAGCAAGGCCAGGCCGACGTTGCCCTCGAGCGGATACTGCGCTGCGTCCAGCACCGACACGCCGTTCAGCCGCGTGACCTGCGTCTTCGCATCCATTTGCGACGCGGCTGACGCATCCTTCATCGCTTCGCGCGCGAACACCGCCCCGACCTGGCGCGCCAGCAAATCGACCTGCTGGTCGTACGGCGCGACGGCACGCACCACCGGCAGGTCGAGCTCGGGCGGCAGCTTCACACCGGCGTTCGAGCCGAACCAGGGCTTGAGCTCCATCGTGCCTTCGGGCGCGAAGTCGGGCTTCTTGCCGTTGGCCTTCATCACCGCCGTGAGCGCGGCGGGAATGTCGGCGATGTTGGTCACCACCGCACCCCGGGCCGAGCACACCGGGTTGTCGGGCGTGTACAGCGCATTCACGCCGAACTTGTCCATGAACCAGCGTTCCTTGGCCTCGGCGTTGTCGCCGCCGCCAGCCATCGCGCCGGCATGGCCGACCGCGCGCGTGAGCTTGCTCTTCCAGCGCCCGACCACGCAGGCCACCACCGGCTTGGTGAATTCGGCGTCGAGCTCGTAGTAACCGCCGGGCTCGCAGTACAGCACCGCGGCCTGGCTGCGCGTGTCGTTGCCAAAGGCGTGGGCAAACTCGGGCGCCGCGTAGTGGATGTAGACGTCTTTGCCCGATGACACCAGGGTGGTCGTGCCCCAGCCGGCCATGCGCAGGTACTGCGCGATCGTGGTGGTGAAGCCGCCGGAGTTGGACAGGATCGCGATCGAGCCCTTCTTCAGCGTGTCGCCCGGGCTGTCGCCGCCGAGCGCACCGCCGATGCGCACCTGGTTCCAGCTGTCCGCCACGCCCAGGCTGTTGCCGCCGAAGATGTCGATGCCGCGTGCCTGCGCCAGCGCGCGAATCTCGCGCGCGTCGTGCACGCTCATCTTTTCGGTCGGGATGAAGATCTTCTCCAGGTCGGGGTTGACGCGGATCAGCTCCACCACGCCGTCGTCGGCGGCCGAGGGCGGCAGGTACACCACGCCGCAGTTGAAGCGATGGCCCGCCTCCATGGCCTCGCGCACGTTGTTGTAGACCGGGATGTTGCCGGCCTTTGTCTCCAGCACCTGGCCACGGCGTCCCGGCGAGGTGCCGCACACCACGTTGCCGCCCGACCAGGCATGGCCCACCGGCGTCACCTCGCTCGACTCGCCGCCGAGGATGTTGAGCACGCACACCCGGTCTTCGCGGGTGGCGATCTGGGCCAGCGATTCAACGCCGACGAAATACTTGAAGGGGCCGACGCTGTTGCGCATGGAGGGTCTCCTCGGAAGTCTGTGGGTCAGGCGGACTGGGCCGCCGGCGCGGCCAGGCCCATGCGTGCTGCGATCTCGGCACGGCCACCCTTTCTCATCCAGCCATCGACGCGGCGCGCGTAGTCCACCACCTCGCTCATCGCCGAGTCGAAGCCGAAGATGCGGTAGGGAATGCCCAGCGATTCGCAGGTGTCACGCATCACCGCCATGCCGCGCACCAGGTTCGGCCCACCGCGGCCGACCACGACATACAGCGGCTGCGCGCCTACTTTGCCGAAGTGCTCACGCAGCGCATCGGCCATCGCGCGGAAGGTCTCGAAAATGTCGGTGTTGTTGCTCTTGCCGCCGATGATGAACAGCACATTGCTCTGCTTCAACCAGTGCTTGAAGCAGATGCGCGCCACCGACTTCATCTTTTCGTAGGGCGGGTTGCCGCCGAAGTCGGAGCTGATGATCGCGTCGTCGCCCAGCATCTCGGTCACCAGCGAGTTGGCGCCGCCGCCGAAAGTCGGCGCGAGGATCGTGCCCTTGTGATTGATCACATAGACGTCGCTCTGGCCCTGGTAGGTGCGCAGCGTGTTGATTTCCTGCTCGAAGTCGGACGTGTCGGCCGCGAACAGTTCGGCCGGCAATTCCAGCCGCTGCCAACGTGGGTCGTCGCGGTCGAAACCGCATTTGAAGTCGCAGGCCACCGGCGTCAGCCGGCCCTTGGCATCCGCGCGCAGCCGGATCGGGTTCAGCTCCAGGGTGGTCATGCCGTAGTCGTGGAACAGGTCCCACAGGTTGGGCAGGTGCTGCACCAGCGGCGAGATGATGGCCTTGGGCGCTTTCAGCTCCGACAGCGCATTGGCCACCACGAAGGCCTTCAAGCCGGTGAGCGGGTTGAACGGCACGCTGACGATCTGGGTCTTGTCGAGCTCCTCGATGTCCATGCCGCCGTGGTGCGTCAAGGTCATTGTCGGCGCGCGGTAGCGGGTGTTGTCGGTCAGCGAGAAGTACACCTCGTGCTCGGCCGGCACGCCGGCCTCGAAGGTCACGCCGTTCGATTTGGCGTGCTGGTTGCCGTGGTGGTGCTCGCAGAAGTACAGGCGTTCCTTCTCGGCCAGCGCGGTCTTCAGATCGGTGGCGCGGCCCACCAGGCCGGCCTTGCCCTTCTTGCCCACACCGCCGCGGAACACCGGCTTGATGAACAACTGGCCATGTTTGGCCAGCATCGCCTTGATCTGTGCCTCGCTCGCGTCGGGGCCCAGGATTTCGGGAGTCGGAAAGCCCGCCAGCTTCAGAAGACGGGCGCCGTGCAGCATGCCTGTGATGTTCATGGTGGTTCCTTCGTGCGTCGTGGCTGGCCCTGCTGGCGATGCTAGGAAGTCGCCGCGACGGGCGGCTTTCGAAACCCTTTCAGATCGACCTATCGCTTACCCGCTTGGGGCAAGCCCGATGGGTAAAAGTCCTGAGCTTGCAGAGTGCGAAATGAAAGCGCAGCGAAAGCTTGGGAAGCGGCTGCCGCAGCAAGATGTTCTGCAACGTCAGGAGACAAACATGCGCCGCGACACCTTCCTCAAAGCCCTGGCCGCACTGGCCGCCACCGGCGCCCTGCCGAACCTGGCCCAGGCCACTGC